>QKEH01000008.1 GCA_003252385.1 Bacteroidota bacterium | reverse complement strand
TGCCGGAATACTGACTAACTACACCCAATCCATCATCAACGAATTTGTTGCTGAGCAATCGCCTCAAGCCTTCAAACCACCCATTCGCATAGAACATCGCATGTTTTACAACGAAGAGTTGCGGTCGGCCAATATGTTTGTGCCGGGCACCATTGCACTGATCCTGATGCTGATTTCGGCGTTGATGACTTCTGTATCCATTGCCCGGGAAAAGGAAATGGGTACCATGGAGATTCTACTGGTATCGCCATTGCGCCCGTTGCAAATTATCCTCGGTAAAGTAGTTCCCTACCTGAGCCTCTCGGTGATTAATTCGCTGGTTATTGTTGGGGTAGGGCATTTTCTGTTCCATGTGCCGGTTCGGGGCAGTGTAGCGCTGCTTTTTGGGTTATGTTTTCTGTTTATCCTGCTTGCCCTTTCTCTGGGTATTGCCATATCTACTGCCGTAAAAACCCAGCAGGCGGCAATGCTTATATCGCTGGTGGGGCTCATGCTGCCCACCATACTGCTCTCGGGGTTTATTTTTCCCATAGAGAATATGCCCCTTCCATTGCGTTTGCTTAGCAACCTGATGCCGCCCCGCTGGTTTCTTTCGGCACTGAAAGGGGTGATGCTCAAGGGATCGGGTCTTGTAGACATCTGGAAAGAATTGACTATCATGGTGCTGATGCTGGCCGGTTTTATTCTGATCAGTGTCCGAAAATTTCAAATCCGCCTGTCCTAAAACCAGTATCCATTATGAAAACCATTCTGCACATTGTTCGCAAAGAATTTTTACAGATCCGTCGCGATAAATTTCTGCGCACCGCCATTATTATGGTGCCCATTATTCAGATGCTGGTGCTGGTTTATGCCGCATCCTTCGAAATAAAACACATTCGTATTCACTTTGTCGATGGTGATCGGAGCACTGAATCGATTGCTTTGATCCATACCCTGAGTGGTTCTCCTTTTTTCATTGCTACCGGTTCAACCCCCGATGTTGAGGCGGGGATGCAGGCGCTGCACACCGATGCTGCCCAGGTGGTATGTGTCATCCTCGAAGGGTTCAGCCGGCAGCTGACCAGCGAGGGGAGTACCTCGGTGCAGCTGCTTCTTAATAGTATAAACGGCAGCATGGCCGAACTTACCCTGGCCTATTGTAGTGCCGTAATAGGAAGCTATTCCCGAAATATTCTGATGGAGCAAGGTGTGTCGATGGCCGACCTAAAAAGCGTGTCCACCACAGTCAGGCACTGGTACAATCCCGAGCTGAACTATCGCATTTACATGGCTCCGGGTATCCTGGTGATTCTGGTTACGGTTATCGGCTGGCTGATGTCGGGGATGAACTTGGTAAAAGAAAAAGAAGCCGGAACTATTGAACAGCTCAATGTAACCCCCATACGCAAATATCAGTTTATTGCCGGCAAGCTGATACCGTTCCTGATTATAGGCCTGTTCGACCTCTTATTTGGCCTGCTCATTGCCCGTTTGTTATTCCATGTGCCGGTGGAAGGGAGCGTACTCACCTTGCTGGCGTTTGCAGCCGTTTATTTAATTGCCGTTCTGGGTATCGGGCTGTTTATATCTACCATTTCCAATACCCAGCAACAGGTACTTTTTGTTTCGTTCTTCTTTGTAATGATCTTTGTTTTAATGAGTGGCCTTTTTACCGCTGCAGAGAACATGCCACATTGGGGCCGGCAGTTGAATGTTATCAATCCCATGTCGTATTTTATCCGGGTAATCCGCATGGTATTGTTAAAAGGTTCCGGTTTTTCCGATATTCGACACGAACTGCTAGCCATTTCGGTATATGCCGTGTGCACCAATGCTCTGGCTATTTGGCGGTACCGGAAAACGGTTTAAACGAATGTTGAATTTAAAATGGGTACAGTATGATTTTTTCGACATAACTTTGAAGGGTATAGCGTAGAGTTCCGGTGAGAAGGGCCGGTTTGCGGTACGTTTCATTTTTTAAAAGGAAATATTTTGTCATGAGACGGTTTTCAGGTTTCGTATGGATAGGGGTAGGAGCCCTTTCGTTACCCGTTATTTTTTTTGTTCTGATAGGGATTACCGATTACCGTCCCGAAGCACTTGAAACGGTGGCAGATCCGCCAACTGCAACGGTCTTGCGCGACACTGCAGTAATTCATCTGTTAAGTTGGAATATCGGTTATGCGGGTCTCGATAAGGATATGGATTTCTTTTATGAAGGAGGGCAGCAGGTACGGGCTTCAAAGACACAAACGGCAATCAATCTGGAAGCTATAAGCAGGTATATCAAACAGCAGGATACCGTAGATGTGTTCTTGCTACAGGAGGTCGACCGGTATTCGAAACGGAGTTACTATCAGGATGAATATGCTGTGCTTCGTTCTCTCCGTCCTGATTTTGCCTCGTTTTTTGCTACAAACTACAAGGTGCTGTTTGTGCCCTCGCCCCTGTGCAAACCCATGGGAAGGGTGCTGGCCGGGCTAACCACCCTGAGCCGCTTTCAGCCCCATGTAGTTACCCGCCATTCCTACGAGGGTGATTTTAGCTTTCCCCTGCAGCTGTTTATGCTTGACCGGTGCTTTATGGTGTGCCGTTATCCGGTACAGTCGGGAGGGGAGCTGCTGCTGGTGAACACCCACAATTCGGCTTTTGGCGATGAGAAGGCGCGAAAGCAACAAATGGAACAACTCAAGACATTTGTTACAAGCGAATACCGGCAGGGCAATTACGTAATAGTGGGCGGCGACTGGAACCTGTGCCCGCCCGAAATGAAGCCTGAAATTTTGGGATGGCAATTGGATAGTATTCATTTTATGCAAGTGGCTCAGGATTTATTGCCCTCCGATTGGCACTGGGCATTCGATAGCCGTACGCCCAGTAACCGCTGTGTTGAGGCTCCTTACCACAAGGGGAAAACTGAAACCACCATTATCGACTATTTCCTGGCATCGCCCAATGTTCGGGTACTTGGGGTGGAAACCATCAATCTGGAATTTGAACATACCGACCATCATCCTGTTTTGGGGCGTTTTCAGTTGGTTCCGATACCTCTTGCGGAGCAGGTATAAAAGGACGGTACCCATCCATATACCGTTCAGCCCGAAAGAAACTTTCCAGATCCTGTCTTTTCAATACCTGAAGGATTTACAGTCACCCGAAAAATGTGAAAATCTATTTCCTTTGGTAAAATAATTACGAAAAAATTCGTACAAAATATTTTTATTACGAACAACTTCGTATATATTTGTTACGAACTAATTCGTAGATAAAATGAATAAGCCAACTGCCTCCGAACTGGAGATCTTACAACTCTTGTGGCAGAAACAGCCGCAGACGGTAAAGGAAATCAATGAATGTATTAATCAGGAGCGCCCTACCGGGTATACCACTACTCTGAAAATCATGCAAATAATGACCCAAAAAAGGTATGTGCGGCGCGTGACAGAAGGTAAAAAACATTTGTATTATGCGGAACTTCAGCAGGACGATACCCAGAGAGTTCTGATTGATAAACTGCTTGATGGTGCATTTATGGGATCGGCCCAACGGTTGATCATGAAAACCCTGGGCAGCTATTCGGCTTCGCAGGAAGAAATAAATGAAATACGGAAAATGTTGGATGATATGGAAAAAAACAACCGAATATGAAAACCATGGCTCTTCTCGCTGAAAATCCCTTAATTGAGGCACTTGGGTGGACTTTGGTTCATTCCATCTGGCAAATTGCCTTAGGAACCCTGCTGGCACTTGGTTTGCTTGCGGCTACGCATCAAAAAAAAGCCCATGTGCGCTACACGCTGCTGGTGCTGGTCCTTATGGGTATTTGCATGACCTCGGCAGTTACTTTTGTCAGGCATTATAACCCTGGTACGGTACTGAAAGTAATGAATGAACAAATACAACCTCAGACCCTGCAACATGAAGCCGATGTGCGTTTGCTCCCGGCATCGCTTACTTCCAATCTTGCTTCGACGGGCAATAGGAGCCAGGAATCCGGTTTGCGCCTGTGGTTCGTTTCGTATTTCGAAAAACATTTGCCAGCCCTGGTCGCCATTTGGTTTCTGGGTTTTGTTTTTCTCTTCCTGAAGTATGTTGGGGGTATGGTATGGATGCTTCGATTAAGGAGTATTGCGCAACCCGTTAGCGAGTCGATCCAGGAATTGATTATAAAGTTGAGCTTAAAGTTGAATGTTGCTCGACTGGTAAGAGGAGCCAGTTCCCTTAAAATTGTCACCCCCATAGTTATTGGCCACGCAAAACCGATGATCCTGTTTCCGGCTACGGTACTTACAGGTTTGTCGGCCGAGCAACTGGAAACTATCATTTTGCACGAGTTGGCCCATATTAATAGGAACGACTATCTGGTGAACCTAATCCAGAGTTTTTTGGAAACCGTCTTTTTTTTCCATCCGGGTATATGGTGGCTTTCGTCGGCTCTGCGTACCGAGCGTGAGCATGCCTGCGATGATATGGCCATTCAGGGAGGTGCCAGCGAAATGACCCTCGCCCGGTCGCTCACCGAAATGGCAGCATTATCGCTGGTTCAGCCCCGGTTTGCAGTGGCTTTTGCAGGCAACCAAAAGAAACTTAAACAAAGAATACAACGATTAATTATTCACGAAACCATGAAGACCAATTTTAAAATCAAAGCATTTCTGGCCACGATAATTGTGGTCGTAGTTTGCCTGGTATCTTTTGCCTACACCAAACAGAAATCGGAACAAGAACTACGAACCGAGCAAAACGTTAACAACGCCAACGGGGAAGAACCCCGGGAGGCTGCATCCGGTATGATAAACCAACCGGATGCAATGTCGATTCAAAATTCCCGAGCTGAACTCCGTGGAAACCATCTGTCTGCGCTGCAACAGCAAGAGAGCAACCAGGAGGTTGCCGAGCACGAACCAGATGACCGGCAAGGCAATTTGTCCACTGCAGCGAATGCATCGAATAACCTGGCACGGCTGGATATTTCAGCAGCGAACAAAATAAATTCCAACCCCTTGCCGGATGAGAACAAACCGGTGCAAAACGTCCGGCACAAAACGAATAGCTGGGGGGCAGATCCATCCATTGTGAAGAAGTTCAATCAGACAGATGATGGAAAACTCAGTGTACAAACATCAGGAGGAAGTATAGAATTGCATGGGGGCAATGGAAGCGAAGTGGAAGTTCAGGCTTTCGTCAAGGTGGACGGACACCTGTTGAAGCCGAACGACCCTATGTTGGATGAATTGAAGGCCTACTATGAAATAAAAATTGAAAAAAGCGGGAATACGGTGATTGCTCATGCCAAGCGCACCAGTTATAGTTCTTTGTGGAAGCGGGCAAATATTTCGTTCATTGTATTTGCTCCTACCCGAGTAGCCAGTAAACTGCTTACCAGCGGGGGCAGCATACAGGCCGATGCCCTGAAAGGGGATCAATCCTTGAAAACCAGTGGGGGAAGCATTCGTATCGAATCGGTTACCGGGGTGGTGGATGCTACTACTTCCGGAGGATCCATTCAGGTGAAGGATCAGAAGGGGCACCTGACGCTGCATACCAGTGGAGGCAGTATTACTGTGGATAAGGCCTATGGAACCATATCCGGACATACCAGCGGTGGAGGAATACATCTGACCGACATTCTTGGCGAAGCTGAAGTTTCGACCAGCGGGGGTGGTATTTCGGTTATTGGATATGCCGAATATCTTTCTGCATCGACCAGCGGAGGTTCCATTCAGGCCGACATTACCGGATTAAGCCGAAAACTCGAGTTAACTACCAGCGGGGGCAGTATACGTGTGAGTATTCCCAAAGGACTGGGTATGGATTTGGATTTGAAGGGCAACAAGGTGTCCATACCGCTGGAGAACTTCTCGGGGCAGACACAAAAGAACGCCATACAGGGTAAAATGAACGGAGGCGGCATACCGGTGGTATTGCGCACCTCTGGAGGTGGGGTGACGGTCTCGTTTCAGTAATATCTAGAAAGCATAAGAGAAACGCCCTGAAGAAACCTTCAGGGCGTTTTAATTTTATAAGCCTGTTGAATTGAAATGGAGGTAAGAAAACGTACCATTTGGATGTGTGCCATTCACGAAATTGAAGAAATGGCAGGGTGTATTATTGCCTGCTCAGTATACAGATTAAAACAAATTGATGGATTGCTCTTCAGCTATTGATTGGAGTCAGGTGCCGGGTATAACTGTTCAGCTTAATGCAGATGATTCAACTCAGGTTCGTAGTAACCAAACAGGTGAGCCTAAAAAGTTAAAACGAAAACCGTTCGTTGGTCTTCGGAGCTCTGCACGGAGATACTGCCCTTGTGCAGTCGCATAATTTGCCTCGAAATGCTGAGTCCAATACCTGAGCCCTGCTCTTTAGTGCTAAAAAATGGAATAAAAATTTTATCAAGTAAATCGGCAGGTATAGGTTTACCGGTATTGGATATCGAAAGCTGCATTTTGCCTTCTGCGTCACGGGTTTTGATGATTATTTCGCGAACGGGAGCATCCTGCATGGCTTCCATGGCATTCTTCAGAATGTTGATCAAGACCTGGCTGAGGAGTTTTTCGTCAGCCGGTATTTCTTTTTGAGACGATTGAAGCTGGAGTTTAAACTGTATGTGCTCTTCTTCAAAACGATCCCTGAGCAATAGTTCGATGCGGTGGATCCAGTCTTGGATCCCAACTGCTTTGAATATGGGTTTGGGGAGCTTGGTCAGTCGCCGGTAGTTGTCTATAAAGTGCATCAGTCCCTTTCCGGTTTCTTCTATTACCATCAGGCCTTCGCGAGCCTTGGCCAGATAGGTGTCGGTTTGGCTGGCATCTTCAAAGTTCAGGAAGCGTTGCATGGTAGCACTCAGCGAAGTAATGGGCGCTACCGAGTTTATAATTTCGTGGGTGAGTACCCGGATGAGTTTTTGCCACGATTCCACCTCGTTTTCTTCCATTTCCACCTTAATATCGTGTAAGGAGAATACCTGGTAGCACAGGTTACCAAACTGCACATCGGCTACCTGCACCGAAAGCGGATGTATTTGCTGGCCTCTGAGGTATTTTAAGGTGCGTACCTGACCGGGCTGCAGTTCTTTCATCAGGGTATGCAGTTCGGTTCTTTTTTGCTGCAGGATACCCAAATGGGCCATGGCCGGTAAGTCCAGCAGTCGCAGCGCGGCCTCGTTGATCAGTTCTACATAGTCCCGTGTATCGACAACCACAATTCCCGTAGCTGAATACCGGAGTAGTTCGCGATAAAACCGTTCGTTGTACTCGTTGCGTATTTTTATTTCGGAAAGGGTGGCATTCAGCTTGTTTAAGCTGGCATGTAGTTCTTTAGTGGCTTTGTGTCCTGTGTTTTCGTTGAAATGAAGGGTGGAATCTTCGTTGCGGACCGCATCGAAGAAATAGCTCAGTTTTTCGTTGATGCGGTTAAAATAGAGTTGCACGTGGATTAGTAGTGCCACTGAAATAATGGAAAGGATAACCGTCCATTGCAACTGGCCGGAGTGCAGAGAGTATCCCAGCAGTATTCCCGCGAGCAGGAACAGCAACAGACGAAGGATAAGCGCGGTATTGAGAAACTTAAAGGTCATACCGCTTAATTTTGTTGTAGAGGGTTTGTCGCGATATGCCCAACTGATCGGCCGTTGCGGTCAAATTGCCATCGTTGCGTTCCATGGCATCCTCAATCAGGTCGCGTTCCATATCTTCAAGAGTTTGATTGGGCGCGTGCATTTTTCGTCCCGGAGCCCGGAATATAAAATCTTCGGCTTTGAGGTTACTGCCTTCGGAGAGGATCACTGCTTTTTCAATGGTGTGTTGCAGCTCGCGGATATTCCCCGGCCAAGCGTGCTTGGTGAGTTTTTTAACAGCTTGAGGGCTCAGTGTCAGAGAGTTTTTATGGTACTTATTTTCGAAACGCTTCAGGAAGAAATGGGAGAGTAGTTCAATATCCTCGCCGCGGTCGCGCAGGGGAGGTACTTCAATGTGAATGGTGTTGAGCCGGTAGAGCAAATCCTCGCGAAAACTGCCTTGGGAAACCATGAGTTCCGGATTGCAATTGGTAGCACTGATCAGTCGAATATCGACCGGAACGGGTTGGTTGCCACCAACCGGCACTACCACCCGACTTTCCAGTGCTACCAGTAATTTCGATTGAAGGGGAAGGCTCAGGTTGCCAATTTCATCGAAGAAGAGAGTGCCCTTATCGGCCAATTGCATTTTACCCACTCGGTCTTCCCGGGCGTCGGTAAAGGCACCTTTCTTATGGCCAAAAAGTTCGCTCTCGAAAAGGTTTTCGTTTAGGGAGCCCATATCCACGGTAACCAGCACCTCGTCGCTTCGCTTCGATTTACGATGAATCTCGCGGGCTACCAGTTCCTTGCCGGTGCCGTTTTCGCCGGTAATCAGAATGTTGGCATCGGTTTGAGCCACCTTTTGGATCAGCTTCATCATTCGTAAAACTCCGGGCGAGGTGCCCACAATAATCGGTTGCGCAGCATTTAGTTCGTGTTTGAGCGATCGTTCACGGCTTCGTAAATGGCCTACCTCCTGTTTCGACTGGCGAAGCTGGAACGCCGAATGCAGGGTGGCAATCAGCTTTTCATTTTCCCAGGGTTTCAGGATAAAATCGGCAGCACCACGCTTCAGTGCCTTCACGGCCAACTCCACATCGCCATACGCAGTAATCATGATCACTTCGGTGGCAGGGGCCTGCTTTTTAATTTCATCCAGCCAGTACAAACCTTCATTTCCGGTGTTGATTCCAGCCGAAAAGTTCATGTCGAGCAAAATCAGGTCGTAATCCAGCTTTTGCAATTCGCTGTTAATCTGGTTGGGACTGCTCAGGGTTTTTACTTCATCAAATTCGAACTGTAGGAGCAGGCGTAAAGCACTTAGTGCGCTTTTATTGTCATCTACTATAAGAATTTTTCCTTTCAGCATAGCCGGTAATTTTTTCGACCTTTCAAGGCCAGTACGGTTATAACAAAGGTATCCATGATTCCCGCTGGCTTCAAGCAAGTGTAAAAATATTTTACACAATTCTGTCGATATTCTTGACAGGTGGGATAGGGGTTGTTAGATTATATATAAGATAATCAGCGCAATGAGTATTTGGCATGCCCCTTGATTTACCTGGGTAAGAAATAGAAATAGGTTTTCGATAAATGTGACGGGTGTAGGCGAAGGCCTACTCCCCGAAACATTTGAAAATGCATAATTTGAAACAGGATGAATGATACTCCCATAGAAACGATGGATCGAAAGATTGAGGATAAGCGATGGGTCAAACCCCGGCATTATAAGTTTATAGGTATGGGATTGGTGGTACTCACCGGGGTTGCTTTGTTTGCATTTCGCGATAACCGATCTACCTACCGTACCGAGCGCGATAAGCTTACCATCGAAACCATTACCGAAGGTGCTTTCCAGGATTACATACGAATTATTGGTATTGTCGAACCCATATCCATAGTATATCTCGATGCGGTAGAAGGTGGTATGGTGGAGTCGATGCTGCTTGAAGAAGGAACCATGGTTTCCCGCGGCGAAGTAATTTTGCGTCTGAGCAATACCAATTTAAGCCTGAATATATTGAGCAGTGAAGCGCAGCTGGCCGAAAAGGCTAACTTTCTGCGCGAAACGGAGCTGAATATGCAACAGCAAAAACTGGCCTTACAGCGCGATTTGTTAAATCAGCAGTTCGAATTGGTTCAACGCAAGCGGGTGTACGATCGCAATCAACGTCTGCATGCCGAAACGCTCATTTCCGACGAGGAATATTTGTTGTCGAAGGAAGATTATGAGCTCACCCGGCAAATGCTGGAGCTTACCCTCGAACGGCAACGACAAGATTCGGTGTACCGGAAAAACCAGGTGGAGAAAATTCAATGTAACCTGGATAATATGCAGAAAAACCTGGAACTGATCTATCAGCAACAGGAAGAGCTCAACATAAAGGCGCCTATTAGCGGGCAACTGGGTTTTCTCGATGCCGAACTGGGGCAATCCATCAACAAGGGGCAACGCATTGGGCAGGTAAACGATTTGAGTGCTTTTAAAATTACCGCCGACATAGATGAGCATTACATCGACCGGGTACGCACCAGCCTGAGAGCCTCTTTTAACCGACAGGCCGATACCTTTCAGCTGGAGGTTACTAAAGTATACCCCGAGGTACATGATGGGCGTTTTGGAGTAGATCTTATCTTTACCGGGGAGCAACCTGCAAATATTCGTGCCGGGCAGAGTTACCACATCAGCCTCGAACTGGGCGAAACCCAGCAGGCCATCCTGATTCCCAGGGGTAGTTTTTTCCAGTCGACCGGCGGGCAATGGGTTTATGTGGTGGCCGAAGATGGTTCGGCAGCGTACCGACGCGATATTCGCATTGGCAAACAAAACCCCTTGTACTACGAGGTGCTGGAGGGCCTGAAACCTGGCGAGCAGGTAATTACTTCGGGCTATGAGAGCTTTGGAGAGAATGAGAGGGTGGTTTTTAAATAGAGATGAGATGATGAGATGTGAGATTGTGGGACATGAAATTGGCGGAAACTGATTTAAAAAATAAACATTACAAAGAAATAAATAACAGAGTGCGGAGAATGAGAAATTGGATCGTTTGTCTCAAAATCTCATATCTCAAAATCTCACAGCTATAAAATTATGATACAAACAAAAGAACTAAGCAAAGTATTCCGCACTGACGATGTGGAAACAACAGCACTGAACAAGGTGGACCTGCATATAAAGGCGGGCGAATTTGTTGCTATTATGGGGCCTTCGGGTTGTGGGAAATCCACCCTGTTAAATATTCTGGGTTTATTGGACAACCCTTCAGGCGGGAGCTATGTATTTAACAGTACCGAGGTGGCTAAATTCAAAGAGAGCCAGCGTACCGATCTGCGAAAGGGAAATATTGGTTTTGTATTCCAGAGTTTCAATCTGATTGATGAGCTCAATGTATACGAAAATGTGGAACTGCCACTGGTATACCTTAAACTGAAGGGATCGGAGCGCAGGCGAATGGTAGAAGCTGTTTTGGAACGCATGAAAATCGGGCACCGCAAAAAACATTTTCCGCAGCAGCTTTCCGGCGGACAACAACAGCGGGTAGCCATTGCACGTGCCGTGGTGGCCAACCCCAAGCTGATACTGGCCGATGAGCCAACGGGTAACCTCGATTCCAAGAACGGACTGGAAGTTATGAAGCTGCTCACCGAGCTCAACAAGGAAGGAACTACCATCATTATGGTAACTCACTCCGACCGCGATGCCGGTTTCTCGCACCGAGTAGTGAACCTGTTCGACGGAAAGATTATTTCGGTGAATGAAAATTAAAGTATTCAATTATGAATGAGCAATGTGCAATGAGTAATAAACTCATTGTTAATTTCTAATTACGTATTGATATGATCCGTTTGTACCGACGATTTTTAAACAATAAAACCACACACATTCTTAATATTGCAACCCTGGTCTTGGGACTGGTATCGTTTATATACATTTTTAACTATGTATATATCCACCAGAATTTCGATAATTACCAGCCAAACGCTGAACATCTTTATAAAATTCATACCAGAATATTTAAGGATGGGGCCCTGGCCAATCATTGGCCCAGCACGCCCATACAAATGGCACCCACCTTGAAGGACCGTTTTCCGGAAATACAGGATTATACCCGGTATTGTGAAATGTGGGAGGAGAATGTGGTATCGAATAAGGATCGTAGCCTGCGCATTCAGCATGTTATTTATGCCGATACCAATTTCTTCAATGTATTTGCTCATGAGGTGGTTTTGGGCAACCTGACGTCGGCCTTATCCAATACAAACTCTGTAGTGATTACGGAATCCATGCAAAAATTATTTTTTGGCGAATCAGACCCTATCGGGCAAGTGTTAACCATACATAATGATAAGCGTGAACCACGTAAAGTATTTGTCAGCGCGGTGGTACGTGATATACCGGATAATTCCGAACTATCTTTCGATATGGTTGCAACACTTCCCTTATATATTGAAGTTTTTGGCAATTGGGTCAATAGCTGGCCTATGCACGCGGCTTCGAGCTATCTTCTTCTGAAACCGGGAGCCGATGTGGCAGCACTGCAAGCGAA
This sequence comes from Bacteroidota bacterium, assembly GCA_003252385.1. Taxonomy (GTDB): domain Bacteria; phylum Bacteroidota; class Bacteroidia; order Bacteroidales; family UBA10428; genus UBA10428. The sequence continues at coordinate 163,075 of QKEH01000008.1, read as the reverse complement.
ATTTGACGCAGTTGTAAATGAGAAACTTGGCGACTTTGCCCGGAGTATGGGCAGAACGTATCAGTATTATCTGACCAATATCGCCGATTTGCATTATGTTACTGATTTTACAATGTTTTCTCCATCAACTGCTGTAAGCCGCACATCGCTTAAAATTATGCTCAATGTTGGGATGATGATCCTGATTATTTCGCTGGTCAATAACCTGAATTTTCAACTATCGCAGGTACATTCACAGCTTAAAAATATTGGCATACAAAAAATCATCGGATCGAAAAAGCGACGATTATTACAGCAGTTTTTTATCGATTCTTTTGCCTTGAACCTTTCAGCTCTTCTGATAACCTTGTGTGTTTTATACCTATTATCGCCTTGGTTGAACGGTTTGTTCCAAATTAATTTTACGACGATTTGTATCAATTCTGCCCGCTTGTGGATCATTATATTAAGTGTGTTTGTTGGCTTGTCGCTGGTGGCAACATTGTACCCAGCCCTGGTAATTGCCAGGGTAAGTCCCTTGCTCATCATGCAACGTAAGGTGATTATGCTTAATCCACAGTCGGGCTTAAAACGCGCGCTGGTAAGTTTTCAGTTTGGTGCGAGCATATTTCTGATTATTGCCACCCTATTGGTGCAAAAGCAGAAGTTGTATTTGCAGGAGCATACGCAGGGTTTCGATCCGGGAAATACCTTGGCAATTCAGTCGCCCATGACAACGAGCGATGAATCATTCCGACAGCATTTTGTAAGCTTTAAAGATGAATGCATGAAAATTCCCGGAGTTGAGCGGGTAAGTTATACATCATGTATTCCCGGTTATCAATCTGTTAAAATGCCGTATGTTAATCCGGCAAAGCCGGAAACAAGCGATTCCTACTATATCATCGAATCGGATTTTAGTTATTTGAATATTCTACATACTCAGCTCCTTGCCGGGCGGTATTTCGAAAATAATGAATCGGATCAGAACAGTATCATCCTGAACGAATCTGCTTGTAGGGCTTTTGGCTTTGAGAATGCCCAGGCTGCCATTGGCAACAGCATTCAGGGCGATAACCGCAATCGTACTATTATTGGTGTCATTCAGGATTATAACCATGTGTCGCCCAAGTATGCCATGACACCCTATATTTATCTGATCAGCGACTTCAGAACCCGCTATTTTCTGATTGAATTTAACAAGCACAATTTGTCGGGTACCCTGGCTAGCGTTAATGAGCAGTATTCCAAATTCTTTCCGGATAATCCGTTCATCTATCGCTATCTGAATGACGAATATGCCGATCAGTATAAAAGCGAAAACCAATTGGCGACGCTTTTTTTGGTATTTAGCATGATAGCCATTGCCATATCCTGTTTGGGATTGATTGGGCTAAGCCTGATAGAATCGAAATTGCGGATTAAGGAGATTGGAATCCGCAAGGTTAATGGCGCCCGGTTAAGCGAACTATTGAGCGAGCTTAATCGCGATTATCTTAAATGGGTTGGTTTTGCCTTTTTGATAACTGTACCCCTGGCCTGGTATGCCATGCACAGGTGGCTGGAGAATTTTGCTAGTAAAACAGTGATTAGCTGGTGGCTTTTTGCCTTAGCCGGCGGACTGGCTTTATGCATTGCCCTGCTCACTGTAAGCTGGCAAAGCTGGCGGGCAGCCAATCGTAATCCGGTGGAAGCACTGCGGCAGGAGTAAAACACCCCAAACCCCTTAAAAGGCTTTTGGCTGCAGTGCAAGAGTCTGCTTTAAAGGATTTAGGGTTATAAGTAGATGATACATCATTAATACAAACTGAATATGTTAAAACTCAAAATAGCCCTCCGCAACGCTCGCAAACATGGCGTATTGACCTTTGCTAAGATTTTTGGCTTGACCCTGTCGGTAGCGGTTATGCTTTTTGCCGTAGCCTATGTGTTTTATGAAACCCGTTTTGATAAAAATATTCCCGATTACTATCGTATTTACCGCTGTTTGATGGATGGCAAAATGAATGGCGAGGTAGCTGATTATTCGGTTACCAGTTGGGCGCAGGCTGAGGGTATGCGAAGCGAATTACCCGAGGTTGCCGAAACGGTTCGTATTTGGGGGCGCGGTATGTCGCAGCTGACCAATGAAGAACAAAACAGTGCCTTGGGCGAACTGGTAGCTGCCGACACCAATTTTTTTGCGTTTTTCGATATCCCCGTGATCACCAATATTGATGCTCCTTTGGCAACACGTTATAGTATAGCAGTTGCCAAAAGCATGGCCAAAATACTTTTTGAAAGTGCCGAGCAGGCCTTAGGTAAAACGGTAACCTTATTCGGGGAACGTTATACCATCAATGCAGTATTCGACGATCTGCCTGCCAATTCGCACCTGCGGATCCGCATCATTCAATGCTTGCAGCACTATCCGGAAACAAGCAAAAACTGGGATTCACAGTCCTTATATACGTATTTTAAAACCTCACAACCTATTACCAATCCGGATGATTTTAATTTCAGGCTTAGCAAATTAGTGCTTTCGCATTCTGATATTGATAGAGATGTAAAAAATGCAAAAAACCTGGCAGATTTAAAGTTTTCGGACGATATCTATCTGTATTACACGCATGAACCATTGAGCGCTATTCACTTTAGCAACCATAAATTCGATATGGCGCTAACCTCGAATAAAACCTATGTGTATGGGGCAGTTGTTCTGGCTATTCTGGTATTTCTGATTTCAACATTCAATTACATTAACTTATCCATTGCCAGTGGTTCCACACGTTTAAAAGAACTGGGAATCCGTAAAACTATTGGTGCCCGTCGCAGCGATATCACGCATCAGTTTTTACTGGAAACTTTGCTGTTCATTGCCTTATCCTATGCTCTTGCAGTAATTGTATATTGCATAGCGGGAAAAGTATTCTTTCAATTTTTGGGTTTAGATGTAACGCTTACTTCACAGCAAATTATGCTGATCGCTGTATTTTTGTTTGGAACAGTTGCCACCATTAATCTGTTGCTAACACTGATCCCGATACGTATGTCAGTAGAGGGTAAGCTGACCAGTAACGGACAGGCTGGCCAGGCAGGTGGAACCAGCGTGGTCCGTAAAGGCGGGCTGATTCTGGTACAATTTGTTTTGTCGGGCTTAATTGTATTGTGTACCGTAGTGGTACAAAAGCAGCTCAACTATTTTGCCAATATGGACCGGGGCTACGATCCCAACAATATTCTGATTTCGAATATGTGGGAAGCTGATTCGTTGCAACGCGTTATGTTTATGGAAAAAATGAAGAACTACCCGGTGGTGCAGGCAATTGCCAGTGCCGATGTATATTTTGGAGCCGAACTGAGCATGTCCGGTGCTTATTTTGAGGCACAGGATGAAGCAAATTTCTTTCATCCCAGCGTGTTACGTTGTTCCGGTGATTTTCCTGAAGTTTTTGGGTTGAAGCTGAAGGAAGGACGCTTATTCGATAAACAACTTCGATCCGATGATAATGCCGTTCTGCTCAATGAGGCAGCTGCCAGGGAATACAGCGGTGAAGGTTCCCTATTGGATAAAAAGGTTCTTTTAAATAGTCAGGTTTTTAAAGTGATTGGCATTGTGAATGATTTTAATTTCAGGACTTTACATCATCCCATTGAGCCTTTGGTTATTTGCCAGAGCCATAGCATGGGCAATGTATACATCAAAATAGCCAACTCGCAGGTAGCCGATTTCAGCGAGGTGATGAAAAAAGAATGGGAGGCTTCGAACTTCAATTTTACGTTTAACCTGCGCATAAACGACGAGATCGTAGCTGAACGCTATGTAAAGGAGCAGGGGGCTAAAAAAATATTGTTGGTGTTATCCATTATATCCATTCTGATTGCCTGTGTGGGTTTGTATGCGGTTAGTTTTTTTACCATCGATCGTAGGACTAAGGAAATTGGCGTACGGAAGGTCAATGGTGCCCATGTAATGGAAGTAATGACCTTGTTGAACAAGCAATTTATGGTATGGGTGATTATTTCGCTGGTAATTGCCAGTCCGTTAGCCTGGTTTGTAATGAATCGTTGGCTGGAGAACTTTGCCTATCGAACCCCATTGAGTTGGTGGGTTTTTACAGGAACAGGTTGTGTAACCTTATGCATTGCCCTGCTTACAGTCAGCTATCAATCGTGGAAAGCCGCCACAAAAAACCCGGTGGAGGCACTACGCTATGAGTAATAATGCACATATGACATGCGGATATTCATGAACATGAACTTAGAACATGAAAAATTTTAAAATGCATCAAATAAGATTGGCCGTTCAATACTTAGAAAGGGACCGGTTTGCTACAGTATTCAACTTTGTGGGTTTAAGCTGCTCATTTGCTGCTTGCTGCATTATTCTGCTATATGTATGGAACGAGTATCGATACGACAGGTACAATAAGCATTTTGACGATATATATCGTGTGGAGGTTAAGTTCCCAAGCTACGACAAAAACATGATTTTTCTGAGTGGGCCAACATCACAAACACTGATCGATGAGTTTCCGGAGGTAGAATTAGCCACTACATTTATGCCCATGGGTAAATGGAGCGAAGCTGCTTTTTCCTGGAACAACAGCCTGGGTAGTGTGAAACAATTTGAAGATTATGCGTATAGCGATGAAAACCTTACCGAAATATTTACATTCAACATTGTACAGGGTAAAAAGGAAAAGCCATTAAATTCCCCCAATGTGGCTATAGTATCGGAAAGTTTCGCCGGTAAAGCCTGGGGAAGCGATGATCCTATTGGAAAAACGCTCGAATGTTTTAATAGTTCGTATACAGTTTCAGCGGTATATCGCGATTTACCGGAAAATTCGGTCATACGGTGCCCTATTATACTTGCCATGCCAAAAACAGGTTGGATTGGTGAAGGGTTCAAACAATGGGATATTATTCATTATCCCCAGTTTATCCGGGTACGGCCGGGAACTAAACAAACGTTGCTGGAAGAGAAAATTAATAATGAGTCTGCATTGGTGTCGAAATATCAAAATTTTGTAGGCCAAGGGGCATCACCCCGGATTCATATCCGTCCATTACGCGAATTGCGTTTTACTGATGAAGTTCTGGAGAACCCGTTATTTACAACCAACAATAAACTATTTGTTGATACGCTGTTTTGGGTTGGTATTCTTGTTTTATTGGTGGCGTTCATCAATTATATCAATTTTACAACTGCCTCCATCCCGAAACAAATTAGGAGTATCAGTATAACTCGACTTCTTGGGGGGAAGCGTGCCGACGTAGTTCAGGTATTCCTAATTAAAGCATTGATGCTGTTTACAGTTTCGTATGTGGCGGCTGTTTTACTGGCCTATATGATAAACCACTACTTTTCAGCATCCATTTTAGGTTATGAACTTTCTTTTCAACGAGGCAGCGGACTCCTGGTTTTATGCGGGGTATGTTGTATGGGTATGGGCGGGTTGTTGAGTGTATTTCCGGCCATGTATAGTATATCTTGGGACGCTATTCGGTCCATAAATCGCTTTAAAAATAAATCGAAAGTTAATTACCGGGGTATACTCACTATTGCCCAGTTTGTGGCAACCATTGCCTTGATCGTTGCTTCGGTAACGGTTATTAAACAAGTGCAATATATGAATACTGCCGATTTGGGTTTTCATGCAGAAAACAAGCTGGTACTATACATGAACGATGAGTTAAAGAAAAACAAGAAGGCTTTTAATGAACGACTGGAACAATCGCCATTAATTCAGCAATTTGCTTATTCTTTGGCGGTTCCGGGTGCATCGAGGGAAATACACGTATTTACCGTGGATGGAAAGAACTGCAATGTATGGTATTGGGCAACGGACGATAAATATATCGAAATGATGGGTTTTACCTTGTTGGAAGGTCGTCAGTTTTTAAAAAATACCCCGGGAGAAAATGGAAATATGATTTGTAACGAAGCCGCCATGAAGCGTTACGGATGGAAACTTGGGCAAAAAATTGGCGAAGGAACCATTGTGGGCGTCATTAAAGATTTTAATTATATCTCCTTGCGTGAAGCCATTGAACCCTTTGCATTTTGGTATTCAGCTACCGATGAACCTTTACAGTCGATCACCATAAAATTAAGTACCAATCGTATTGCTGAATCAATAGATTACATCCGGAAGGCCTATAATGACATGAGCCCTTCGGTTCCATTTCGTTTCTTTTTTCAGGGTGATAAAATGAAAACTTTATATACAAAGGAAAACCAACAAGTGAGGCTTATTGTGGCATTTAGTATCCTGTCGGTATTAATTACCATTTTGGGGATCCTGGGGATGTCAATATTTATTTGTCAAACCCGGATTAAAGAAATTGGAATACGAAAGGTGAATGGGGCTCATGTGAATGAAATATTGCGGATGTTGTCTGTAGATTTTATTAAGTGGGTTATCCTGGCCTACCTGATTGCTGCTCCGTTGGGGTATTATTTTATGACGAAATGGTTGGACCATTTCACCTATCGAACCATATTAAGTGGATGGATTTTCGTTATGGCAGGTGGGTTGGCTTTATTTATTGCCCTGCTTACCGTAAGTGTACAATCGTGGAAAGCCGCCTCAAAAAACCCGGTGGAAGCACTGCGCTATGAGTAATATAACATATATAAACAATAAAAATTAATCATATAATCCTTATGCACAGCTCACAATTCCGACAAATCATTAATTTTTTTAAACGAAACAAGCTTTCGTCGTTTGTTAATATTCTGAGCTTATTGATAGGCTTTACAGGGTTTATTTTATTAAGCGCCTACACCACCTACGAATCGAATTTCGACAGGTCATATCAGAATGTTGAGCGAATTTATCGTTTAGGGATCAAATCGATACCTCCGGATGGAAAGCCCTGGGTTGGAATAACTTTCCCGGCACCACTGAAGGCTCAGATCGAATTAAGCATTCCCGAAGTTGAAAGTGTTGCACGCTACTTCCGATCGCAAGATGAAATTTTCCGATACGAGGATGTTTTTTTTGAGGAGCAGCAAGCGTATTATGCCGACCACAACTTAATGGATATTTTAAACCTGGATTTTATTAATAAGAAGAAGAGCCAACCTTTAGAGGCTGCATCTTGTGTGGTTATTGACGAATCAACTGCAAAACGTTACTTTGGACAGGATAATCCCTTGGGAAAAATCATTGAACTTCCTTGGGGAAAACTGGAAGTAACCGGTGTATACAAGGTTCTACCGAAAAACACTTCCCTGCACCCCGAACTATTAATATCGTTCGACAGTCCCTGGTGGTTAAAGGTGAATTACGAGGAACGTTGGGATCTGTTTTTCTTAAGGTATTACATGAAAGTGGTTCCCGGTAGCAACCCCGATTTAATTGCGCAAAAATTAGAACAGATTATCAAGAAATATGCGCCGCCCGACGAAAAGAATTTGATACAAAAGATCACTCTGCAGCCAGTTGCCAACATTCATCTTGGAGGATTTTTGCCCAACGAAGAAGGTGCCGGCAATAAAAAATTGATCAATATTTTTAAAGGAATAGCCATACTCATTTTGCTCATTGGTTTGGTAAATTATATAAACCTGTCATCGGCTCATACACTCGAACGATCATCGCAGGTTAGCATACAAAAGGTACTGGGCATTAAACGTTTTGGAATACTAAAAGGGTTTACCATTGAAACGGCAGTTTTTCTGATCTTGGCCTTGGCTATTTCATGGGTAGTTTGTCAGTTTCTGCTGCCGGTATTAAATTCTTTATTAGGCAGCTACATAAGCTTCTCAGTTTTTACTCATAAGAGCATATTTCTTTTAGTATTAATTGTAATGGCCAGCATGGCACTGTCTGTAATATATCCGGTAATAATTATGTCAAACATGAATCCCGTGGTTTGCCTGAAGGGGAAATTTTTACCATCGGCTGGTAGTTCACGTTTTCGGAAGGGGCTTATCATTTTTCAGTTTCTAATATCGTTCGTGTTAATTTTTGGCACCTTGGTTTTTTACCATCAGGGGAGACTGTTAATTAAAACCGATATTGGCATTCGCACAAAGAATATTCTTGTATTGGAAACCAATCATACCGATTGGAATTCGTTTCCCGAAAAGAAACAATTGTTTAAAAATGAAATGAAGGCCGATCCAATGGTTGGCTCGATTACCTGTTCGAATGCCATTCCCGGTTTCGGATCCTACATCGATTGGATCATTGCCAAAGGGGATGGAGAACAAAAAACACCCTACTTTTCTATTTACGATACCGATTACGATTTTATGCAAACCATGGGTTTGGAGTTGATTGCCGGCAGGGAGTTATCGCGCGAATACAGTACCGATAATGCTTCGGCAATTATTGCTTTAAGTGGGGTTAAAGATTTAGGTTTCAGTTCGCCTGAAGATGCATTGGGACAGATTGTTGTTCGGGATTTTACGCAACAGAAGCTGAAGATTGTAGGGGTGGTTAATGATTTTAAGGTTAGTAATTTAATAGCAACACCTTACCCACCTATCCTGACCATTAATGAAAATCAGAACCGATTCCTTGCAATTCATTATACTGGCGATGAAGAATCAAAGATGGTTTCACTAGCCCGGGAAAAATGGGAGAATGTATTTGGCGATTTGCCGTTCCGGTATTTCTTTCTGGCCGATGATTACCGCGCAGTATATGCCAATGAAGTGAACCAGGCTAAAATAATCACCTATTTTTCGCTCATAGCAGTTATACTTGCTACATTGGGTTTATTTGGCATTACCCATTTCATGGTTGTTAAACGCGAGAAGGAATTTAGTATTCGAAAAGTTAATGGGGCAACTATTCAGGACATATTTTATACCGTTTCCAGGAGCTTTATTTATTTAATGCTAATTGCATCTGTGGCAGCCATGCCCATAGCTATATGGTTATCCTTAGAATGGTTATCCAATTATGCTATCCGTATTCACATTGCCTGGTGGTTCGGGCTGATTCCAATTATCTTACTGGGCACAATAACTTTATTGACCATATCGTACCAAACCATAAAAACGGCTCGGGCCAATCCGGTAAAGCTGTTGCGAAGTGAATAAGAGTTAACCACAAGCAATGATTGAAAAGACGTACGTAAACATAAAGTATTTTCTTTATTGTTCATTACCCGATACAAATTGCTAATTGAATAAATCTGTGTTTAAACAACTTATCCGGCAAGCGTTACGAAGCTTGATCAAACAGCGAAAAACGACTTTAATAACCATCCTGGGACTATTTCTTGCCGTACTTACCATATTGCTGATATCGGCATGGTTGTTTAATGAGTACAGTTATGATACCTATCATTCCAAATCGGATCGGATTTATCGGATGACCATTGAGACAGGCCGCCAAGGCGATAACAACTACTGGCACTTTGCCCGTTGTTGGCAGATTTGGCGTCGCGAACTGCCCGAATATTTTCCCGAAGTGGAACAACTTGTAGAAATAGCCCCAACTCACAATACTGTTGTTACAGTGGCTGATGAGGTGTATAATGAGGAAGGTTTTGCCGTTAAGCCCAATTTCTTCGATGTGTTCGATTTTCATTTTGTATTGGGAAACGGCAGGGAGGCTCTTAAAAACCCGCATACCATTGCGCTGTCCCAAAGTATATGTAGCAAGTACTTTGGAAATGAATCTCCTTTAGGCAAAACACTGAAACTCGATGGGGAGTATATCGACACAGGAGCAGTATACACAGTAACCGGAGTATATAAGGACATGCCATTTGCTTCGCATTTTCATGCGAATTTTCTGGTTTCGTACCATGAACCTGTTGGAATGAATAAGATGGAGTGGGCCTATACGTATGTTCTTTTAAAACAAGGGGCTGATATTGACCGATTACGTACTAAGCTTCCCGAATTTATTGAAACCTATGTTCCAGCCGATCAAAAAGCGAATCTTACGGGAATTCATTTCATGCCTTTAACGGATATTCATTTGAAATCGAATATTGAGCGTGAAATTGAACCCAATGGCGACATCAGGCATACTTATATGTTTAGCTCAATTGTTATCGGTTTGTTTTTATTGGCACTTATCAACTACATCAACCTGCAAACCGTTTTATTCGAAAAACGCCGTGTGAGTTTTCGGATGAATCAACTCGTTGGGGCAAAACACCGTCATAACCTGATTATTGCTTTTATGGAGTCGACAGTAATAGGACTTATGGCCATAAGTCTGGCTTTAGTTTGCATTTATCCGGCAGTGGTGCTGATACATCGAACAGGTTTGGTTATACCGCTTGAAAATAAAGGAGCACTGTTTAATCGTTTGGTCATAGTGGGCGGTATATTGTGGGTACTTATCAGCATTACGGGAATTCTGCCCTATCAACTGCTAAAGAATTTGGTGGTTGTTGGAACTCATCGAAACAATTCCGTATCGCGGGCATTGTTGAGTAAATCAGGAGGATTTAGTACCCCGCTGATTATTTTACAGTTCAGTTTGGCCATTTTTGTAATTGTTGCCAGTCTGGTTGTAAGAGGGCAGAATCAATTTATGTTCAGTAAAAACCTGGGAGGCAAAGCAGATAATATACTGGTACTGTACCGAAATTTTTGGAGCGAAGAAGAAAAGGTACAATTACTCGGAAATGTGCTTCGGTCCAATTCACAGGTTGAGGCGTATGCGGCGGTGTTATCGGAACCTTCGTACCTGAATAAAGACGCCAGGCGGGTTAAAACTTCAGCTATTCCCGGTGGCTTTACGGACTTTACCCTCACCATAGAACCAACTGATGAAACGTTCTTCGATCTTTTCAATATTCCAATAATGGCAGGGCGAACCATGAAAACTTATATATCCGGACAAAAGTATGAGGAATATGTTTTAAATGAATCGGCCGTTCGAAAATTAGGTTTTAAGAAACCTGTCGATGTTATCGGGATCGATTTTACCGTTCAACCAATTTTCGAGGGGATCATACATGGTGGAACAGTGGTTGGTGTAGTTAAGGACTTTAACTCGGCATCGCTGTATCACCCTATTCAGCCAACAGTCTATTTTCAGAAACCTATTTGGCAGGGCACCAGCTTAGTGAAGTTGACTCCTGGTGTTAGAACGGAGCAAATTAAGGAACTTGAGGCATCCTGGAAAACTGTATTTCCAAACTACCCTTTTGAGTATCGTTTTTTATCGGAGGTATATCAAAAAGCTTATCAAAAAGATATTTTAATTAATCGCCTGTTGAATCTGTTTTCTATACTGTGCTTGGTAATTTCGGGTATTGGCCTATGGGGTTTTTCATCTGTTATATTAATTCATCGAACCAGAGAAATCGGTATACGAAAAACAAATGGTGCAAATGTACGAGAACTGCTAGTATTGGTAAACAGTCGTTTTATTAAATGGATTCTGATAGCTTGGATTTTAGCATGCCCCGTAGCCTGGTATATTATGTCGGGCTGGTTGCAGCACTATGCCTATCACATTACAATTCGTTCATGGATATTTGTCGCTGCCGGATTGATGGTGTCGATAATTGCAATTCTGGCAGTAAGCTTTCAATCGTGGAAAGCCGCCACGAAAAACCCGGTGGAAAGTTTATGTTACGAATAAGTGTGCGACGAAGGCAGCAAGCAAAATCTCATGCCAGCGTTGTGTTTTTGTCTATATCGGAACACATGCACCATAGGAGTATAAAAACCAGAGCCGTTTGCTTTCATTTAGCGATCCTGGTTGTTCATTAGGGGGATGGAGGACTGAACTATCATGCGGAGCGCAAATCGCACTGATTATTGCAGCGTACTTTCCGCATAGCATAACGATTTCGTTTGGCGATGGAGATTCCCTTAAAAAACACAAAGGGGAGCCTGCCGCAGGCAGGCTCCCCTTTGTTCGTTTGCGCCTGGCTGAATGTTGTCGCATTCAGCCGGAGGTCTAGTTTTTAATAAAGCGTTGGGTTATCACTTCCGTGCCATTGATGACCTTGAGGATATACATCCCATTGGGGTAATTGCCGATGTGCAGCTGCATATTCTCTGATACTATTGGTATTCGATCCACTTCAGCGCCCGAACTATGATACAAGACCAGCTGTGCATCCGGATGCACTGTTCCTGTCAGGATAATATTCAGTTTTTCCGAGGAGGGGTTGGGGAACAGTTTTACCCGGGTCAGTCGGGACAGGGCTTCCAGTCCGGTGTTTTGTCCGGAATCAATTACATACACTTTTACCTGATCGGTCTGGTTCGAACCGTCATCGGCATGTATCGTTACCAGGGTATACAATTCATGCGATGGGGACGTTCCGGCGGTAAGTAAGCCCGACTCGTTGCCCACCGTTACATAATTGGAGTTGGACGTGAAGTGTACATCCGAGGCTCCTATGTAGTGTAGTTGGAAAGTGGCTCCCACTTCGAGGGTAAGGGTTTCGCCCACATTGGTAAATTGCAAAGAGCTGCCGCCTCCGCTACTGGAACTGGATGAGCCTCCGGAACTGGAGCTGCTGGAACTGGATGAGCTGCTGGAGCTGGACGAACCTCCGGAACTGGAGCTGGATGAGCTGCTGGAACTGGAACTGGAACTGGATGAGCTGCTAGAGCTGGACGAAGAGCTACTGCTGGAGCTCGATGAACCTCCGGAACTGGAACTGGACGAGCTGCTGGACGAACTGGAACTGGATGAGCTACTTGAGCTGGACGAGCTGGAACTAGACGAAGAGCTGCTGCTGGAGCTCGATGAACTGGATGAGCTGGAGCTGGATGAACTGCTGGACGAACTGGAACTTACATAGCTTAAGATGGTTTTATCCAGGTTCCACTGCCATGCGTTGGTGCCGGTAGCCTGCAGGCGCACGGTATGGGGGCCGGAGCTCAGGGTGGCATTATTGGCGGCATTCAAGGCCTGATAGCTGTCCCATTGGCCGTTGTTTGCTACATTGTCGGCCGAAATGGTGGCGCCGTCCAGAATAAAGCTGATCTGAGCGTTGGCCATGGGGGTGGAAATCAGGTACTGAATGGAGTAGGTACCAGCCTGGGCAACGTTAATCGAATAATCGGCCCAGTCGCCGGCATTTACGTAGTTGATGTTGGTCCCGGTACTATTAACTCCCAGAGGTACAAAGCCATCGCTATAGGAACCTCCGGTTGAAACAAAGCTTTCTGCCTCGATAACCAGGGTTGATCCACCCCCTGAGCTGGATGAGCTGGATGAGCTGCTCGAACTGCTCGAACTGCTGGAGCTGCTCGAACTACTCGAACTACTTGAACTACTGGAGCTGGACGAACTGCTGGACGAACTGCTGGATGAACTGGAGGACGAACTGGAGCTGCTGGAAGAACTGGAGCTGGATGATGAGCTGCTGCTTGAATAGCGCCCTGGTTCAGCTGACATGTCGAATACCTGGATCATGGCCGTGGTAAACTCAGCACCTTGCATTCTTTCGAAATATACCGTGTTGGTACCGTTGACCAGGTAATTAATTGGGCATTCCAGTTCGAGAACGCCAAACCAGGCACCCTGATAATTGCCCATGCCGTAACCACGGGTATCGGCTATGTAGTTGTCCGCGGCTGCAATTACCGGGTTGTTGTTTACAGTAAGTGTTTTCACTCTCATGCCGGTGGTCCCGTCCAGTGGATTGGGAAAGAACCCGCCAATACGGATCACTGCTTCGCCGTGCGATGGTTTTTGAACTCCTGGTATGGTAGCGGTTATATTGGTTTTTGAGGCGGTATGGCACAGCTGGGTGCCCCGTTCATTTTTCAGGTTGCCTGCCAGCGGCTCGCACATGTATTTGGTCTCTTTCGACTCCTGGTTGATGACCACGTTATTCGCATAGGTGTAGTCCAGTACCATGGTGGAGTTGGGTTTTAACGATACCTGTGTAGGGGCAGACGTGTATTGGGTTTTGGTATATTTCGGGATATTGTCATCGCCCAGGTACAAGTGGCGCAGCTCCACATGGCTTATGGTGTTTGCGATACCTGTATTGTAGAAGTTTAGGTTCAGGGTTTGAGCTTCATCAATGGTATTGTTCAGGATCAGGTACACATGGTTATTTAAGACATAAGCATCAACCTGAACATCGATATCCGCCGATTTGGTATCGATACGGGTACCTTCAATATCTTTCCATAATTCGAAGAAGTGGATGATGGTGCTCCAGCCCCAGCCTCCGGTAGGTTCGTTCATGGTCCAGGTGCTGGCATCGCCGGTCCAGCTTCCCAGGGGGTCCATTAAGGTGGCACCGCCATAGCGGACCACGTTGTTGCCGGAGAAGGATGCTCCCCATTTAGCTTTTACCGGAGCAAAGGGCATGCTGTACACTACTTGTGAAGGGCGCTCCAGGAACTGCATCTGCATTTGGTTAAATGCTTTGATAAAGGGCCAGTCGCGTACTCCGGTTGCCAAACTTAGGATATATTGATCATTTACCGCACCAAATTCGGACATGACAATGTCCTTGGTCTTGCCAAATAACTGGTTGTCGTACCATTCAAACATATCCAGCATGGCCTCAATATGGCCACCAGCACGGGTATTGGCTTTCGTGGTGGTTACATTGGAATTTGGCCAATCGTACATGTGTACTCCGTAGAAATCCATGTCGGCACCGGCAAAATCGATAAAACCCTGGTACATATAATCCCATTGCCACCAGGAATCGGTCCGGTTGTCCCATGCTTTAGGCCAAACGCTCAGGCCTCTTCCGGGGTTGGCCACGCCACTTCCCACTCCGGACAGCATAACATCGTACAAGGCGCAGGCGGTTGCGCTTGAGTTCGCATACCAAAATGAGCCATCGGTCCGGTTAATGCCATCGGGCTTGAAAAGGTCGAGTTGTCCCCAGGTCATGCCGCCAATTAAAGGAGCTTTGGCACCTAGTTTTTCACGTATTGCCTGGGCTACCCGGGTATGGTATTCCCAGTTTTTTTCCAGGCTGGATACAATCATGCCAAAGGACATGTTCATGCAATTCATGTCCGGTTCGTTGTAACATTCCCAGTATTTTGGCAGCTGTTCGCCAATACTGTCATCGTGTATCGAAAAGTAGTGTTTTAAGTAGAGGGATACCCATTCGGCTGCCGCATCGGTATTTTTTACGGACCAGCCACCGGCACCTTTACCAAAGGTAGCAAACCAGGAAATGTTAGAGTACATGGGTGAGAAGTCGTTGATCCCCATAATCATGTTCGATTTGCTTTCGTATGGGCGGCGGTCGGCATAGTCGTCAGACGCGTACCATTGCCGCAAGCCATAACCGTGGCGGATCATTTGGGCTTCGTAGGGCCAGCCCGCGTGGTTAGGATCTTCTTCGACATATTGCATCTTCCAGGTAGCAGAACCGGTTTCGCGGCCGAAATACACATCCAGGTCATTGATCAGGTAGTCGAGCATATCTTCATGCCCGGTCCAGTCGCCTTCGGTTAAACTGGAGTGGATGGTCATGTGCCGTTCCCGGCCAAAGTCGGATACTCCGTTCACGGAGTGTTTCAGGTTTAGGTTAACATCGATGTTAACCTGTGCCTTAACCGGCAGCAGAGCAGTTGCCAGGGTAAGGCACGTAATTAGCAATTGTTTAGGATTCATCTGTAAGTAATATTTGATCATTAATTTCAATAAATTCGAATAGTAAGTGAGCCTGCAAAATTGGCAATTGGTGGTTAGAATACCTATTGCCAGAGTACCATAATTTTTAGTCGCTTCTTTACCTTCATGCGCTTCCATATTATCCTAATTACCACCTAATCCCCAGAAAGCAACCTAGTACTGAAACTCTTCTTATAGGACGGCAATTTTCGTGAATATGAATATATGGGTTGATCTCAAGAAAAGCACCTAAAATCGCATCCTCAGAAGTACTTTTGTTTTCCTTTTCCGATATCTTCGGATAAACCTTCTCAAATAATCCTATAAACTCTTCAACTGATTTTAGTCCGGCTTTATACTCCATTATGAGATCCTAATAAGGATTCATGAACTTTTCTCCGGATATTTGAATGTCATGCACATTCATCAGGAAGTCTGAATATTCAAAGGCCTGGAGAATCTAATATGTTTGTTTCGGCGAAAAAATGCAAATAGTATGGAATTCTTCATGTGGGACAAAAATACCAACAAACCAGAAATAAGCAAATTCTTGATTTAGTTTCCAAAAGGATTATCGATCCTTGTACCAAAGCCTACAAAACTGATCAAGGGTGCTGTAGACCTAAAACTTACGATCAATTAGTAAAACTAACTTTCGGTTAGCTATATAGATGTCACTCATAGGGCAATACGTCAACAGATCTTGGAGCAAATGAGGTATTTGTACATCGTGAAACAGGGAAATAAGGACGAAAATGGTGCGTTTTGTGAAGGCCGATCAGACGCCGCAATCGATAAAGCAAGATTATCAATAACTCGTTTTTTTGGGTCAAATTTTGGCAAAACCAATCCGTAATGCTAAGTTTCTTTCTGGCCAATCTGTTTTTTTCTTAACTTCTCGGCCGTTCTCGGATAGAAGAATCCGTCTCAAATCGGTGGCCATGAAAATAAAATTAAAAAAGGAGTTAGGGCTGTTTGATGTATTTGCCATCAGCACAGGAGCGATGTTCAGCTCGGGTTTCTTTTTATTGCCGGGTATCGCATCCCATTATACGGGGGCATCGGTATTCTTGGCATACATACTTTCCGGGGTGTTAATGTTGCCAGCCATGTTTAGTATGGCCGAAATAGCTACCGCGCTGCCCCGCTCGGGGGGAGCCTACTTTTTCCTGGATCGGAGCCTTGGGCCGGTTATTGGTACTATTGGGGGATTGGGAAGCTATTTTGCATTGATCCTGAAAACTACCTTTGCGATCATCGGTATTGGAGCGTATGCGGCTATTTTCTGGGAGGTGCCTACCAAAACTGTGGCTCTCATTGCTACTCTTTTTTTTATGGTTTTAAACCTGGTGGGGTCTAAAAAAACATCGGCTTTCCAGAAGGTTTTTGTCATCTGCCTGTTACTTATCCTAATCACCTTTATTGTAGATGGCTTGCATTCTCTTTTTTTTCAAAATACCTTGACCCAGGAGTCTTTTGACCATCAATTTGCTCCTTTCCTTTCGCATGGGGTGCGTGGTTTGTTTGTAACTGCCGGTTTTGTTTTTGTATCCTACCTGGGGCTAACCCAAATTGCCAGTGTGGCCGAGGAGATAAAAAACCCGGAACGAAATATTCCCCTGGGAATGATTTTATCCCTGATTGTTACCGGGCTCATTTATGGTTTGGGGGTCTTTATTATGGTAGCTGTTATTGACCCGTCGCAGTTTAGCAAAGAAATGGCTCCGGCTGCGGTGGCGGCTTCCGAACTTTTTAAATGGTTGCCTGCTAATACCGGAGTTTGGTTAATGGCCATAGCCGCTCTTGCGGCATTCGCTTCTACCGGAAATGCCGGACTGTTAGCCGCATCGCGATACCCTTTTGCCATGGGCAGGGATAAACTGCTTCCGGCTGTATTGTCCAGAATTGGCGGGAAAGGCACTCCGGTAACAGCCATTTTGCTGACTACCGGCATCATTATACTGTTCATCTTGCTCCTGTCCGAAGAAGGTATAGTGAAACTGGCCAGTACGTTTCAGTTGCTCGTTTTTATGTTTATCAATTTTTCGGTAATTGTTTTTCGGAACAGTAAAATAGAATCTTACGATCCTGGTTACCTGTCGCCACTTTATCCCTGGATGCAAATTGCAGGTATCCTTATTTCGTTTGTGCTTATTATTTACCTGGGATGGATGCCCATACTGTTCACCACAGCGGTGGTGGTTATGGGCTTGCTTTGGTTTCGTTTTCATTCCCGAGGAAAGGTGAAGCGCGAAGGAGCCATATTTCATTGGTTTGCCATTTTGGGAAAACACCAGTACGATGAGCTGGAAGATGAATTAATGACCATTCTGAAAGAAAAAGGATTACGGGAAGGGGATCCCTTTGATGAAACGGTCATAAAGTCCAGAATCCACCTGTTACGCAACGCAACCGGATTTGCTGAAATTACTGATAAAATTTCGGGTTATTTTGCTGCCGAATTGCAGGAGAACAAAGATACCATTAAGCAAAAGTTTGTCCACACCTTACCCGATGAATCCATCATTGCATTACCCGGAGTGCTGGTTTTTCATGCCAAATGCAAAGGCGCCTTACAACCTTCGATGCAGCTGGTGGTTTCCAAAACGGCAGTTCAGGTAAAGCTGCCTCTTCAGGATCAGACCGATAAAGCTCCATTTCACATCTTTGCCTTTCTGATGAATTCCGATGAAAATCCGAAACAGCAACTGCGTATGTTGTCGAGGCTGATTGATATTCTGGAAAGAGAGTATATTGTAGATACCTTGCTGAATATGGGCAGCCATCGGCAGATAAAAGAGTACATGTTGCAAAACGAACGTTTTGTAAGTATTAAGCTGCTGGATGGAACCGCGCAGGGAGCCATGATCGGTCATCAACTTAAAGATATTCAATTGCCAAAAGATGTTCTGGTGGCTTTAATCGAGAGGAACAATAAAACCTTTGCCCCCAATGGTTCTACTACGTTGCAGGCTAACGACATTCTTACCATTCTGGGAGAAACAAAATCCATTTCGAAACTATTTAAAGGGTATATAAGCAGCGAAATAGAAAATTTCAAACGGAATGAATAAACGTAGCAGCATCCCGGTTTGAGCAAAAGCACATCAATTTCTGAACAAAACAGTACCGTGCTGGTAACAGCTTGAAACTAAGGTTATATTGGGATTGATATAAGTTTTTTTATTTTTACAGTTGCATTACCTGTTGCCGTTTGAACCATCTCAAACCTAATTCGCCTAAATAATGATTCGAAGTGACTTCCCTTTTTGGAAAGGACGCTTTCCAAGTGTTTTCCTTACTGTTTTGCTGGTATTGGCCATGGCCGGCTGTCTTTCTTCAAAGGATAATCCGGAGCAAAAGCAGGTACTCAACCTGTACCCCGATTCGGTATCCGACCGAACCTGGTTCCACCTCGAACTTTTGGATCCCGGGTACTACCAGCTTCGTTTTTTTGATACCACAGGGGCATTGGTGTACGAACAAAAATTGGGTAAACTCGCCGAAGGGCCGGAGCTTACCGATATCGATATATCGTCATTTACCACCGGCCGCTATACTTGTCAGCTTCACAACGAGGGAGGATTGGTTTGGGAAGAAAGCATTCGGGTCGTAAAATAGCTTTTCAGGTTAAGTAGTTCAGGATGAACAGGCTACTTATGTTTAAGCTGTACGGATCGGAAGAATGTGTACAAGTATTCAACCACGAAACAGGATGGTATGACGAACCGCTTAAAAGATGTGAATAACCTGGTAAAATACGGTGTACTTGTCCTGGTCGTGGGGGGCGTGTTGCTGGTATCCGATGACAGGTTGTTCCATGCCCCGGGAAGCGTTTGCCTGCATCAGGCACTTTTTAACAAGCCCTGTCCGCTTTGTGGCATGACGCGCTCCCTGCATGAGCTGCTGGGGCTCCGCTTGTCCTCTGCGTTACAGTATAATCCCTTGGTGCTGTTTTTACCCGTTTTTCTAATCCTCGAAGTGGGAACCGACCTGGGTGGTGGAATCATTTGGAGGCGATTTAGAACGGGTACGGTGGTATTGGCATTGCTCGGTGCCGCTGTGCTATACGGTTTCCGTTTGATGGCATAACAATTTGATCCTGGTACTAGAGCAGTCCGCTTTGCTTTATTTCCAGGTACTTGTTAATTACTGAAGTGGTTAAAGCGGCCGGAGTGGTTAGCAGGGACAAAATACCATGTTGCCGGAGTTCCTGGCAAATCAGTTTCTTGTCGTGGGCATATTTTTCACCAATGGTTTTAACATAAATGTCTTCCAGGCTTTTTGCCTCTTTCTGAATCAGACGGCTGACTTCGGTATTCTCAAAAAGAACCACCAGCAACAGATGGTTCCGCGCCAGTTGTTTGAAATGCGGCATTTGTGCCTGTACGGAAGCCGGGGTCTGGAAATTGGTAAACAGAATCAGTAAACTCCGGTGGGGAATTTTGCGGTATACAAAGTGAGCCATGCCGGCATAGTTCGATTCCAAATGCCGGGAACTTTGTTTATAGAGTGCTTCGAGCAAATGCGCGAGGGTGCTCCGCTTATTGTCGGCTTGCAGAAAAGTTTCTACCCGGGTATTGAAGGTTATCAGGCCGGCTTTGTCGTATTTCTGTAGGGCAATGTTGGAGAAAATCAGGCTGGCATTAATCGAATAATCCAGGAGCGACATGTGGTCGAAGGGCATCTCCATTAGTCGTCCCATATCTACCACACAGTAAATACTCTGTGCCCGTTCCTGCTGGTACTGGTTAACCATCAGCCGTCCGCGTTTGGCGGTGGCTTTCCAGTTGATGGTTCGGTAGTTATCGCCCGTAACATAGTCCTTAATATGTTCAAACTCGGTATGGGTGCCGGGACGTCGTACCGGACGAACATAAACATCGTTCAGCTGGTTACTCACAGCCAATAACTCGTATTGGCGCATTTTAAGGAACGAAGGGTAACAAGCTACCGCGTTCTCTTTAGCTCCGAAAACAAAGCGTCGCTGCAACAGGCCTATGGGCGAAGAGGCATACACCCGGGTTTGGCCGAAAACGTACTCGCCGCGGGCAAAGGGTTTTAGCTTGTATTGAACCGACTTTTCCTGCCCCGGTTCCAGTGCCAGCTTATAGGTCAGTGCATGCAGCTGAAACTGCCAGGGTGCTTCATCAATAATTTCGACATCTACGCGAAACAGGTATTGGTTCAGCAGGTAGATCTGGATAGTGCTTTCGTCGCCATTGGATAAGCGGCGGGGCAGTTCGCGGGTGAGTTGCAGGGGAGGCGCTTTGGGAACGAACAGGAGGAACCCCTCCAGCACCACCAGCAGCGTTAACAGCACCAGCAGTATTTTTGCGGCAATGAACAGCAGGTCGATGAAATAGCCTGCCACGAAAAGCGTAGCCAGCACAGTAAGCAGGAAATACAACCGTTCCTGTATAAAAAGGCTTTTTACCTGTTGTAGCAATTTCATCATCGGGGAACTTCTACCGAGTTGACGATATCCGGAATGAGTTGCTGCTCATCGATTCCTTCCATTTCCTTTTCCGGGGTGATGTAAATACGGTGTATTAAAATGGGGAGGGCTACGGCCTTAATATCTTCGGGAATTACAAAAGAACGTCCCTGCAGGGCAGCAAAAGCCTTGGAGGCATGCAGCAGGTTCAACGATGCCCGCGGCGATGCGCCCAGGTAAAGGAAGGGATGGTTACGGGTAGCGCCCACAATTTTAGCAATATACTCCAGAAGCTTTTTTTCCACCGTTACCTGATGAATGAGTTTCTGAAATTCTACAATTTCTTTTTCCTGCAGCTGGGGCTGGATAAGTTCCAGTTCGGAACGCTCGCGGCGGGTGTCGGCATTTAGGAGCAGCGTTTGTTCTTCTTCCAAACTGGGGTAATCAAGCACCAGTTTAAAGAGAAAACGATCCAGTTGTGCTTCCGGCAGCCGGTAGGTTCCCTCGTGCTCCAATGGATTTTGGGTGGCCATTACCAGAAAAGGAGAGGCCATGGGGTAGGTGGTTCCATCGACACTGGCCTGGCGTTCTTCCATGACTTCGAACAGGGCCGATTGGGTTTTTGCCGGGGCTCGGTTGATTTCGTCAATCAGTATCAGATTTGAAAAGATGGGGCCTTTATTGAACTCAAAGGTAGCGTTGGCCATGTGATACACCGTGGTGCCGGTTATATCCGAAGGCATCAGGTCGGGCGTGAACTGGATGCGCGAGTAGCCGGTCGACAGCGTACGAGCCAGTAGTTTTACCATCAGTGTTTTGGCAATTCCGGGGACCCCTTCCAGCAACACGTGACCATTCGACAGCAGCGCCACCAACAGGTAATCCAGGGTGCGTTCCTGGCCAATGAGTACCTTGCCTATTTCGGTTTTCAGGGTTTGTACCCGGGTTCTAAGGTTTTCAAATGCTTCGGGGTGGTCTTGCAATAAATTCGTATCCATGATAGTTTGTGTGTTATAGGCAGTTTTTATAGAAATATTCGATGTGTTGGTTAAGTTCCTTAAGCTCCTTGAGGCTGACGGCTTCATGTTGGTTCAGTTCAAAGCTGAGCTGAAGCAGTTCCTGAACCGCTTCCTGGCGGATGCCCGATTTTTGGGAAAGGTGCCGGGCCGTTTCTGCATTGTTTTGTTGCACTTTAATAAGGTATCGTTCGCGAATAAATTCCCACAGGTAGGTGGTTTTCTTTTGTGCCAGGTCGCTGTGGTCCCTGTTTCGCAGGTATAAGTCGCCCAGTGTACGGATAAAATCCAGAGAGGTGTTTTGGGGTGGGGTATATGCCGGGATAACCCGCTGGCGGCGCTTGCTGCCAAAAATAAGATACAGTAACAATCCGAGCAGAATAAGGTAGTACCCCGTCCGTAATGCCGGTTCGCTGAGAATGAAGCGCATAGGCGAGGTGTTGACCACGCGTTTGGGTTTGTACCAGTTGTCCCAGAGGATGTTTTGTCGGGGGAGTTTTAATGCCAGTAAATTGGCATACTCCCGATTGCTGTACAGGATATGGTAGTTGGTCAACGCCAGAGGTTCGCTATGCAGGTAGATTTCCCCGGAACCAATCATGCGATGTATAAGTTTAGCTTCGTTCCGGCTATTAAAACTGGAGGAGGTATAGATGGCTGTATCCAATTCTGTAAAGGAGGAGCCGCTCAAAGTCTTCTTAAATAGGCAGGTCGATGGGGAAGGGGAACCGGCCGGGTAAATGAGGAGGGTGTCCGTTTTCTGCTGCATCACCTCCTTGAACAAATGCAGATTGGAGCTACCAAGCGTAAAACCCATTTTTTTCTGAAAAGCCGGATCAAAATACAGCGCTGAAATGAAAACTGTGTTTCCCTGTGTGGCGTATTGGAGCAATTGATCAATTTCCAACGAGTCGGGGTCAAAGTTTTCGGATACCACCACCAGCGTGCTGTGGTTCAGTTGATTCAGGAGGGGGTTGGTGTAAAAACCTGCAAAGTTAGATGTCAGCTCCTTTTCGCCGTTAAGTTCGTCTAGCATTTCGCGGAAAACAAAGCAGCCATAAGGCGTCTTTTCTTCGCCGGAAAAACTCAGTTGCCAGTTAACGGGCTGTGGTACAAAGTGCTGGAGTACAATCCATACCGTTAGCAGCAAAAGAATGATGACTATATAAAGTTTATTCACTTTGGCCATTGATGCAAGTATGAAAAGTTTCGAACTGGTTCCGCAGCAGCAGGTATTCTTTTTGGTCAATTTCGTGCTGGCCGTACCAGATATAGTTGTAGCATTGCGTCAGATCAATAAACCCTTTTCGGACGAGCACGTTCTGTATTTCATAGGCATAGTCGTAATTGGTTTTCTCACGTGCATATCCAATCAATTTCCGGTCAAACAGACCCGATAATACTTTGAGAAATTGTAAACGAATGGCAGCACGATAGGCTCCGTTTTGTTCTTCCCGGTCAATGGCCGTGCTGAGATCCTCAGGCATGGGGTCGTTTTCGTAAAGAGCAGTGCCCGTGCCGGGCAGTGGGTGTTGCGTATAGAAAATTTGGTACATTCTGGTTTTCATAACGGCCAAAACCAGCATGGTAATAACAAAGGCAATAATGCCTATTCTCCATAAAATATGCAACGTCTGGTAGGCTTCACGGGTAAGGGAGAGATACTTTCGGAGAAATTTCCAGAGTTTCCTGAACAGGGAATATTCTTCCCAACCCACTTCCTCCTCGTAGTTGAAGTCAGCGTCCTGGTGGTATTTTTCAAAAAAGGTATCCGGCAACAATTCCGGTACCTGCCCGGCTTCCTGCCCGGAAGGGGTAGCCGGGCAGTTTAAGCCGGTTCCGCACCAGAGAAAAACAAATACAATCAGGCATCCGATCCAATTACGCATGGTTGGTAATCTGCTCTATTTTATCTTCCAGGCTGATTTTGTTTTTTTCTTCCTTCAGGCTAAATAAATGAACCGCCAATATGCAGTACGGGAACGCCATCAGGGTATAGGTAATCAGGTGGGTTATGGCGCTGTACGCATAAAAGATGGTGGGGAAGCTGAAGTTTTTCAGGTTTTCCGGGTTCTGCATATTCACAAAAAGGCTTTTGAATCCCATTGCCATTGCAGGAATTCCCAGAATGAACGCAATGGACTGAACGATCATTCCGGCTACCAGGAGCAAGCCAAAGGTGAGCCACCAGTTGCTTTTGATCAGCTCGAAGGAACGCGAAAAAGCATGGGAAAACCCTTTTTCTTCGATCACTAAAACCGGAACCAGCAGACTGAGCACTACCCCTAGGTATATACCCGGAAGAATGCAAAACACAGCCCCTATGAGTGTAAACAGTATCTGTACCAGTGAGGCACCCAGAATGGGAAGAAATGTACGCCCGATTTGGGCACGTATATCCTGAAGGGTAAAGCCACCCTTTCCTTTTTCGATGTAAAGTTTAAAATAACCAAATACCGTAGCCTGCAGCACCACACTTACGGCAATAAAGGCAAGCAGCAGCAGGGTGTAAGCTCCCATCATGGAGCTTAGCATGCGGAAAGGATTGGAGCCGTAACTCATGGTGTTTTGTTGAAGATCACCCAGAAAATTCCGGTATTCCATAGAGAAGTACACCATGACAATGGCTCCTAGTAACACAATGGGTACCACGTAGTACAATAGCGCCATGCCTAATTGTTTGATTTCCTGTTGAATGAACTCCATGGTGGTGTTGAAGACCTGGCCGAAATCGCGTTTCTGATTGAAGGGGATGGTTGTGTTATTCATGAGGTAAAGATTTTATGAGTTTTTTTGGATAATGGTAAAAATAGAAAATTATAAACATCAGTGATGCTCCGGACAGTCCAAAACGAACCCCATAGGAGAGTTCGGTGTGCCGGGTTACAAACCCTTCGAGGAAACCGGCCACAATAAAAAAGGGAATTAGTCCAACAATGAGTTGGGCCCCCTGCCGGCTGCCTTTCTGAAAGGAACGTATGCGCGAAAGGGTTTTCGGGAACAGAAAGCTGTTGCCCAGGGTAATGCCGGCGGCACCGGCCACAATAATGGAAAATATTTCGAAGGTGCCGTGAATCCATATCGTAGCGAGCGATTCGGTAAGCAAGCCGTGGGATGCGAAAAAAGCATGAAAAGTACCCAGCATCACCCCGTTGCGAAGCAATATGTATCCCGTGCCAAAGGCGGTAAAAATTCCCATAACAAAGGCAATGAACGATACCTTGATATTGTTTAAAGTGATGCCCAGGAACATTTCGGTTTCGTTCATGCTCTTGTACACAGCCATCGGATCGCCCTGCTTAATATTACTCTGTGTCATATTTACATAACTGTCGCCCAGTATGATATGTGCAAAACGAGGATCTCTTGAATAGGAAAGCAGACCGATCAGTGTGGCAACTGCCATAATCAAAAAGGAGGTGCATACAGCCCTGCGGGAGGCGTAAACGAGCAAGGGGAATTCTTGGGTCCAAAAACGGAAGATATGCCCGAAGTCCGTTTTCTTATTCCGGTAGATCGACAGATGAGCCTTGCGGGCAAGCTCGTTGATATACCCTTCGGCTTCGCTTCCGGGGAAATAGGTGCGGGCATAGGCCAGGTCGTCGGTAAGCTTAATGTACAGGTCGTATAGCTGATCGGGGGCGGCAACCCGGTTTTGCGCAAGGAGTCGGTCAAATTCCTCCCACTTTTTTCTATTTTTATGCAGAAATTGGATTTCGTTCATGAATCATTGCGCTTCAGGTTCCGAAAGATAAACAAAATAGCATAACCCCAAATCGACGACCCGTTTCACATGGAAAATTTTACGATTTCAACCAGTCAGAATATCGACATTCAGCAGGACTTTGCCAGTGTGGGCGAACGCATTCTGGCCACCCTTCTTGATGGTTTGTTTGTGGTAGCCTATATGGCGTTAATTTCCTTTTTGGGATCCCTGCTATTTCATTCCTCCTGGGTTGGGCTATTATTTTTACCGATAGTCTTTTACCATCTGCTGCTGGAGCTTTTCATGAACGGACAAAGCTGGGGCAAGAAATTGGTTAAGATCCAGGTGGTGGATCTGCACGGAGCACGTCCCGGGTTTTTCAGGTTTTTTCTCCGTTGGATTTTTAGGTTGGTGGATGTTACGCTCTTTTTTGGTGCTGTGGCCATTCTGGCTGTTCTGGTCAGTAAACGAAAACAACGTCTGGGCGATATGGCGGCCGGCACCGTGCTAATCCGGCTGCGCGACAAAAAGCCCTCGGATTGGTTATATACCCTGCTGCCCGACGATTACAAAATCAATTACCCTGAAGTAAGCCAGTTGGCAATGGCCGATATTCAAACGGTTAAGGAAGTGTTGGATTTTGTAAAAAGCTCGCGGAAAAGTTATGAGGCCATGCGCCTGGCCGACCGAACAAAAAAGATGCTGGAGGCTAAAATGGGGATTTCGGCCGGGGTGCGCAGCGAACATTTTCTGTTTAAAGTAATACGCGACTACTACTTTCTGCAAACTAAAAACAGTGGCCGCTAGCAAGCTCCGCCCAACGGCCAAAGGAGCTGTAATTGCAATTTAAGGCGACACGGCTCGTTAGGGTTATTGATCCTTCCACGCTTTTGCCAAATATATTATTTCCAGCAGGCAGGAGCGGGGCTATCCATTTTTTTTACAACATGTAAAAATTATGGACAATTGAATCGGGTTATTATTTTCTAATAGATTCATATATAATAATTTAACTATATTGGTATGGCTATTGTTTTTAGTGCAGCAACACAATGAAATACCTTCTTCTATGAGTGGGCTCTATGTAAAAACTGCCTGGCGCAACCTGATGAAGCACAAGCTGATCAGCCTGATTAATATTTTGGGATTAAGCATTGGTCTTACCTGTTCGGTTCTGGCCATATACTATGCTTATAACGAGTATAGCTATGAGTCGTGTCACCAAAAGGCCGATCGCATCAGCCGGGTGTATACCTTTGGTAATTTTGGTGCCATTGACTGGTTGCCTAATACTTTCCCCAAAGTGGCTGCCGACCTTCGAGAGCGGTATCCCGAAGTGGAAAACGCGGCGGTCTGTCGTATGGTTTCCGGTGTGGTGATGCACCAGAATGTACCGGTCAATCAAAATCATATAATGGTAACCGAACCATCGGTTAACGATATTCTTTCCATCCGCTATCAGGCAGGACAAGCTCCTCAGTCGGGCCAGGAAATTGGTTTGAGCAGAAAGATGGCTCTGAAATATTTTGGAAACGACACCCCCCTGGGACAAAGCTTGCAGTTGTCCATCTGGGGGCAAAGCTTTGATTATACGGTTACCGGTGTTTTTAACGATTTACCGGCTAATACCCATTGTCAGGTGGCTTGTCAAATTCCTTTTAATATGGCTGAAAAGTTTCATTTTGACCTCGCTGACTATGACGATGCGGATTATACCGTTTTTGTGCTTGCCCGGCCCGGAACCGATTGGCAGGCTTTTAACCTGAAACTGGCGGCAGACTATAAGATTCCGGCCGATATACAGAATCTGATGGTGAGTTTGGTGCCCATCAAAAAAATTCACTTTTATAAAAATTTGAATGACAATAATCTGGCCAACCTGCTGGTTCTGCTTTCCGGGGGTATTATAGCCTTGGTTCTTTCCTGTATCAGTTATATCAACCTGAACAGCATTTTGGCGTCTTCCCGTTTTAGGGAGCTGGGTATACGAAAGGCCATTGGCGGAAACCGGAGACAAATTCGCCGTATGCTCCTTGCTGATGCAGCCCTAACTGCGGGCATAAGTTTTCTGTTGGCTCTGTTTCTGAGCTACTATCTGTTACCTGGTTTTAATACCCTTATGAGCCGCGAACTATCTCCGGTGCCATCTCTGGAGATCTGGGGGGTGCTTTTGATCCTTATTGTGCTGGTGAGTTTAATTTCCGGTATACTCCCGGCGCGTAAGTTGAACCGTTCCAAAACCGTCAGCTTATTGTTCCATCCCAAAGTTCATTCGGGTAAAATCCGTTACGGATTGCTTGCTTTTCAGTTTGTTGTGGCCATAGTGCTCCTGCAATTCTTTATTATCTCTCACCGGCAGACGAATTACATGTTCCAGGCCGACGTAGTAAAATGCAATGCCGATAATGTGTGGATGGCCAACGGCTGGTATTGGGGAGATTTGGACAAAGTGAAGGACGAATTGTTAAAATGCCCGGATATTGAAACCGTGAGCTGGGGTTCGTCCATTCCGGGTATTAATATGAATATAGTCAATAATTGGAAGGAACCGGGCAATACGGCAATGGCTCTTGATTTGACCTGTGAGAGCGATTATGCTAAGGTTTTTCAGATTAAAATGCTGCAAGGGCGTTATTTCTCCGATGAGTACCCGGCCGACGATCAAAGCGTGGTGATTAATTCACTAACCGCACAGGTATTGGGTTATGACGAACCGCTAGGCAAATCCCTTTGGTATCGGGAGCGTACGTATCAAATTATTGGGGTGATCGATAATTACCAGGCCGTACCGGTAATCTTTGATAAAATGCCAATAATCATGACCCGTAGCGAAGCCATGAACCACAACCTCTTCATCAGGGCCCGACAAGGACGGATGGAAGAAGCGCGCGAATATACCACGGGAGTGCTGGCCAAAATAAATCCCACACAGCCCGTTGAGCTTACTACCTTCAACGACATTATTATGGATGTTGGAAAATCGTATCGGGCCACCGGAACCCTCATTGATATTTTTACACTGGTGGTTATATGCAACGCCATGATGGGGCTTTTTGGCCTGTCGCTTTTTGTATCGCAGTTCCGCGATAAGGAAGTGGGAATACGGAAGGTGTGCGGCGCTTCCGGATGGAGCATTATTCGTAAACTTTCCAAAGGTTTTGCCCTGCAGTTGCTGGTAGCATTGGTAATTGCCACGCCGATTAGCATGTTTTTGGGCAAAGGCTATGTATCTACCTTTGCTAACCATATATCTATGACGCCCGATTTGTTCCTGCAGGGGGGAGCCCTGGCCTTTCTGATGGTGGTGCTGGCTACCGGTAGCCGAATTGGCTATGCTGCAACCCGAAACCCGGTAGAAGTTCTTAGATACGAATAGACAATGAGGGCACTTTTACGAAATGAAAGTAGTCATCTTCACCGTATTCGTACACCAGAATTTCAAATGAGAAAGAGCAACTATCAAATTATGGAAGGCATGTTGGGCTTCTTGATCCCACTCTCACATCTCACATCTCAATGCCCAGTACCCAGTACCCAGTACTCAGTACCGACTACTCATCACTTAAAATCTCATATCCACAAATAAATGATACAACTAAAAAACATTTACAAGTACTACAATTCCAAATTCCAGCGTACGTTTGTGCTTAAAGATGTCGATCTGGAAATTAAGGAAGGTGAGTTTGTTAGCATTATGGGGCCCAGTGGTGCCGGAAAGTCTACATTGCTCAATATTATTGGCTTGCTCGATCCACCTTCCGAAGGCGAATATTTACTCCTCGACAAACCGGTGCATCAGCTGAAAGACAAGGAGAAAACCCTTTATCACAGGAATTACATGGGGTTTATTTTTCAGGCGTACCATCTGATTGAGGAAATGAATGTGTATGAAAATATTGAAACGCCGCTCATTTATAAAGGCATAAAAGCCAGGGAACGGAAGGC
Organism: Bacteroidota bacterium; assembly: GCA_003252385.1. GTDB lineage: Bacteria > Bacteroidota > Bacteroidia > Bacteroidales > UBA10428 > UBA10428. The sequence continues at coordinate 133,462 of QKEH01000008.1, read as the reverse complement.
CATGGTGGCGGATCTGCTCGACCGTTTTAATATAGTGGCCAAGCAGGATCTTTTTCCATCTCAGCTTTCCGGGGGACAACAACAGTTGGTGGGCATTGCCCGGGCCATTGCCGGAAAGCCCAGGCTTCTGCTGGCCGATGAGCCTACCGGCAACCTGCATACCGACCAGGGAAAGGAGATAATGGCACTGCTCAGAAAACTGAATCAGGATGGTACTACTGTGGTGCAGGTTACCCATAATGAAGGTTTTGCACACTATGGCGACCGCATTGTTCGCCTGGTGGATGGAATGGTTTCACTTTAACCGTTGAGATGATGATGAACCGGATTGCACTTACTCAACTTCGATTGATTCTGCGCAAGTATGCAGCAAATCCGTTATTTCCTGCAGTATCCTTACTTGGACTGGTGATAGGGGGTTCCGTATTTCTTTTGGTTTCGTTGTGGCTGGTAAGCGAGCTTAATTACGACAAACAATACCCTGATGCGGACAGAACCTATCGTTTGACCGTGGAGATCAACAACGATGAAACCGGGTTCCATTGGGATTTTGCACGTAGCTGGTACGGCTGGCTGATGCACCTGCCAGCTGAAGTACCCGGTGTGGAATCCATGGTGCGCTTGGAATGCTGGAGAGAGGGGGTGGCGCGTTACAACGAGGCAATTGCCGCGGAAGATATTTTTACGGCAGATGCTGCTGTGATTGATATGTTCCAGGTACAACTCCGTCAAGGCAATCCGAAAACGTGTTTATCCGGCCCCAATCAGGTAATTATCAGTGAGTCTACGGCAAAAAAGTATTTTGGCGAGATCAATCCGATAGGAGAAATCTTCTTTTTGTATTGTTCCAGTTGTAAGGAGCAGAAACCCTACCGGGTATGCGGGGTGTATAACGATTTTCCCGTTAACACCCATGTGCATCCGGGTATTATAGCTTCCGTTTCCGATCCGCAAAAACCAGCGGAGTGGGCGTACTATTACCTTACCCTTGGCAAGAATATTGAACCCAACGATGTACTTGCACATTTCGATGCATTTGCTTCCCGCTATGTAGATGATAAGGAGCGAAAGACGCTTACTCCGCATTTACAGAAAATTGGGGATATTCATCTTCAATCGCACAAGGATCGCGAACTTGAACATAATGGAAGCATGCAGCAACTGAAGGTGTTGGCCGCGCTGCTTCTTTTTGTGTTGCTGGTCACCCTTTTCAACTATTTCAATATGCGCTATATTATCGTGCTGCGCGATTTAAAGTTGTATCGGCTGATGGCATTCACCGGTGCCAGGCAAAGCGGTTTCTTCTCCATGGCTTTTCTGGAGTCGGTTGTTTACAGTGGACTGGCCTCTGGTATTGCATGGGTATTGGTGGTGTTCCTTTTGCCTGTATTCAATCGTTTCATGGGGACCAGTTTTGCACTGAATACCCCGGGGTTACTTCTTCAGATCCTTATTTCAACAGGTAGCTTCTTTTTGGTAACCCTCCCGGTAGGAATGGCACCATTGCTAATCATCCGTAGCAGGTACTACCTTCAAAAACTGGTTAGCGCCCATCCCGAAGCCGAAACATTAACTAACCGTGGAATGCGTTCGCGTGTATTAAAGCTAATGGTTGGGGTGCAATATGTAGCTGCCTTTTGCATGATAATGGCCGTAGTGATTATGAACGGTCAGTTGCAATTATTTAACCGAAATGCCCTCGGAGGAGGAAAGGAACAACTGTTATGTATTAAAAAATTACCCATTCAGGTAATCGACAAATACCCGGTTTTCAAAGAACAATTGCTTAAGAGCTCATTAATAAAAGACGTGACATCCAGCATGGAAAACCCAGGCGATGAAATTCGCGACATGATGGGCTTCGAAATGCCGGGGCAGCCCGCTGATTCCGGGAATAAACTAATTTATGTTAGTCCGGTCGATGCCAACTTCTTTACCTTTTACCACATACCCATAGTGGCTGGATCCAACTTTCCGGAATTTGGCGGGAACAATTCACAACCCGAAAAATTTATTCTTAACGAAGCGGCGGTTAATTATTTAGGCCTGTCGGCAGAAGAGGTTGTAGGAAAACCCTTCCGGTTGAATAATTTCTATACCTCGGCGGAGTTCGGGCAAATTGTTGGTGTAGTGAAAGATTTTCAGCCATCGAGCATGACACAGGCCATACTTCCGTATGTTTATTTTCAGAAGACTTTTTGGCTTTTCAGCAGTCAGGTGCGTTTCGATACTACCCGCACCACCGAAAGCCTGCAATACATCCGTAACACCTGGTTCGAGGTTTTTCCCGGTTACCCGTTCGACTATGATTTTGTGGAAGTCATGTATCAAAATATTTATCGGAAAGAGGGGCAGCTTCAAAAAATGAGCCTGTTGCTGTGTGTGCTTTCGCTGATTATTGCCGCGTTGGGAATATTTGCCATCACTGGAATTACCTATCGAATACGTACCAAAGAAGTAGGCATTCGGAAAGTGAACGGAGCCAAAGTGCTGTCACTCATCGTATGGTTAACCCGCGATATTCTCAAAGTGGTGCTTGGGGCGGTAGTGGTGGCCGTTCCGCTCACGGTGGTTTTGTCGCGGTGGTGGTTGTCCGGCTACATTCATGCGTATTCCGTTACTATAACCATGTACTTTCTGTCCGGCTTGGCTCTGGTTTCCATTGCATTGCTGACCGTTGGGTGGCAAACCTGGAAGGCAGCCACGCGCAACCCCGTTAACGCTTTACGATACGAATAAGAATTTTGGCGTAACGGTTCAGGTAATGAAAGAACTTCCGACTGGGTATATTGCGCTGTCCCACTCAACGGTTTAATTGCACTTTTTGAGCATGGCCTGTTAAAAAAAGTTGGGTTGACTGTGCTACGTTTGGTGGTTCAATCTATTCATGGATTGCATAACAACCTTTTTGCCATAAAATGGTTATCTTTTGTATATCAATAGGTGTTCCGGCACACAGGCTGGAACCTGGACTCTAAAAATAAGGATATGCAAACACTTCATTTATGCTCGCAGGTACACTGGTTGTCCGTGCTGGTAGCAACATTCTCCGCTTTCGCTTTGGGTTCCCTGTGGTACTCCAAACTTCTATTTGGCACTTCCTGGCAGGAACTTTCCGGCCTTACCCGGGAAAAAATGCAACAGGCTAATATGGGGGTCATTTTTGGAACCACCTTTGTCTTAAACTTTATTGGCGCCCTGGTGCTTGATATTTTTCTGGGACCAGATGCCAGCCTGTCCGCCGGATTGAGGCTGGGGCTTACCATCAGCCTGGTGTGGATTGCTTCATCGTTTGCCATTAATTACCTGTACACGCTCAAACCCCTGAAACTCTTTTTAATTGATGCCGGGTACTTTGTGGTGTTTTACGCAGTGGAAGGAACGATTTTAGGAGCCTGGTAAAGGGTTCGTAGCAGGGTGGTTCACCAAATGGCACGTGTGGCTTAGGGTAATTCAAGGGTTGCGTTCGCTGTCACGGATCGAATATTCGTTTTTTTGCGAAATACCTCCGGATTCGACACTCCAAGGTTCTGCTGCAAAGTACAATAGCCTTGTATTTTGTGGGCATTCTTTGTAATTTGCTACGAATCAGCCTTTCTTCCTATGGAAGCCAAATACTATCAGAAATTACACGATCGCTCCGTACAATGCGAACTCTGCCCACACCAGTGCATCATCAGCGAAGGCCGGCAGGGTAAATGCCGGGTGCGAACCAATGCTAAGGGAACTCTCCAGGCCGACAACTACCAGGCCATTGCTTCCGTTCATCTGGATCCCGTCGAAAAGAAACCGCTCTATCATTTTTATCCGGGGCGCGAAGTGCTCTCCCTGGGCACCGTGGGATGCAATTTTAAATGCAGTTGTTGTCAGAATTTCGAGATCTCCCAGGTGGGAGTCGATGGCTTTGCTCACTTTCTGTCCTATTCGTTCGATCAGTTGGTTCAAATGGCGCAGGATAAACCCGGTAACCTGGGAATAGCTTACACCTATAACGAACCGGCTGTGTGGTTCGAATTTATCACGCAACTGGCTCCGAGGATACAGGCTGTCGGGCTGAAAAATATTCTGGTATCCAACGGCTACATTATGCCCAAACCTTTGGAGGAACTCTTAGCCTGTGCCGACGCCTTCAATATCGATCTGAAAGTGTTCGATGAGGGCATTCATCATAGCTTTACCGGCGGCGAACTCGCCTACGTCAAGCATACCCTAAAACGCATAGTTGCCGCAGAACGCCATTTGGAAATTACCCACCTGGTGATACCGGGAATTAACGATCGGATGGAAAACTTTCAAGCTATGATTCAATGGATTGGCGATAGTTTAGGAGACACTGTGCCCTTGCATTTATCCCGGTATTTCCCGCGGTATAAGGCAAAAAATGAAACTACACCGGTTGATCTTTTACTCGAAATGGCCGAATATGCCCGACGCTACCTGAAGTTTGTGTATGTGGGCAATGCAGTTCTGGATTCGTTCCAGGACACCTATTGTCCCGGGTGTGGAACACTTGTTATTCAGCGCAGCGGATACCGCATACAGCTGGAGCAACTCAGTACCCGGGGTACGTGCTTACATTGTGGCCATCAGATTGCTGTTTGTTCATAAGGCTTCGCTCCGGAAAGAAACGGATAGCAGGTTGAACTTTTAGGGAAAGGCCTCGTATACCTGCGCGTAAACCACTTGTTAACCATGGAAGCACTAGATATCAAAGCAACGAACGACACCCCAAGGGTTCTCTTCGACCCCGAAATGCAACTCTTTGAAATTTCCGGCCGTTCGCTGCCCGAAGACGTAGTTTCGTTCTATCAGCCCATACTCGATTGGCTGGAGGCATACAAAGAAGAACCCCTCGACACTACCGAATTTATTTTCCGGTTGATGTATTTCAATACCGCTACCTCCAAGTTGATCCTGGATATTCTGGGTAAACTGGAAGAACTTCATGAAGCAGGCCACCCGGTAAAAGTGCTTTGGTTCTATGAGGTTGATGATGAAGATATTCAGGATATAGGCGAGGAATTTAAGGACGATGTCGATATTCCTTTTGAGCTGGTTTCCTATTAGGTTTTTTTCTTTGCACAATAGTTGAATTCCGATCAAAGCACTCCGGAGGTTTTCTGCTGGCTAATATGTAATTTGTTCGGTAATACCTCCATAAGCAACCCGATGGCCGCATCGGCATTTTTTTCCTCGGTCAGGTCGAAAATACTTTCCTGTTTCCCATGGTAGGGGAACTTGTCGTTGTTTAGGATACTTCGGATGGCAGCCTCATTGAATTTTTCTGCCAGTTGGCGTCCAAAGCTGAAGTCGGAATAGGACAGGACCTGCTTCGATGAAAAATCGGAGTTGTAGCGTATCAGCTCCACCAGTGCTTCCACCGGACCCGCCGATAGATGAACTCCATTCCAACTGGGCGTTACGGCCGGTAAGCCCAATTCGTCCTTACGTTCCCAAAGTGTTCGGCGGATACTTCCCTTTTCAGCTTCTGCCGGATTGGTTTTTCCAATCAACGAGTTGCGTGCCACAGACCAGTCCAGGTCGCCCACCAAGGTAAAAGCCACAATCGATCGGCCGGGCGAAATAAAATGATCCAGCTGCCGGGGGTGGAAGCCGTTTACCAGAAATAGGGGTTTGCCATCGAGCTTAATGGATTGGGCATACGCACCGCCACCCAGTTTAAACATCGGGGAATTCTGCCAGATGTAATCCAGCGCCGTAGGAGTTATGGTGGGGTAGAGCTCCAATAGTTCCAGTCCTCCCCATACCGGGGCTTCGTTCAGGGGGATATTAAAAATGCGTTGGAATTCGCGGGCGGCGGCCTCCGAAAGGGCTGCCTTGGCATTTCGCGCAATGGCATTTATGATGCCATAATGTTGGGAAATAATATGGTATTCGTTCAGATACGGTGCGGGCAGCAGGAGTGCATTCTTTATCTTGAGTTCAAAGGCCTGCAGTTGTCCCAGCAGTAAATCCAGGATGGGTCGGAGTTGAATTTTACGGCTTTCCTGGGTGATTTCCGGTTTAATGAAAAACAAAAATTCATGCTTTCCGCTTACGGCAGAGTCCTCATAAATAATATTGCGTTTGGCGTTGAGACGTTGTGCCTGCGAAATGGCTTGGAGAATGGCTTTTTGCATGACAGGGAACATTAGGGTAATACTGTAGTAAAGTAAAGATAGAATTTTTAGGCGGAATCCATTGGGAAAGGAAATCTAACTTATCTTTGAAATAGTGTCGTCAAAAGATAAAGAGTATTTAAATCAAAGAATCCACAGAAATCCTATCAAGACGTGTCTATAATCCAAAAAAGACTATGGGGCTTTCTTTGAAATCTTACAAAACGCATAAATGATGGATAATAACATCGATACAGATTATTTAAGTAATTGCTTGGAATTACCCCTTGAACAACGACTTTCAAGGTGTTTTGAGTTTTCTGAATTTTGTGCTGAGTTTAATCAATATCACACACTGGTACTTCTCTCAGATCATTCTGAAATATATGCGTTACTATGAGTTTTATGGATCAATATAAAAGGATTATTGTCAGCTTCAATAAACACCAAGTTGATGATGTGGTAATTGGAGGCATGGCGGTAAATTATCATGGCTATTCCCGCTCCACTATGGACATGGATAACTGGGTACTGTGATACTGGAGTTTGACCATATAAGGCTAATCGATATACCCGGAGAAACCGTGGAATGAATTATCCGATGTCGGGGCAATAAATTGTAGGGGTAGCTTGGAAAAGTTGGAGCATAAATTGCCGCAAGAAGAAACGCAGTTTGACTTTTTCACCACTCAAACCAAAGACTGTCATGAAACTGTTTCAACCCACCATTACGCACCAGGACGATGGAAGTGTAGCACATTCGGTATCCATGGAGCAGGCCGGCCGCTTTAGTCTGGCGCTGTTGCTGGCATTGCTGTTGGGGCTGGTGCTGCCTTTTTACCTGCTTTGGGGCACTAACATACTCCTGGTTTTAAAATATCAGTCCTTTCTTTTCCTGGTACTTTTTATTGTGTTGGGAGTTCTTATTCATGAACTACTGCATGCAGGGTTCTGGATTCTGTTTTCGAAAGTGGGCTGGCGATCGGTTTCGTTTGGCTTTAAATGGGAATACTTGTCGCCCTATTGTCATTGTTCCAAACCCCTGAAAGTGTGGCAATTTGCTCTGGGGGCTGCTGCCCCTTTGCTACTGATGGGCATTCTTCCGGTGGTGGTTGCCCTGATCAACGGGCATGCCCTGCTCATGTTCTTTGGTACGTTTTACATTTGGGCAGCGGCAGGCGATATCCTCACCCTGTGTATGCTTCGGCAGATAGCTCACATGCAAAAGGTTTTAGATCACCCCGGGGAAGTTGGGTTTATTGTTTTCCAACAGCATGGGTAACGATTCAAAGCACATCGTCTCTTTTCAGTCAGTCGAAGAATTTCTTGACTGCCTTCCCGACGACGAACGGGCAATTGTGGAAATTTTACGTGAGCTGATACTCGATTGTATTCCGGATGGGCAGGAAAGATTGACTCAAAGTACCCCGCACTACTACCGTCATTCACAAGTATGCTATATACGTGCTGCGGCCATACCACGAGGCAACAGGCCACAGTATGGCGTGGAGTTAGGCTTCTGTTTTGGAAGCCAGTTGATAAACGAAGATTACTACCTGGAACGTGGCCGCCGCAAACAGGTATATACCAAAACTTTCGTTGACACTTCTGAGATTGAAGTGGATCGTATTAAAGCACTGATCTTTGAGGCGCTTGAAGTGGATCAGCTTAACTTTGAGAGTAAGTAGTAAATGGTGAATAGTAAGTGGTTGGATAACACTACTTACCACTCACTATTTACCATTTACTTCACAATACAGAGAGACTACTTAGCCATAATTATCTTATGATATTCCTGAAAACCACTTTCCAAAATAACCCCCAGGTAATAAATGCCGCTTTGTAAATGGGATAAATCAATCACAACCGGGTTTTGCTTACTGGTTTTCTGATAAACCCTATTACCTGTAGCCGTGTATACCAAGATATTACTGATGGAAGTTGTTTGATCCATTGAGATGGTAATTTTACCGGTTGAGGGATTAGGAAATATGGATAACTCAGATAATTTATTCTCCTCTATTGCATCCGGTATCTCATAATCGCAGGGTTTCTCGTGTTGCGCCCACCATGGGTTCATATAATTAATGTCATTATCGCTGTAGCAGCGCAGGTGGCGCATATGTCCAAGGCTAGGGAGTTCGACCATAGGCATAAACATGTAAGGAACACCAATTCTTTCGATATAATTAATTAATCCTGGCCATATGAGTTCTGTAACACTAGGAGAAGTATCAATTGCTTCTATCCTGGAAAGGAAGGAACGTAGTGCAAGGTCATTGGCATAAATCGTATCAATTCGTTCTATGATTCCCCTTGCCACATAAAAGGTGTCATAGGCACAATCAATCGTATCGGTTACATTATATCCTTTAAAATGAATAATGGATGTATCGCCTACCTGCTTTGAGAAATCATACAAGGGGTGGAATTCTCCTTTAAGGTAGTAATACACAATGCTGTCTTCTAATAGCATATATTCCGTTTGCTCCATGCAACGTATTACCCGACAGCTTTTATCGTTTATCAGGGTATCTTTCTCTGAGGTATAAAGGTCGTATCGCCAAAAAGGGTTTCCACTCCAGGGGTGGGGGTGGCTGTAGTACCATTGGGTACCAATTGGAGCCCATTCCAACTGGCAATAAGCATTATTAATGCTAAGCAGAAATAACAGAGTGAAAAGGAAAGTACGCATAGTTGTAATTGCTTGAATAACTTAAGTTAGCCTGCAATATTGCTATTCTATTACAGGCTAACCATAAGCTTATTGATTAATCGGTTAAAATCATTCTTTTGGTGTCAATTTCCGCGCCATCAGAAATCAAAGAGTAAATGTACATACCTGCTTCTAATTCATTGCCATTGAGAATAATGGCTAACCATAGCGTTATAATACAAATGTTAATTGTATTATATAGACAGGTTAACAACACACTAGCAATACCAATAAACAGCAGTTTGCTTTCCGGATAACAACTGGAGGATGAACCAAAATTCATTCTCAATACAGAGCTGTTTTTTTTTAATATTCAAAGTTTTTGAAAGGAAAATTCAAGTTTATTTTTCAGGGGTGTTTTAAATCGGGTTTAATCGTTTTATCTAAAGAACTGTACGATTATACTCATTACCCGTTTTCAACAGTTCAAACAATTTTATCAGTTTCAATACCACTCACCACTCACCATTACAGCCAATCACCCCACAAAATTCAACACGCCACCAAGCAACCTTCGCCCAAAACCACAGTCCTTAGCTTCAGAAAACAAAAACCAAAATCATGAAAACAAAATTTTTAGTTGTGCTGGTTCCGCTTCTTTCTATTTGGGCGGCTTGCGAAAAGGACGAGGAAAAGGCTCCTGATCCCCTCCGTATAACCGGGAGGGGAGAGGTGCTGTCGGAGCTCGAAGTGGTGAATCCTTTTACTGGGATTTGCCTCGAAGGGGTGGCCAATGTATACGTAACTACCGGACAGGAACGTAAAGTGGTGCTGACGGCCTACGAAAACATTCTGCCCTATCTGGATGCTCACGTGGTAGGAGATGAATTGCTGATACGGTTCAATGAGGACATTACGGTGAACAGTGACAAAGAAATACGAGTTGATATAAGCGTACCCAACCTAAAGGAGATCAGCCTCACCGGGGTAGGTAACTTCCATGTCGATGGTTCCGGTCAGGAGTCCTTATCGGTGAATCTGGAAGGGGTGGGTAATGTGTATGCATTTGGCCTTCCGCTCGACAGGGCATTAGTCAATATTGATGGCAACGGCAATGTGGAAATTGATGCCAAGGACGAATTGGTGGTAGATATCGATGGATTGGGGAACGTATACTACAAGGGTAGTCCTCAAATTCGGATGGAAGTCAACGGACTGGGCGAAGTGGTTCAGTCCAACCGGAAGGGGTGCGTAAACGGAGAGAAGCCCCTTGTAGTTGCAAGCCAGTTCATCCATTAATCGACATCATTGCCCAGTTCATCGATTTCATGTGCAGCCGTATAGGAGCACCTTATTTTTGCTGACATACAAGCAAAACACATGATGATAAATTTGTATCGTATAAGCAGCCTGTGTATCACTCTATTCACAAGTATTTCAACTTGGGCTCAAAGTACTCACCTGAGTGGCAAGGCATGTGATGCCGGCAGTCAGGAGATATTGGAAAGAGCCAATGTATTCCATAGTGGTGAAAACTACGATGCTTGCATTACCGATAGCCAGGGGAGCCTCTTCAGGCTGTAAAACCGGGAAACTACCAGCTGCACATCAGTCATCTGGGTTATGCTCTCCATGTACGTACCATACAGGCAAAACCTAACAGCAGCAATCTGGACCCTTTTAACCTGTCACGAAGCAATGCCAACTCAGCGAGGTAGTGGTTACCCACAAAGTACCCATAGCCATTACCAAGAGCAACACCCTGGCCTTTAATACCGATGCTTACAAAACCCTTTCCGATGCCGATGCCTAAGTCATCATCCGTAAACTACTAGGGGTAACCATTCAGGATGGTGACATACAAACACAGGGCGAATCGGTGAAAAAAGTATATGTCGATGGCCGGCCTTTCTTCAACCAGGATCCGATGCTCACCCTAATAAACCTGCCTGCCGAGGTAGTACCACAAATAGAAATATTCGATGAGAAGAGCGAGCAGGCAGAATAATAGTAAAGAGTATAAAGAATTGAATTTTAGACAGTCTTTTAAAGATGATATAAATCACTCATTAAAAGAAATCTAAATACAAATAGATGATCTAAATTCGAATATAGTTCAACTAAAACCTTATACCTATGAGTCAGTTTACCTTAGGATTAATACTGATATCCATCGCCGGCTTGTCATGCTATGCCGTATTACGAATTATTTTCAAAAAATCACTAGTATCAGTGGTGGGTGGTTCATTTATGCTGATTGTTACCGCAATAGCGGATTTTGCATTTATTTGCGGCGCCAAAGGAATTATCCAATTAGCCTGGGCTATTCCGGTATCGGTATGTATTTTATTTTTTGTTTTTTATCGCACCAAAGCCAAGGTAGGCACCCCACTCAAGAAACTAACAGAAAAAATCAATCGGCTATCGGACGGTGATTTGTTAGCAGAATTTGATGTGAGCATATTGAGCAGGACTGACGAACTTGGTGAAATATCCACTTCCATTAACAGTTTAAAGGATACTTTAATCAAGGTATTAGGTAAAATTCAGGAGATATCCGAGGAGTTATCTTCAACCAGTCAGGAATTGAATAGTTCTGCCAATTTATTATCGGAGGGATCCAATAAACAAGCTGCCTCATCGGAACAAATTTCATCGAGCATTGAAGAAATTGCTGCAAATATTAGCCAGAATGCAGCAAATACCCTAAAAACACTAGATTTCGCATCCAAATCCGCTTCTGTTGTTTCAGAAGGAAGTAGCTCCTCATCGGAAGCTTTAAAATCCATGAACACCATCTCCGAGAAGATAAAAGTTATTAATGACATTGCTTTCCAAACCAATATCCTGGCACTAAATGCAGCTGTTGAAGCGGCGCGAGCAGGTGAATCAGGAAAAGGATTTGCCGTTGTTGCATCAGAAGTTAGGCAGCTGGCAGAAAGAAGTAAAAAATCAGCCGATGAAATTATTACCTACACAGAACACGGAGTAAAAACAACTCATAATACGGAAGGCAAGTTAAAGGATATTTTGCCACAAATTAACCAAATTGTAGACTTACTTAATGAAGTATCAACAGCTACACAGGAACAAAACAATGGAGCCATAGAAATATCACGTGGTATTCAGGAACTTTCACAAATAGCACAAGCTAATGCAGATTCTTCGGTGGTACTAGCTTCCAGTTCTACGAAACTAAATAATTTATCCAGCGGACTACTTCAAACCGTTTCTTTTTTTAACAAAATTGGTAATACAACTGGTTCGGATCATTTTATACCCCGTACAGCAATTAAGCAATCATCGCCGCTCCGGGTAGAATTCGAAGAATTTTAACACTCACTGATTGCGCTTTGAATCTACTAAGCAATTACTAACAGATATTATAAACCTCTACAAATACCGGTCTGGCATGCATGATAAATGCACTGCAAACGGATCAGCCTGCTATTCGCATCCATATTTTAATCAACTTATAAACCAACTGTGAATGAAGAATACTGAAGTTGTACCGATTCAGTCGGACAAAAGAGATCTCGCGTACGAAGCTTTACGAAAATTCTCCGAAGACAGCGACCAAAAAGGCGCAACACTAAGTTCTGTTGCTCCGCCTTTACTGGCTGCAACCAAAAGTCTTATTTCGAAACGAGCCTTTATCACTCGAATGGCTTACAAACCAGGTTATAAAATAGCCGCAAACTCACTACTGGTTCCTTCAGAACTTTTATGGGCCTCAGGTTATATTCCCTTTAATTGGGAGATGTTTTCAAGCCTTATTGCATTTCACTCCAAAGTTATTGATTTAACCAATAAAGGCAGCGCTCCGGTACCTCGATGCAGTTTTATAAATGCACTAAAAGGCGCCTTTAGAGAGGAAATCCTCCCAGTACCTGATGTAACCATTAGCTCCTCAGCTTTTTGCGAAGGCATTAGCCATATGATAAGTGAGTTATCGGAAAACTTTAATGTCCCCAATTTCCATCTCGACATTCCGGGTTTTAACGATAAACTGGCCGTAAAAGCATTGGCACAACAGCTTGAATACACGTTTAAAAAATTATGCGAAATCAACTCGATTAAAGAAGAAGATGCGTCCAATAGACTACACGAAACATTCTATCACTCCGTAAGGGCAAAGACTGAGTTTCTTGAGATACTCAAGCTTCGCAAGACGCATGGGCCTTTAAACCTGGGGATGGAACCTTTGCATTGGCATGGACAATTTGCCCCTTTCTGGGGTGACGAATCAGGGTACAAGATATGCAATCGCTTAAAACTTGAATTAATCAACAGAATTGATTCCTTAAAGCATCAGCCCGAAAAGGATAACGCAATACCTTTGGCCATGTTCGGGTTAATTCCCTACGGCCGCTCCGATGTATGGCAACAGCTCAAGGATGCCAATGTTAATTTTACTTTTGAAGGGGTTAATTATCTGGGTGAAATTGAATTACCTGAAGCTGAAAAGGTGGTTTCAATGTCCGATTCAGAGATATTTGAAAATATGGCTCTTCAGCTCATTAATGCACCGGTTCGTGGATTAAATTTCACAGAGAAAGCTGATATTTTCCTGAAAAATGCCGTGGATTCCGGAGCCAAAGGGATTATTATATTTTCGCATGAGCATTGTCAAATGCTTGCAGCCAGGTTAACCGAATACGAAAACCAGGCTTCAAAGATGAATTTAAAATTTGTATCCATCAGTGGAGATGTAATTCTGGGTATGCCCAAAGGACCAACGGGTTTAAGGTTGGGTACATTCTTGTCGGAATTGAGTCCAAAAAAGAAACACCTACCCATGGATGGAGATATCACATTGAATAACCTAAGCGCGTGCATTCCTGAAGTGCGCGTAGGTATCGACTTTGGAAGCGGTTTTAGTAAGTATTTAGCCATAAACCGAGATAATAAGGTAATCCAACAAGGATTATTTACCTCAGGTATTGACTATCCGCACTTGCTCAAAGAAATAAAAGATGACCTGGGTGAACATAGCGATATCAACTTTGCCTTAGCCGGTGTTGGTAGCGATAACACCCAATTAATAAGTCAGGTACACAACCAAACAACAGAAATTAATGCACTTATTTTAGCCGTTAAAAGCTTATTCGGGCATTTAAAACAATTTATGGTAATTGACATTGGAACACAAGATGTTAAGGTACTGAAATTTCATGCTCAAGATCAAGCACCCTGGATTAACACAAATAAAAGTTGCGGAGCCGGAACAGGCATGGTTTTGGTGCAAATCCTGGAAAGGTGGAAGCAATCTAATCCGGATATTACTTTTGATGATATTGATCAGATGGCGTTAAATGCCAAAAAAAGTGAATTGATTAATACAACCTGTGGAATATTTGCCGTAACCAATGTGGTCTCTGCCTTAATTCAGTCCGAAATAAGCCGCAGAAAAGAAATCCTAAGCGGAGTGTATCAATACATTGCAACCCAGGCAATTAAACTATTGCCTCCAGAAACAAACACGGACTTCCCTCTTGTACTGGTCGGAGGAGTTGGCCGCCACAAATCCTTACAAAAAATTTTCACCGAAAAGGGATTTGAACTTCTGGAGCTACCGAGATCCATTCCATCGCAACATCTGGTAGCCTATGGAACCGCTTTATCGCTTAATCAATTGAGCAATTAACAGATTTCTTGCATTTAATGTAGCTTATACTACATTACGCTTTATTCAAAATAGGATTAGGACACCCACCTAATCCTATTTTAATACCCATGAAAAACACAAAACATTTTTCTAATGGTTTTTGGGAAGCAAGCCAGATGCCTGAATACCAACTTCAAAAGAGACAACAATCCAACAAATATCGTTTTCCTCCAGCAAAATTTTTGGGTATAATCCCTAAATTTACACGCCAAGGTATTACTCATGAAGTTCAGATTGCTGTTTATTTTACCCCAACTTTTTTTCCTCCTTCAATCCTGCATCTGGAAAGAACTGGAAAATGTAGAAGTAGAAATGTGGCAACCCGGCCTGGCCGCCCCCCTGGTAAACACCACGCTTAGCACCGAGCAATTAATCCGGAAACTCGACAATGAGGGCATCCTCAGGTTCAATAGTTTTTTTTATGGAAAGCAAAAAAAGCCGATCCGTATGAGCTGCCATTAGGTGTAGAACAAGTTCATTATCCAAAGCCCATAAGCAGCTAATAACGCATGTTAGATCCTACTCTGGGATGCATGGGTGAATCAGGTTTTCGTCATTTTGAATACACACAATCGGGTCCGCTGCTCTGAATACTTCAAATTGGAAACAGCTTACTAAAAGTCGCCGAGCGTGGTTTGCTGAAAAACCTGAGAGTTTGTCTGGCGATTTGATTTGGAGTTACCTGCAGTTTTTTTGCAACCACTCCTGAACTTCAACCTCGTTGTAGCTTCGTGCACGCTTCATAAAAAAACAAGCTTCCTGCGTACGGCCAAGTTTCCATTGGGCTAATGCCATATAATAA
The DNA here is from genome assembly GCA_003252385.1 of Bacteroidota bacterium. Classification (GTDB taxonomy): domain Bacteria; phylum Bacteroidota; class Bacteroidia; order Bacteroidales; family UBA10428; genus UBA10428. The sequence goes on along the minus strand of QKEH01000008.1, from coordinate 118,217 downwards.
TTGGTTTCCGCATCGTCAGGGTTCAGATCAAGACTCATAGACAGGTCGTACGATGCTCTTTTATACGTTTCGGTATCGTAGAAAAGCATACCGCGAACTGACAGAGCCTTGTTATTGGTGCTGTCCTGCTCCAATACAGGGTTAATACAGCGCAAGGCATCTACATAAAGCCCTTGCGCGCGGTAAACCTGAGCCGCCAGGAGTTCGTTTTCGGGGTTAGTTTGGTATTTTTTACACTTTTCCAGTTCCGTTTGTGCAGCTTTATACTGGCCGGACTTGTAAGCACAGGCAGCAAGAAGGCTGCGTGTGTTAAAATCGTAAGGATTTAGTGCGAGCACTTCCCGGAGCACAGTGCTTGCTTGAGAGTAATTGCCCAGGCGTGACAAATAATCGGCTTTCTGTTTTAAGTATTCCGGGTTTCTTTCGATGGCAAGTGCCTGGTTCATCTCGTAAAGCGCCATCTGATAGTTATCTTCCTGCAGGTAAATTTGAGCATTACTTTCATGGAGTTTCTGGTCAGCAAGCCCTTGGTTCATGGAATGTTCAAGAATAGCATGGGCATTGTCGTAGTTGTTTCTTCGCATTTGGTACCGGGCTTCATTCAGGGTTTCGTCTTCCGCAGAATGCGGAATTTGCTGCCAAAGTGCAAGCCAGGCTTCGGTGGGGTGAAGTGGGTTAAACAGGGAATCCTTTTGAATGCTTTTTACCTGGGGTTGGGGGGTGTGTTGCAGGTAGTGCTGAAGTTCGTTTATGGTATTGAAGGGGTGCTGCTGAAGGGCATAGGTTCGTGCCAGCCATAGCGAAGCTTGCGGCAGTCCGCTCTGCTTGGCCTGTTTCAGTTCGGACAAAGCTTGTTCCAGCTCGTGCATTTCGTAATAACAGATACCTTTCTGTAAATGTAACTGAGGGTTTGTCTCTGAATCCATACAGAGGTTAAATGCTTCCAAAGCCATACGGTATCTTCCTGCCCACAGGTAACCGTATCCGTCCATGGCGCAATCGGTTTGTGCATAAAGGGGTGCGGTGAGGCTCAGAAGGGTTAGTGCTCGTAGAAGGTGTCGGATCATTGAGGGGGTGTGTTGTCGGTTCCAGAATAAACATGTATAAATCCGGTTAAGGTTGTGAGGTGGGACCCTCTGATTGTTGGTTCATACACATCGCAGATGTAGTAATAGACTCCGGAACTAACCAGCTTATTGTTGTAGGTGCCGTTCCAGTCGATATTCGCATTGGTGGTGGTATACAGCTTCTGGCCATAACGGTTAAAAATACTCATATCCACTTTCTTAACATAACCGTTCAGATTCCAGGAGGTGTAGATGTCGTTGATAGCATCTCCGTTGGGGGTAAATACATTGGGTAAACGGTAGAAGCTGCAAATATTGTACACGCAATAAGGCAAGGGCGTACTTTCGTTACCGGCCGAATCGATGGCGGTTATGGCGTAGCATTGTTCAATCGAGTTCTTGGGGTAGTCCAGATATTCAAAAACTGTGGGAGCAAGGGTGTCCAAAGCAAACAATTTGCCTTCCAACGAGTCGCGGCTGTAAATAATGTAGTTCACCACATCCTGGTTGGAACAACTGTCACTGGCTCGCTGCCAGCTCAGCAGGTTGAAACCGCGTACACTGTCGCAATCGGAGCGCACGTAAAGTTCCACATCGCAAGGCGAAAGGGTATCTACTGGCATTTCGGAGGCCAGATGCGAGGTGTTCTCCATGGTAAAGTTCATTCCATAAAGGGGACGAACCGATTTGGCTACACTTCGGTACGTATAGGTAGTGTTGTTTCTCAGATTTCGGTCGGTGTAGGTGGCATTAAGGGTACTGCCAATATGCATAAAACTGTCCGTTGCTGCACGGTACATTTCGTAAGGTTGATTCAGCCAGGGGGCTCTTTTTTTCATGGTCAGGGTTACGGTGTTGTCCGCACCTGCAGTACTGATGTATTGCGAAGTTGCCATTTCGTTACCCGGTGCATTGTGCCAGGTGCCGCCCTCTTCGTATTGAAGGATTACCGAATAGGTGTAGGGGTATATCCGGGTGTTGATGCTCCGGTCGGTGAAAGTGGTGTCGAATAGATTGGGAGATGCCTGTTGGGTGAAAATCGGGCGCAGTGTAGTTTCGCCCGGTGCCATTCGCAAAATTTCATATCGATAGGGGCCATCGTCCATAATGTCGTCGCCACGGGGAACTGCCCAAGCCAGCTCAATTTGGCCTGCGGTTTCATCGTCGGCGGCAACGCTGACCCGCAACAAGGGAGGATTTCCAGGTTCAAGATGGCTGCAAATCTCTTCGGAACTGATGCTCTCTGCTCCATCGTTGTAATAGGCAGTTATGCGATAGCAGTATTCAAATCCGGGCACCAGCCCACTGCCTCCGTTGTTATCGGTATAGGAACGGGCCGTTGCACCTTCCACCTGGTCTATCAATACAAAACCGGTGCGGGCCGGAACGCCGGTTTCGCAGGCTTCCGGAAGGTACTGGGTGCTGTCGGTTCGCCGGTAAATCCGGTAGCCGGCAGGGGTGCCGCAGTTGGAGGGAGTCCATTCCAGCCGGATGGTATCCGATCCCGGATGCGTTTCCAGTCCGGTGGGGGGCAAATGCAATACCCGAATGGTAAAGCTGGTTACGGAAACCAGGTTAATGTCGTTCGTAATATCTTCGGTCTTAAGCACCAGGGTGTAAGGTTGCTGGCGGGCGTGCGAACAATGGGTGATCCACTGAAAATGGGAGTTAATCCAGCCATAGCCCGAGGAGTCAATGCTGTATACGGCTGGGTTGGTCACCTCAAAAGGCCCTCCCACCAGGCTTTGATTGAGCTGATCCTGGTCGGGGTCGCTGGTTCTGATTTGCAGGTTAATCGTGTCTCCGGCCCGTACACACAGATCAATCAGGTTCGGATTTATCGGTGGGTTATTGTCCGTTTCGTGAACGTCAATCTGCATATCGCGGGCAATGCGCCCAATGCGGATCTGATCGCGCCATTCTTCAACCAGAATAGCAATATTGAATTTTCCCACTACGGGTGGCGACAGCCACATCAGGTCGCCGGTTCGGGCATCTACCAGCAGGGTATCGGTTGCGGCCGGAATGCGATACCCCTCAATGGCTTCGCCGCCGGCTCCGGTGCAGGTGGTTATGGTATAGGATATGCTATCGCCATCGGGGTCGAAAGCGGCCGGGTTATGAATGAAAGGATGCCCCAATGCCGCCTGGTCGATGGGCGGATTCAACAGCACCGGGGTGTTGTTGGAGCCAATGTTGGAACCAATGAACAGGGTGGTTTTAATGGAGAAGATCGTATTGACGGAATTGGGAATATTGTTTACACCCAGGTTTCGGTTGGGGTCTTCCATAAGTATTTCGTATACCCCGCTGCCTGCATAGGTATGTTGCGCCACGTACATGTTTTTGAGGTAGTCGGTACCCGGAATGGCATAAAAACCCGGAGGATCCAGCAGGGGTACTTCTGTTTCGGTGCCATCGCCCCATTGAACGATCAGTTCGGTACGTTTGGCACTGCTTAAGGCATAGGTATAGGTGGTTACGGTAACCTCGTAGGTATAGCCCGAAAGGTGACGGTAAGTTATTTCGCCGGCCCGGTTATGGGTCGCATAAAGTGTTGCCCCGCAAAGCAGCCACAAGAGCAGGGTTTTGCCTATTCCTCTCATTTAAAAACAATGGTTTGTAAGGTGGTTCCTTTGTTAAATTCGACACCTGTTTCTGTGTTCTTAAAATGACTGATTAACAGGTTCACCTGGTCGGGGAAGTAAGTTATCATAAAAGTGTTCGATACCACCAGACTATCTACAGTTAATGGCGACAGGCAGCTGAAATACAGGCGCACCTGACCCTCATCCAGTCCCCAGCTGTGCAACCGGGAGGGTAAAATTCCTTTGGCCTGAATGCTGAAATTTGCTTGGATGTAGCGCTCCAAAGCGTCTTGCTCCTGGGTGGTTAGCCGGCTTCGATTGTGAAAAGTAAGCAAGGTATGATACTCGTAATTGATAATTTTCTCCAGATCATCGGCACACAACTGAACGGAGAAATCGATGCGGTTCGAATCGGGAAGATATTCCAGATTCACCACCGATACATGAATGGGATGCGCCTGCAGGGTAAGCGAGGTCAGCGTCAGTATCAGCGTGGCAACGGTTGTTCTCAGGATAGTGTACATAGGAGCGAAATTAGCAAAATAGCCGTACTAATGGTAGCGTTGGCTCCTGAAACTTAACACAGAGCACATCCGGTTATCAGGGCTGAAACCGGAAGCATACCCCCAGGTTAATGAGAGAGTATCCGTAACCGATTTCGGCCATAACCCCCAGTTGATCCATAAAGTAATATTTGGCACCTGCCTGCAGGGCAACCAGAGGACGTGCACGCAGGGGTAAGCGCCCTTGGGCTCCCGGAAAGTTGTTTTCTTCGGCTCGTATGGCTCGTACACCTAATAACAGTGTAGCATAGGTATCTACACCTTCTATCAGGGGGTAATGGTAACTGCTTCGTGTAGCTATCAGGTAGTGCGACGTTTTCACAGTTCCTCCGTTGAACTCGATTTGCGATGAAGAGGTGCCAACCAGCCAGCCTGTTCGGATTTCGCCCGGAATGGCCAGGGGTGGGATGGCAAAGTCCATGGAAACGGACAACGGAGGGATGCCAACTTCGCCAGCGCCATAGCTGGGTTTGATCCCAACAGTAAAATTCAGTGCTATCTTCGTGGAATCGGCAGCTGGCGCGTTAGCCGACAAGCGCAGATTCAGTGCAAGCAGGAGTAGGATCGTATAACCAGGCTTGAAGGTTTGAAGTGCCATATACATTTCAATAAGTACACATCAATAACGCCCCTAAACTAATACTATTGTACGATATATAAAATGGGTTTGGCACTTGGGTTATTCTTCAGTGAGGTTTTTTCGCAGCGATTGAAAAAAAGTTTGTAGTTGCGCTGTATCCTTGGTTTTAACATAATTTTTTAACTCGTCCAGTTTTTTGCTGATCTGATCCAGCTGCTCGTAAGTATAGGGGCTTAAAAGAATTTCGGACAGCAGGTAGTCGTCTTCCGAAAGCAGCCCGCGGGCAATGGCCATGTGCCGCTGAAAAGTGGTCCCGGGAGCTTCCTGGTGTTTCATGGTGGCCGCAAAAACCATCGATGAAGCAAATGGGGTCGACAGGGAGTAGGCAATAGTTTTATCGTGATCGATAAAGGTATACTCGTATATCTTTATCCCGAAGGAACAGTAGAAATTGCGGAAGAATTTCTTCCCTTCTTCGTCGGATTGCTGAATGATTATAGCACTTTGGTTTTTCAGTTCTTTAATATTGGCAAAAGTAGGGCCAAACATTGGATGGGTCGACACAAACCGGCGTCCGCTGTTGAGGTAGAATTCGCGCAGCGGGGTTTTTACCGAGGTAATATCGCTGAGAATGCATTCCTCGGGCAGGTAGGGAAGTACTTCTTCAAATACCTTCACCGTAAGCTGCAGGCTAACGGCATTAATTACCAGGTCGGGGGAAAACTCGCGTATTTCATCATAGCTCAGTAAACGGTGGCTGTTGAAGAGGTATTTCATCTTCGCTTTATCCTTGTCGAAAACGGCTACTTCGTAGTCGAGGCACATCGATTCGACCAGCCAGGCACCCATGCGCCCTGCTCCGAGTATGAGTATTTTTTTGATATTTTGTACTCCTGCCATGCTGCTTTTTTCCTTCTTAGTATGGTGGGCTATTCTTGGTTTTGCCAGATCCGACCGACTTTTTGCTCCTGCATCATTAAATCGGCCAGCACCAAGGCTGTTCCTGCCTCAACAATCACCGGTGCACGCAAAGCTACGCACAGGTCGTGGCGGCCTTCCACAACGAGTGTTTCCACCTTCCCCGTTTTTACATTCAGAGTTTCCTGGGGAAGACTGATACTCGAGGTGGGTTTAATGGCTATGCGGAATACCAGCTCGTTGCCATTGGTAATCCCTCCGTTGATTCCTCCTGCATGATTGGTCTCGGTTTTTCCGTCCATAGACAGGATGTTGTCATTATGCTGGCTGCCTTTCATACGGGCAGCCTGGAAACCGGAGCCGAATTCGATACCCTTTACAGCCGGTATAGAGAACATCATGTGCGCCAGGAGCGATTCCGCCGAGTCGAAAAAAGGTTCTCCCCATCCAACAGGCAAACCTTTTACGCGGCATTCAATAAGGCCGCCAATGGAGTCCTGTTCCTGCATGGCCTGGTCAATGGCTTCTTCAATATTGGGGTTGCCTCCGGCTTCCACCAGCCGGGCTTCAATGTGTACGGGAGCAATCAGCTTTTTGGCAATTACCCCGGCCGCTACCAGTCCGGTAGTAATTCGTGCCGAAAAGTGTCCGCCACCCCGGTAGTCTTCATAGCCTCCGTATTTTTGCGAAGCCACAAAGTCGGCATGTCCCGGCCGGGGCATTTCGCGCAGTTTGGTATAATCGCCGGAGCGGGTATTGGTGTTTTCGAACAGTATGGTCAGGGGGGCTCCGGTGGTATGGTCGTTAAAAACTCCGGTGAGCAATTTGGGCAAATCGGGCTCCTTGCGTGGGGTAGTACCCTTGGCGCCGGCACGCCGTCGACCCAGATCTTCGGCAAAGTCCATAAATTTGAGTGGCAGGCCGGAGGGTACGCCGTCCAGCGTAATGCCCAGCCCGTTGCCGTGCGACTCACCAAACAGACTTACACGTAGTAGTTTTCCAAAACTGTTCATAGCGGTGTTCTTGTGGTATTATGCGTTCAATTCGTTTTCAATAGTCTCGAGCAGGGCTTTCATGCGCGAGTAAGAAATCTGGCCGGGAGCGGTTCCTGCTCCGTTGTCCATGGCTGCAAAGGTAAACTCCGCACCCAGCGATGGCGATAGCACCCGGGTTATTTTACCTGCTTCGCCCATACCTAAGGCCACCAGTGGTTTTTCGTTGCTGTACAAGCCTAAAATACGGGCGCTGTCGGCTTTGCTGTTGGCCTGAACAGCCAGTTTGGCCACATCGGCACCTTTGGCGTAGCACTCGTCCAGCAGGGAGTAAAGCTCCCGCATACCCGGGGTGCATTCGTAATTATGATAGGAGATGATCACCCGGCAGTTGTGTTTACGGGCAACAGCCAGCAGAGCTTGTTGTTGCACCGGAGCAGCTTCAATTTCCACATCTACATAGTGTGCCCCCGATTCAATGGCCAGGGTCAGGATTTCCAACTGTTTTTCCGGCCCCATATTATCGGGGCGGCAGGTGGCCACCGTAGGGGTGGGGTGAGCAAATACCTTTTTAATCTGATCGGGGGTGTACTCCGTCAAATCGAGACGTATCTCGGCCATCTCCACCCGGTTGAGCGTGGCCATGCAGTGGTCGAAATTTTTATCCGATATCGCTACGCAAATCATCGATTATCTGTTGTAATTCGTTATAACTCACTTTACGGGTTACTGCCTTTCCAATTCCTTCGAGCAGTACCAGGTGGATAAACCCTCCTTCACGCTTCTTGTCCTGTTTCATGGAATCGAAAAGATCCTGAACCGGAATTTCGGAAGTTACCGGGAGTTGATAGGCCGCAACGACTTCTTTAATGCGGTCGGCTTCGCTTTTCGAAATCAGGCCCAGTTGCTGCGATACTTTGGCTGCCAGTACCATGCCAATAGCAACCGCATCGCCATGCAGTATGCCGCTCTTCTTTTCGATGGCATGGGCAAAGGTATGGCCAAAGTTCAACAGGCGGCGCTCGCCTTTTTCGCGTTCGTCGGCCTCCACCACATCAGCCTTTATTTTTACCGACTCGTACACCATGTGGGTAATGGTTTCGCTGTCGTTGGCCAAAGCTTCCCGGGCATGATTGGCACAATAGTCGAACAACGCCTTGTTCTTAATGGCGCCCGCCTTAATAATTTCGGCAAAACCCGAGCGGAACTGATGGGCATCGAGGGTGCGGAACATTTCGTTGTCGCACAGTACAAAATCGGGCTGGTTAAAAATGCCGATCATGTTTTTAAATCCTTCGAAATTTACACCGTTTTTACCGCCCACACTGGCATCGACCTGCGAAAGTAGCGTGGTTGAAACAAAACCGAAGGAAATTCCCCGCATATATACCGAAGCGGCAAAACCGCCAACGTCGCACACAATTCCACCACCAATAGCCAGCAGAAAGCTGGTTCGGTCGGCTTCGCAGGCTACCAACCTGCCCATAATATAATCCAGGGTAGCCAGGGTTTTGTTCTTCTCGCCCAGCCCCATTTCGATAATGGGCAGGCCCGCCGGAAGTTGGTCGCGATAGTGCTTAAGAATATTGGAGTCGGTAAGTACAATCACTTTCTTACCCTCGATATATCGGGGCAATTGCGAAAGCCTTTCTCCGATCAGTATTTTGGAGGTTTTTGATTCGGCTTTTACGTCGAGAATTTTCATAGTTTAAAAATTGAAATGGGAATTTTAACTTTGAGCTTGTGGCTGAGGTGATGGGTAGTATGCTACCCGTTGCACGGCGCTGAGCCCAGTTCCAATTATCCGCGCGTGAAAATACTAAAATCTATTCATTCATAATCCGGGTTTGATGATTGATTGACTCCTGGTGGATGGCCCGGAAGAGTTTCGTTACAAAATCTTCGCTTAGACCTTTTCGCAATCCTTCTTCAATACGCTTGGTTAGCAGCTGGTTCCAGCGGCCCGATTGCAGAATGGTGATGTTGTTTGTTTTTTTATACTGCCCAATCCGATCGGCAATTTGCATGCGTTTCTGAAGTACCTCCAGTAGTTTGTCGTCGAAGGCATCAATCTGGTTTCGCAAATCTTCCAGCGTATGCTGAATTACCGTATTGTCGATATTGGCCTTACGGAGTACCAACTGGTGGAGCATGCTGTTAAGTTCATCGGGGGTTATTTGTTGTTTGGCGTCACTTACTGCTTTATCCGGGTCATAGTGGCTTTCAACGATTAAACCATCGAAGTTCAAATCCATAGCTTCCTGCGATACTTCCAGCAACATATCGCGGTTGCCGCAGATGTGGCTGGGGTCGGTAATAATGGGCAGCCTGGGAATGCGGCGCCGCAGTTCAATGGGTATTTGCCATTGCGGGTTGTTGCGGTAGAAGGTTTTACCGTAGTCGGAGAATCCACGGTGTATGGCTGCCAGTTTTTGTATTCCGGCCTGGTTGAGGCGTTCAAAGGCGCCAATCCACAACTCCACATCGGGGTTTACCGGGTTCTTCACCAGAACGGGAACCGAGGCACCTTTCAGGGCATCGGCAATTTCCTGAACGGCAAAGGGGTTGGCAGTGGTTCGGGCTCCTATCCAAAGGATATCAACACCGTGTTTCAGCGATTCGTAAACGTGACTGGCGTTGGCTACTTCGGTGGCAGTGTACATACCCAGTTCGTTTTTTACCCGTTTCAACCAGGGTAGCCCTATTCGACCTACTCCTTCAAAAGTATTGGGGCGGGTGCGGGGTTTCCAAATACCGGCACGAAATATTTTAATGCCATGGTTGTGCAGCCGATGGGCAGTTAATAGTACCTGCTCCTCACTTTCAGCACTGCATGGTCCGGCCATTACGAGTGGCCGCTCTTTGGGTATCCCTTCAAATTCGAAGGGTATAAGTTGTAGTTCAATACTCATGGTTCCCTCTTTTTTAAATACAGGTTTCCTAGTGTGTGCTCTTTAGGTCGAAAGGATTTTGGCATTAAATAGCTTTAGCCCCCGTGTTCCAAGATTAGTCAAAACTAACTTCTCCTTTATAGTATTCTCCCAATACGCAAATATTACTGGTGAATGGTTCCACCGCTTTAAGAGATTGCCGGTACATCGGGTAGTTGTCAAATTCCAGGTCGATATAGAACTGGTATTCCCAATCGTGCCCTATAATAGGCATGGATTGAATTTTGGACAGGTTGATGTCGTAAAAGGAGAAGGTGGATAGAATTTTGGAAAGACTGCCTATTTTGTGGGCCAGGGCAAAACTTACCGACGATTTATTCACGTTATGGTCGGTGAAGGGTTCCCCATTTTTATCTTCCAAAATCAGAAAGCGGGTGTAGTTTTCCTTGTTGGTTTCGATACTGGCAGCTACAATTTCCAAATTGTAGTTGCGGGCAGCGAGGGTGCTGGCAATAGCGGCGATGCCGGTTAACTGCTCATCGGCAATTTTTTTGGCACTCAGGGCGGTATCCAGGCTGTCTATCAGCTTAATGTCGGGGTAATCGTCAAAAAACTGCTGGCATTGCAATATGGCCATCGGATGGGAGTATACCTCTTTGATATCGATGAGTTTTTGGCCGGGTAGTGCCACCAGGTTTTGCTTTATTCGTAGATAGATTTCGCCAATAACCTTCATCTTCGAATCGCGCAACAAGGTATAATTCGGCAATATACTTCCGGCAAGCGAGTTCTCAATGGCTGTAATGCCATAGTCTACCTTGCCTTTTTGTAAAGCGGCAAAAAGGTCTTTAAATGTATTACGGGGAACAATTTCGATCGATTCGTTCTTGAAATAGGCATTGGCTGCAATTTCGTGAAAGGCTCCGTAGCCTCCCTGAATGGCAATACGTTTGGGTGCTGTACTCATGGGTTATTCATTTACAAGTAAATATGTCCGGTGTTGTTGTTGGAGCGGCCTGAACCGGGTTGCAGGCTGCCAAGGGTAACACCTTGGGGTTGTTGTTCGATGGAGGCAAAAAAAAAGTCCCGAAATGCTCGGGACTTTCATGTATATTCTGACCATACCAACAGCCCCTTTATTCTTTTCCGAAAAAGTAAAAGTAAAAGTAGCTAAAAGTATAGGTAATGCTGTTCATCGTTCTGTTTAATAGCTGCAAATATAGCAATTCTTTTAAAACAGAACGGGGTTACAACAAATAAAACATTTATTGGCGTTCCGATAGTTCCAGCCAGCGATCGGTCATAGTATCCAGTTTCCCAATCAGGGTTCCTAAACGTTGCGATTTCTCGGTAAGTTCTCCGGCATTAAGGGTGCCTGAGCTAAGTAATTGCTCCACTTCGTTTTTTTCAATTTCGAGTTGTTCCATATCCAACTCTAACTGTTCCAATTCCCGTTTTTCGTTGAAGGTCAGTTTTTTAGGTCTGGAGTCTGCTTCGGCAGCTTTTTTTACCGGCTCCTCCGTTTTTAACTTTGCTTTTTCTCCAGTTCTGATTTCTGCTTCCTGTTTTTTCTTCCACTCAAAGTAAGCCGAATAGTTGCCGGGGAAGTCCTTTATGGCTCCGTTACCGCTAAAGACAAAAAGATGATCGACTACATTATCCATAAAAAAACGGTCGTGCGATACCACCAGTACGCAGCCGCTAAAAGCTGCCAGGTATTCTTCCAAAACCTGTAAGGAGGCGATGTCCAAATCGTTAGTGGGTTCGTCCAGTATCAGGAAGTTGGGGTTTTGCATTAATACCTGACACAGGTAAAGTCTGCGTTTCTCGCCTCCGCTCAGTTTGTAAATATAATCGTTTTGGCGGGCATGCGGAAAAAGGAAATAGGTTAGGAATTGCGAGGCAGTAATACGCACATTGTTCCCTAAAACAACCGTTTCGGCAATTTCGGTAACGGCGTCAAGCACCCGCATATTTTCATCGAACTTTAAACCATCCTGACGATAATAACCAAATTTGATGGTTTCGCCGGTTTCAATGGTTCCGCTTTCGGGTGTCAGGTTTTGGGTAAGTAGTTGCAGGAAGGTGGATTTTCCGGTTCCATTGCTGCCAATAATTCCCACTTTCTCGAAACGGGTAAATATGTAGTTAAAGTCTTTGACATAGTATCTGTCGCCCCAGGCAAAGTTCAGGTTTTTGGCTACCAGTATCTTCGATCCCATTCGCGATTCCTGAACATTCAGTTTAATGTTCTTATCGTTACGGGTTTTGGACGCTTTTTCCTTCAGGCTGTAATAGTTGTCGATACGGTATTTGGCTTTGGTGCCGCGGGCTTTAGGCATGCGCCGCATCCATTCCTCTTCTTTGCGAAGTTGATTCTGTGCTTTTTCCACCTCGAGGCGCTCCAATTCAATACGTTGGGCCCGTTGTTCCACAAAGTCCGAATAGTTCCCATGGTACTTGAATACCTGTTTTCGGTCAATTTCAAAAATGGTATTGCAAATGCGATCGAGGAAAAAACGATCGTGGGTCACCATGAGTAAACTCATGTTGGAGCGCTGAATGTAGTTTTCAATCCATTCAATAATAACTAGGTCGAGGTGGTTAGTAGGCTCATCCAGGATCAGCAGATCGGGGTCGTTAAGCAAGGTGCCGGCCAGGGCAATACGTTTCTTTTGGCCACCGGACAGGGATGCAATGGGTTGGTGGAAATCAGTAATTTCCAGTTGGGTGAGCATTTGCTTAATGCGGGTGTCGAAATCCCAGAGTTTGAGCCGGTCCATTTCTCCTCCGGTCTGCTCAATTCGCTTAACATCGCCCGTAAGTAAGGCTTCCTCGTAATCCCGAATATGTCCCAGTAATTCGTTTTCGCTGTTAAACAGAACATCCATTACGGTTTGTTCCGGATCCAAAATCGGATCTTGTGGCAGATAGGCCATTTTAACCGTTGGATCCATGCTGATACTTCCGGAATCGTAGGCATCGCCTCCGTTAATGAGATTAAGCAGGGTTGTTTTACCGGCGCCGTTTAACCCGATCAGGGCGGCTTTCTCCCCCTGGTTTAGTGTGAGGTTGACCTTCTCAAAGAGCACTAGATCACCAATGTATTTACTTAGGTTTTCAATCTGGATTGCTGTTGCCATTATTGTGGTTCTGTTCTGTTACTGCATTGCGCCAGAGCTTGCATTCTGAAGTCTGATTCTTTATGCAGGGAGCTATAAGCTACTTTTCCGCAAAATTACACTTCTGGTTTTAACTAAAAATATATTTTCGTGTTTCCTTAGGAATATGACCCAGAAAGAACGCTATCGACTGTTTATTGAATATTTCCAACAAACACGTCCTGTTGCCGAAACCGAATTGGAGTATTCATCGCCCTACGAACTTTTAGTGGCCGTTATTCTGTCGGCACAATGTACCGATAAGAGAGTCAATCAAATTACTCCGGCTTTATTCCGTGCATTTCCTACGGTTCAGGATATGGCCACTGCTTCCGCCGAAGAAGTGCTCGGGTACATTAAAAGTTGTTCTTATCCCAATAATAAAGCAAAACACCTGGCAGGTATGGCTCGCATGGTTGTCGAATGTTTTAAGGGTCAAATTCCGGCTGATCATAACGATCTGCAAAAGATACCCGGTGTGGGTCGAAAAACCGCCAATGTGATTGCCTCGGTCATCTATAACATGCCCTATATTGCAGTAGATACGCATGTGTTTCGGGTAGCTGCCCGCATTGGACTTACCACCGGAGCAAAAACCCCCTTACAAACCGAGCAGCAGCTTATTGCGTTTATTCCCGAAGAACTTCGTCCCATAGCCCATCACTGGCTGATACTTCACGGGCGTTACGTATGCAAAGCTCGCCGGCCCGAATGCGAGAATTGTGGGTTAACTACCTTTTGCAGGCATTTTTTGAAATCCAGGTCAACCTAAATGTTAATTATTCGTTACAAATCCGTATATTTAAAATAGAGGGTTTTTTAATTTTGTTTTGTTGTAAATCTTCTCAATCCTTCGTCAATGAAATGTCCCATAAAGCTGTCGTTACTTATTCTCGGAGTGGTATGTTCCAGCTTTAGCTATAATCGGATCGATTATCGCGACGGTATGAATATCAATGTGTGCAAGGATTTGCGCAACGAGGTGCTGGTCTATTTTATTTTTGTGGACGACAAAATTACAGCTCCCTGGACTGAATTTGATATTCAGTCGACTATTGATTCCATGGAAATGGCCATTCGATGGATTGAACAGCAGGCTCAAGCAGAAAACATACCCCTTAATATAGTATCCGACTACTTTATTGGGAAGGAATATACCACCGTTCGAAAAAATTTACCTTTTGAAACTGTGGTGAAATCGGTAACGACACCTAATTTACATAAAGGACTTGAAGAAGTGAACCGCTGGGCTGACAATATTGCCAAGAAGGTGGGATCCGAAGTCGATATTGTTGAGAAAGACGGAATACCGGAGATAAAAAATCCAAAGAACAAGGAACGCCTGGTGGCTCACCTTCGCGACGAAAAATCAGTTGAAAGCGTTGCCCTGCTCTACATGGTGAATAACTATTATCGTCAGGATATTTCCCTTTCACTGAATACAATGGATACGGAAGATATTGAATTCAGTATTGTGAGTTACAAGTATCCATCGGTAATTGCCAAAAACATTCTCAGTCTGTTTGGAGCTGCCGACCTTTCCGAGTCGGTATATCGGCGAAATGTAAAAAAAGTGAACCTGGCTGGCGTATTTTTCCCCAACGATATTATGCAGGATGTATATGGTCGAAAGATTGCAGAGCTGGAGATCGGAGAGTACACTAAATATCTGATTGGGTGGACCGATCGTTTGGATCCCAAATATCAGCCATTGCTTACCGATAAAATTTTGAATTATTAATTTGTTGAAAAGCAGGAAAAGTCCTCAATTGTGCAATTTTGTAAATCAAAAAAAAATACTAATTTTACTACGAACATAAGGAGTTTGAAGAAAATTCAAACCTAAAAACGTCGACCAATGACCAAAAGAAATGTAACTGTTGCGAGCCATCTTATTCTGGGGCTTCTTGTTGTCGTTACAGCTTTCAGCTGTAAAGGCGGTACTCAAAAATCGAATCAGGATGTTGCCATTTCGGATTTTGTAACCGAAGATGATATTTTTGATGATATAGATAAGGCGAAAAAGATATTTTATTCACTGCCTTCTCCGCTGGAAACAGCCATGCTTATAAAATCGGCCGGAGCGGAATACGACGAAGAACTTTTAAACTCGTTGGATCATGTAAGTCAATACACCACCAATAAGGCCATGGCACTCAATTTAGGGATTTATACAACCGACCTGAGTTTTGCCAGTTTGTTCGATCAAACCCAGGCTTCCATTAACTACATGACAGCCGCCCGAACCATGGCCGAAGGCTTGGATATAAGCGATGCCATTGATAACCAGACCATGGAGCGTTTAGAGAGCAACCTGCAGAAACGCGATGTGGTGATGGATATTATATCCGAAACATTCCTGAATTCCAGTTCTTACCTTAAAGAAAACGAACGGCAGGATGTAGCCGCCATTGTATTGGTTGGCGGTTGGATTGAAGGTCTGTATCTGGCCACTAAGCTGGTAGGAACTTCCGATATTAAAAATAATAAACTGGTCGACCGTATTTTGGAACAAAAGTTATCTTTCAATATTGTTCAACGCATGCTGGAAGACAATAAACAAAAGGCTACCGGCGAAACAAATGAAGATATTGTTGAGATGATAGCCCAACTACAGCAACTCAAGAAAAGTTTCGATAAGGTAGTCGTTGAAACTACCGAATCACAGTCGGTGGCCGGCGAAGCCGGAGGTGTAACCACCATAAAATCCAAAACCACCGTAACCGTTACTCCTGAAGATTTTCGTGAAATTCAGAACGTGGTGGACCAACTCAGAACCAGTTTTATACAATAAATAAATCATATCATGAGAAGAACGTACCATCTGATCGCCCTGATATTCGTATTAGCACTTGTTAACCTGGATGCATCTGCACAATGTAAAGGGTTTGCAAAGAAAATATGTAAATTGGAACTAATACCCTATATCCACGATGGAAACTATCATGCGGCCATACTTACCGAAGGGGAAGAAGCTGAATTGTATAAAACTTTCTATTCGGGACAGAGCTACAGACTGGTAGTTTGTGGCTCAGATGCCTTACCTGATATAGAGTTTAAGGTTATTGATGCTTATAAGAACGTGCTTTACGATAATACCCAACATTCGCTTGAACGGGTTTGGGACTTTGAAGTTGAAGCCAGTCAGCAACTTAAAATTATGGTTCGTGTGCCAACGAGCAATACGCAATCGGAATATCCGATAAGCGGCTGCGTTGCCATTATGTTTGGGTTTAAGGATACCACCAAATAAAATATACCCGCTCAACGAGCGGGTTTTTTTTTCTGTTTTTGAATCTATTTGGCACTGTTTTCGTTAGTTAAGTGGCGAATTAGAAATTTATGATATGAAAAAGCTACTCATTGGAATTACTCTGCTGGCTGTAATTTTTACGTCCTGCGACAAACTAGATCCCGTAGTTGATAATCCTGCTCTTAGTGAGGCGGAGGTGATTGAAGGCCTGAAAAAGGCACTTGAAATCGGAGTCGATTCAGCGGTGTCGGAATTGCATCTGATCAATGGCTACTATCATGGCGATGTAAATTTCGTTAAAATTCCTCTGCCACAGGAAGCAGAACAGGTGCGTCAGTTGATCAACAGCAATAGTACTTTGGCATCACTTTTTCATCTCGATGAGAAGTTTGAGAATGTGGTTAAATCGGTTAACCGGGCAGCTGAGACTGCAGCAACCGAAGCCGGACCTGTTTTTGGCAATGCCATTACCAGTCTTAGTATTACCGAAGGATGGGACATACTTAACGGAAAAGTACCGGGAAATGCGGATAAGGCCGACAATTTCGATTCGACAGCGGCTACCTCCTACCTGAGAAATGAAACCTACGATACCTTAACCAGTAAATTTGCACCCTATATCAATACCGCCCTCGGCCAGGATTTAGGGCTGGGATTCTCTGCGGTGGATGCCTGGAATACGCTTACATCGGCATACAATACTACACTGAATAGTTCGGTGGTACAAGTAGCGTTGACCAGTTTAGCCCTTACTGGCAACTCGGTAAACATGCCCAATGCCATTGAGACCGACCTGGGAGTTTTTTCAACTCAAAAAGCGTTGAATGGTTTGTTCTTTAAAGTGGGCGAAGAAGAAAAAAAGATACGCCGAAATCCATATGAATGGGCAGTAGATATCATTCAGAAAGTATTTGGCTATATAAAGGAACAGTTTGAATAGATTGAAATATACAGTTGAAAAAGCCGTACATCTTTCCATGTACGGCTTTTTTTAAGTCATCTTATAAGCGGCCGGATAAAAAACGGGCGGTATAGGATTCGTTGCAATGAATTAAATCTTCGGGTGTGCCCGCAAAAACCAAATTTCCACCATCGTCACCTCCTTCCGGGCCCAGATCTATAACCCAATCGGCACATTTGATAATTTCCTGATTGTGTTCAATAATTACCACGGAATGGCCTATGTCGATAAGAGCGTTAAAGGATTTTAACAGTTTGCTGATATCATGAAAGTGAAGGCCAGTGGTGGGTTCGTCGAATACAAAGAGTACCGGGCTGCTCTTTTCAAGAGCGAGAAAGGACGCAAGTTTTACCCGTTGGCTTTCGCCACCCGAGAGTGTGCTGGACGATTGGCCCAGTTTAATATACCCCAGGCCTACATCGGCCAGCGGTTGTAATTTTTCAACAATCTTCTTTTCTGTACTTTTTGCGCTGGCAGAGAAAAATTCAAGAGCTTCATTTACGGTCATTTCCAGTAAATCGTAGATATTTTTTTTCTGGTAGCGTACATCCAGTATAGCATCTTTAAAGCGGTGTCCGTGGCAATGTTCACATGTCAGGATTACATCGGCCATGAACTGCATTTCTACTTTGGTAACGCCTTCGCCCTGGCATTCTTCGCAACGACCCCCTTCTACATTAAAAGAGAAATGCGATGGTTTAAAACCATTGCTCACAGCAAGGGGTTGTGATGCCCATAGTTTCCGTATTTCATCGTACGCTTTCATGTAGGTAACAGGGTTGGAGCGTGATGATTTTCCGATGGGGTTCTGATCGACAAATTCAATTGAAGTTACAGCATGTATATCGCCTTCGATGCGACTGTACTTACCGCTTCGCTCGCCATAACCTCCCAGAATTTTGGACAGAGCCGGGTACAGGATGTTCCGGATAAGGGACGATTTTCCCGACCCGCTCACTCCGGTGATCACGGTTAAGGTGTTCAGCGGGAGGGTAACGTTGATATTCTTCAGGTTGTTCTCGTGGGCACCAATAATTTTTATCGAATTGTTCCAGGATCGACGGTGTTTCGGAACTGCGATTTGTTCTCTTCCGGTGAGGTAATCGGCAGTAAGTCCCTGGCCATGGGAAATGAGCCAGGTGTATGGACCCGCAAATATTACCTCTCCTCCAAGACGACCGGCTTCGGGGCCAATATCGATCACTTCATCGCTGGCTCGTATGATTTCTTCCTCGTGTTCGACCACCAATATGGTGTTGCCGATGTCGCGAAGCCGGTTGAGTACTTTGATCAGTCGATGAGTGTCACGCGGATGCAAGCCTATACTGGGTTCGTCCAGCACGTACAACGATCCTACCAGGCTACTTCCCAGGGTGGTTGACAGATTGATTCGCTGCGATTCGCCACCGGAAAGGGTAGAAGACAGCCGATTCAAGGTTAGGTAGCCCAAACCAACATCGCAAAGGTATTCCAAACGATTGCGCACTTCGAGTAGCAGCCGGCCGGCAATTTGTTGTTCGTAAGGGCTAAGCTGAAAGGTTTTTATAAGCTCAAGTAGCAGGTTTGCCGGGAGATCTACGAGTTCGTGTAAGGCGTGTCCTGCTACCAGAACATACCCTGCTTCCTTTTTAAGCCGTTTTCCTTTACAGTCGGGGCAGATGGTTTTGCCTCGATAACGAGCCAGCATCACGCGATACTGTATTTTATATTTGTTACTATCAAGGTAGTTGAAAAAGCTATGTAAGCCCTGGAAATGTTTGTTGCCTGTCCAGAGTAATTCGTACTGTTCCCGGCTAAGATGGTAAACCGGCTTGTGGATCGGAAAGTCGAACTTCCCGGCACTGAACACCAGTTCATTTTTCCATTCCTGCATTTTGTCGCCTTTCCAGCATACAATGGCATCTTCGTATACCGAAAGGTTTTTGTCCGGTATTACCAAATCCGGATCGATGCCAATAACTTGTCCGTATCCCTCGCAGGTAGGGCAGGCTCCCATGGGGTTGTTAAAGCTAAACATATGTACCGATGGCTCTTCGAATTCAACGCCATCAGCCTCGAACCGATTGGAAAAGGTTTGGATTTCGCTGTCTTTTTCGCCTAGAAATTCGATCAGGCAAATGCCATTGCCCAGTTGATAGGCATCTTGTACCGAATCGGAAAACCGGCTGATTGAATCTTCGTCGAATTGAACAACTATACGGTCAATGACCAGATAAAGCTGGTAACAGCTATCCAGAAGTTTTTCGGTTAAGTCATCGGTTTTTAACAATTGGTCGTCAACCTTTACTCGACCAATGCCAATATGTTTCAAATCGCTAATGAGCTGGTCGAATTTGATATTGCGAAAACTTGGGAAAGGCGCCAGAATAAGGGCTTTACTACCTTCTTTATGAAGGGCGATGGCATCCACTACGTCGCTGACACTTTCGCGACGAACTTCCTGTCCTGATACGGGTGAAATGGTTTTGCCAATGCGGGCATACAGCAATTTCAGGTAGTCGTATATTTCGGTTGATGTGCCAACCGTAGAACGAGGATTGCGTGTGTTTACCTTTTGTTCAATGGCAATGGCCGGAGGAAGTCCTTTAATATAATCCACTTCCGGTTTATTCATTCTGTCCAGGAATTGTCGGGCATAGGACGAAAGACTTTCAACATAACGACGCTGTCCTTCGGCATAAATGGTATCGAAAGCCAGAGAGGATTTTCCTGAGCCCGACAGGCCGGTGATCACTACAAAGGTATTTCTGGGTATTTCAACATCGATATTCTTTAAGTTATGCACCCGGGCTCCCTTTACCTGAATATTCAGGTTCCTGTTCACTTGATCTGGCATGGAGATTGTCGCTTTACTGAAAATATCCGCAAAGGTATTTGAATAAAAAGAAAAAAAGTACTTACTTGCACTAGAATCAAATGTGGAACCTTTAATTTTTCGCCTATAGATATACTTCTACTTTCTTTAATCTAACTCATAAAAGAAGGAGGTAGTCGTGAAAACACTCGTTAACCTCAATGACTTCGACCTGGTACAGGAATTTCTGGCAGGGCGTCAGTCTGGTTTGGAGATTTTAATCCAAAGGCATCGAAAAAAAATTTACACTTATATTCTGTTATCGGTAAAGAACAGCCAGCTGGCTGAAGATATTTTTCAGGATACGTTTATTAAAGTGATTAACTCCCTTCGGCAGGGCAAGTATCAGGACAATGGGCGATTTTTGTCTTGGGTAATGCGAATTGCCCATAATCTGATCATTGATCATTTCCGCAGGGAAAAGCAACTTTCCACGGTATCTAACGACCACCAGGAGGTGGATCTGTTCAATTCACCACGGTATTCGGATAAAAATGTGGAAGAATGCATGATCCATGAGCAAATTACTGAGGATGTGCGTATGCTGATCACCTTACTTCCTGAGGATCAGCGGGAAGTGGTGGTTTTAAGACATTACTGTGGTTTGAGTTTTAAAGAAATTGCGGAACAGACAAATGTTAGTATCAATACCGCCTTGGGAAGGATGCGTTATGCGCTGATCAATCTGCGACGGTTTATCGATGAAAAGGAGTTGAGTCTGGTGGCAAAGTAGTATCCTTGGCCGTAGCAACATTCCCGGATGAAGGCCTTTTCTTTTTTTTGATGTCAGGGGAAAATAAATCGGTAGTCATTTATACTAAGTGGTTTTCTAAAGCGTTATAGAGAGAAATAATACTTTATAGCCTATGGTGAAAACCTCTACTTTTCGATATTCTTTACATTCCCTGGGGTCGAAGATGGCAGATAATACCCTGCTGGAACGACTCGATTTACCCCTTGAAGTTGAATTTTCGGACATTTTCCGGAAGCTTGATACGATAAGTTTCGATGTAGATCATAAAGTGATCGACCGGATTCTGGCGTATGCGGCTCAAACAAAATAGGGAGGAATGAAGAAAAAAAACGTCTGCAATACCTGCAGACGTTTTTTTATTTGAGTTGGTTACTTTCGTTTTTTGTCCAAGACATCCATCATTTCGCGAACGGCGTTGGCCGATTGTTGAAGCAGAAGCATTTCATCCTGGTTTAAATTGAGGTTGATGATTTGTTCAACTCCATTGCGACCCAGTACAACCGGAACCCCAACAAAAACATCCTTTAATCCATATTCGCCTTCCAGTTTAACGCAGCAGGGAAGTACCCTTTTTTGGTTACGGGAAATGGCTTCGGCCATACGTGCTGCCGCGGATCCCGGAGCGTACCAGGCGGATGTACCCATAAGTTTTACCAATTCGCCTCCGCCGAACTTGGTACGTTCGATAATGGCGTCCAGTTTGTCCTGATCCATCAGTTCGGTTATCGGAATACCCGAAACGGTGGTGAAACGGGGCAGAGGTACCATGGTGTCGCCATGGCCGCCCATGAGCACCGCTTGGATATCTTTGGGCGAAACGTTGAGTTCGTCGGCAATAAAGGCTCTGTATCGGCCGGTATCCAGTACTCCGGCCATACCCATTACTTTGGTACGGGGTAAGTTGGCCGACAGGTACGCCTGATAGGTCATCACATCCAGTGGATTGGACACCACTATGATGGAGGCGTCGGGAGAGTATTTAATTACCTGTTCGGTTACTGTTTTAACAATGTCGGCATTGGTTTCAATGAGATCGTCGCGGCTCATACCCGGCTTCCGTGGTAAACCTGAAGTAATTACTACTACCCCCGAACCGGCGGTAGCTTCGTAATCGTTGGTAACACCAGTAGTTTTACAATTGAACCGATCAATAGGTGCGCTTTGCCAGATATCCAGTGCTTTGCCTTCTGCAATACCCTCTTTAATATCCAACAATACTACTTCGCTGGCGGCATCTTTGTTGGCTAAAACCAATGCGCAGGTTGCACCAACATTACCGGCTCCAATTACACTAATTTTCATGCTTTTAATTTTTTTTGATTACGATTTGACACTATCATGCTGCAATGATACTAAATTTTCAAATGGAATACCTTGCCGTTTTTGCATCGATTCGTCTTCGATCGGGTGAAGGGTGGTATTTAGAACTTTCACAAATTACGTATTGAAAGGCATTTTTGATGTTTGAAGATGCTCTATTCCGATCAACGGCAGAGAAACAGATAGACGGGTATCAAGGTTCAACTGGAACGGTTTTTTACTACCCGGAACGACGTTACAGGAACGCCTCCAGTGGGATTTTACCGGTGCCGGTGGGCAGGGTGATAAATTTTATTATTTTTGGGTCGCTAAACAACAACTTGCTTCATGTCCATAGCCTCCAATCTATCGCAAATCAGCCAATCGCTTCCTGCCGGAGTGCGCCTGGTAGCGGTATCGAAAACGCATTCGGAAGAGGCAATTATGGAGGCATACCATTATGGGCAGCGTATTTTTGGAGAAAACAAAGTGCAGGAGCTGGTAGGCAAGTACGAGAACTTACCCAAGGATATTGAATGGCATTTCATTGGGCATTTACAAACCAATAAGGTAAAATACCTGGCTCCATTCGTACAGTTGGTGCACGGCGTTGACAGTTTGAAACTGCTTTCAGCGATTAATAACGAAGCGGGTAAACAAGGACGTAAGATTTCGTGTTTATTGCAAATGAAGATAGCCCGGGAAGAGAGTAAATTTGGCCTGTCGGCCGATGAAATTCGCTCGTTGCTGGCGTCCGACGAATACAAAGGCATGGAATGGATTTCGATTTGCGGACTGATGGGTATGGCCACTTACACCGACGATACACAAGAGGTGCAACAGGAGTTTCGTAAATTATATAGTACCTTTAGAGAGCTTAAAGAAGTTTTTTTTCGGGATGCTCCCCATTTTAAAGAAGTTTCTATGGGCATGTCGCACGATTACCTGCTGGCCATTCAGGAAGGCGCAACGCTGGTACGTGTGGGAAGTTCTATTTTTGGAGATCGTGACTATTAAAACAATAAACAAAATAATACCCAATGGCTAAACTTGAAACGAAGTACCTTGGCTTGTCCCTAAAAAACCCGGTGATTGTAAGTAGCTGTGGTTTATCGAGCACGGTGGATAAAATTGCCAAATTGGCTCAGGCTGGAGCAGGGGCTGTGGTTCTGAAATCGATTTTTGAAGAGCAGATTAAGATGGAAGCCGGATCGATGTTGAAAGACGCGAACTATCCGGAAGCCCAGGACTACATCCTGAATTATGCAAAGAGCAATGCCCTGGACAGCTACCTAAAGCTGATTGAAGATGCAAAAAAGACAGTAGATATTCCCATTATTGCCAGCATTAACTGTGCTTCGGCAAGCGAATGGGTGAGCTTTGCAAAAGCCATTGAAAAGGCTGGAGCCGATGCCTTGGAATTGAACGTATTTTTTGTCCCCAATACTACCCACGAGGATGGTTTACATTACGAAAACCTTTACATCGATATTTTAAAAGCCGTAAAGGCGAAGGTGAGCATTCCCGTAGTCATGAAATTAGGGCAGAACTTCAGTAATCTTCCTGCTTTTGTCGACCGGTTGAAAGGTCATGGCGCCAGCGGAGTGGTTCTGTTCAACCGTTTTTACGCTCCTGACATCAGCACCGGCGATTTGAGTTTTACCACATCCGATGTGTTGAGCTCACCGGCGGATATTCGTTTTCCATTACGCTGGACGGGCATTATTTCAGCTCTGGTCAACCACTTGGATATTTGTGCATCAACCGGTGTGCACGATGGTCAGGCTGTGGTGAAAATGCTGTTGGCCGGTGCTACCACCGTACAGGTGTGTTCCGTATTGTACAAAAACGGGGTCGATTATCTGACTCAAATGGTTTCGGAGGTTGAAGCCTGGATGGATCAGCATAATTTTGAAGAATTGAAGGAATTCCGGGGTCGGATGAGCTATAAAAACATTCCCGATTCGGAGGTATTTGAGCGCGCCCAGTTTATGCGCTATTTTTCCAACATGGAGTAGCCCATAGCCAGATAACCATAAAAAACTCCGGAAGCTTTGGCTTCCGGAGTTTTTGCATTAGAGCCATAACGCCCTCTACGGTTTAGTTTGCCGGGTCAGGATACAATTCAGGAAATGCATCGGAATTGGGCGTGCGGCCACTTTCGAGCACCTGGATGAGTTGGTTAAATAAGGCTTGTTTATCGTCAGTAACTTCGTGAATCTGATTTACCAGGAGCTTGCGGCAGGTGGTGATTTCGGCTGAACTGGCTTGCCAAATGGCTTCTTCGATAACAGTAAAACATTCGATGGCCATTTGAAAGTTTCCACGGATAAACAACTCCGCAAATACCGGCAGGCTGTGGCTGAAGTCCAGCCGTGATTGCCAGCAGGCCGAAATCAGATCGGATGTAAACACAGCCTGACCATGATTCCGGATAAAATCTACAATAACAGGAGTGAACTCTTGTGTGTGCAAGTTACTGATAATTTGAATAATGGCTTTTTGGATAGCCTCCAAAGGGGTTTGGCTGAGTACATTGAGAAGCAGTTGTAAGAATGCTGCTGAACCCTGATTTTTGAATTTTTCAATTGTTTCCAATATTTGTGCTTCAGTGCCGCCAGCTAAAATTTTTTCTATGGAGGTCAGGTTTTGCTTTGGTGTGTCGGTCATATGGATGCTGTTTTATTTGATTACTGTTTGAGTGTGAAAAGTGCTATTTTTTTGGTTTGGGGGCTAATCTTGAAACGGTCGTCAATTTGATAGCCCACCACCCACACAATGGTGTTGTTACTGGTGAGTAACCAGATTCGTTCTTTTTCGAACAGGTTTAGTTTTCGGTCGGAAAAAAAGTCGCTGAGTTTTTTGGTTCCTTTCATACCCAAGGGGTGGAATGCATCGCTGTAATGCCAGTGGCGGAGTTGTAACGGGAACTGTAAGGTGTTGTAATCGAGTGCAACTTGGGTGTTGGAACGGGGAATGGTGAAGCTTTCGTTACGGGAAATGTATTCCATTTGCAGATGGATGGGTTTTCGGAGTTCGCAGGTATTTTGGTCGATGGAATAGCTGGCATGGGGGTTGGTTTCGGTTCGGGGTTCGAGTACAAACTGATCCCGGTCTTTCACCATTTGAAAGCTTTCCGACAGAAACTGCTTGCCGGCCTGGGTATGGATACCCTGAAGGATATCTTCAGCATCGGAGTAGGAGAAGCCATAGGGTTCCAGAATTTCATAAAGAACGGGTGCTTGCACTTGTTCTTCGATCAAACGGGATATGGGAATGACGATCCCTGTTTCGGTTTTTCTGCAAATATACTCCCGGATACGTTTCAGCTCTTTTTCGTAAAGGGCATGTGTGGCTGAGAAAAGCCGGGCTTCGTGCTGAAACGTGTGGTGAAGCGACGGATTAATGCCTTCGAGACGTGGAATGATTTCCTTGCGAATCAGGTTGCGGTAATATTTGGTTTCGGCATTGCTGGAGTCTTCGCGATAGCGGAGCTTCTGTTCCGAAATATACGCTTCAATCTCGTTTCGGTGCGCAAACCATAAGGGACGTATAATGCGGCCGTGTTGAGGACGAATGCCACAAAGCCCTTTTATTCCGGTTCCCCGTATCAGATTGAGCAGCATGGTTTCGGTGGAGTCGTTCAGGTTGTGAGCAATGGCAATGTAGGGGTATCCGTTGGTGTCAGCCAGCTCTTCAAACCAGTTGTAGCGCAACTCACGGGCAGCCATTTGGATGGATATGCCCAGTTCGCGGCTGTGTTTTTTAGTTTCAAATGCTTTTACATGCAGCGGACAGTTGTACTGTTTGGCCAAATTCTCTACTAAATTCTGATCGCCATCCGATTCACTGCCCCGCAGTCCGAAATTGCAATGTGCCATAGCAAATGGAATTCCTGCCTGGTAAAAGAGGTGAGTCATGCAAACGGAGTCGATTCCGCCGCTTACGGCGAGCAGGATGGGCTGGTTGGATAGTTGCAGCCGAAAAGTTTGCAGGTGTTCTTTAAAGCGTTCCAGCATGGGGTTTTCAGGAGTTATCGGTGGTAGGTATAGCGTAAGCCTTGAGCATGCATTCGTGGTATTCGTCCTCGGCATTAGCCAAAGCTGTTATGGCACTGCCAACCATATAGGACAGGTAGTGGCTATGGGCATGGTACTGCAAACTACGAATTACCACATTAAAATCGAAATCCATGCCGGGTGCAAGATATCCAACCGAACCGGAGTAAAGTCCACGTTTGGTGGTTTCAAACTTCTCAATGAGCTGCATGGCGGCAATTTTAGGGGCTCCGGTCATCGATCCCATTGGAAAAGTAGCGCGTACAATTTCCTGGAAATTAACCGATCCCACTTCAGCTTGTATGGTTGAAATCATCTGAAAAACATGGGGGTAATCGTAAATCCCGCATAGTTCTTCCACCCAAACACTCCCGGGTTGTGCAATTCGGGATAAATCGTTACGTACCAAATCCGTTATCATAATATTTTCGGTGCGTTCCTTTAAGCTGTTTTTTAAATTCTCACGGTTCTGCAGGTCAATTGCCGGGTCGTCCGAGCGAGGTGCTGTACCTTTGATGGGCTGCGATAGCAGTCGCGTGTCAATTTTTTGCAGAAAGCGCTCGGGACTGGCCGACAGCAGGTAGCGTTCCTTGCACTTGAGAAACGATGCAAATGGGGCGGGGGTGCGGTTGCTGAGTTGAAGGTACAACTGATAGGGATCCACCGGTGTGCAGGCATTAAATTCCATACAGTAGTTGACCTCGTACAAATCGCCCCGATGAATGTGGCGCTGAATAGCCTGTACCCGATCGAGGTAGTCTTGTTTAGTCATGGAGGCATTCAATACCGGAAGAGGAGCAGCTTCTCCAACTGTTCTCGTTTGGAGTAGTTTCAATGCCTGACTCAAGGTAATGGAAGGATTTGAACTCAATATTTGGAGTTGTTCATTTTTTAAAAGAAACAACCATTCCGGTTGAAAGAACAGGAGTGGTGGCCAGTTGAGTTCATCCCGGTTTTGCGAGTGCAGGTCTTCGATGACATTCTTCAGGTCGTAACTCAAATAGCCGAGGTACCAGGTGTTCTGATGGTTGGTAACCGTTTTCAGGTCGTCAAATTCAAGAAGAAAATCGGCGGGCCGGGTGCTGTTGGAGAAGCCGGCAATCAGGTCGTATTGGCGTAAGCTTTGGCTGTCCGGAAAATGTCCTGAATTACCATCCAGTATCAGGGCATACGAAAAGCTTCGGGCACAGGCTGTAAGCTGGTCTTTCAGCCGGGGGTATGCGTTGCTTGCTAAGTTGCCTACAGTGTACATGCTGCAAAAATAAAAAAAGCATCCCATGCGGAATGCTTTTTTCTTTATTTCGGCGCAATAGTTACTGTTTCGAGAGATAATTGGAAACGCCTTCCTGGGTGGGTTTCATGGCGGCATCACCTTTGTGCCAGTTGGCCGGACAAACTTCCCCGTTTTCCTCGAAGAACTGCAGCGCATCCACCACCCGAATGGCTTCGTCGATGCTTCGCCCCAACGGCATGTCGTTAACTACCTGATGACGAACAATTCCGGCTTTATCGATCAGGAACAAACCACGATACGAGCGAGGTTCTCCGACGAAAACGGAATGCCCCTCTTCATTAAATTCCCAATTTCCGGCCAGTACATCGTAATTTTCCGAAATGGTTTTCGACTGGTCGCAAACCAAGGGATAGGTGACGCCTTGTATTCCACCTTCTTTCTTGGGTGTGGTGAGCCATTTCCAGTGCGAAAATTCCGAGTCGACTGAACAGCCAACAATAGCTACGTTCCGCTTTTCA
Organism: Bacteroidota bacterium; assembly: GCA_003252385.1. Taxonomy (GTDB): domain Bacteria; phylum Bacteroidota; class Bacteroidia; order Bacteroidales; family UBA10428; genus UBA10428. Next base: position 90,526 of record QKEH01000008.1, on the reverse strand, counting down.
AATTCTTCGATTTTTGCCTGAAAGGCCAGTAGTTCGGTAGGGCATACAAAGGTGAAGTCGGCCGGGTAGAAGTAAAAGATGACATACTTTTTCCCTTCATATTGTTCCAGAGAAAAATTTTCAACGATTTGGCCTCCCTTAATTACAGCGGGGGCGTTGAATTTCGGGGCTTTCTTTCCTACAAGTACAGACATAATTTTATTTTTAAGGTATTACAAATGTTCATTTGGCAATACTAACATTGCGAAGGTGCTTTTGTTTACTTTTTTCAAGAATACTTGTAACAGAAAAATTTGAATGGGTTCGTTCTTTAATGGGTGTGCCTAAGGGTGAGGGGTATTAATACCTTTCCTGGTAATCCCATACCTCAGGGCGTTCCACTACAAAGCGGTTAAAGCGCTGGTATCCTGTAGCCGTTAATCGGAAATATTCAGGGGAGGCACCTTCAGGCACCACCGGATAGTATCCCAACTGGAGAATAAAGGTGTCGAAGATCAGGTTTTCGTTTCGGGCTTTTATTCCAATACCAAAACCGCTATAGGTTTGGTTGCGGAACAACCGGGAATAGTCGTTGCTGATAATGCCCACATCGAAAAAAGTAAAGTACACCATCCGAAAGCCCAGGACGTAGTGAGGTGAATAACAGTTGAAATCGAGGTTGAGGTTCAAACGCTGATTTCCGCGGAAAGTAGAACTCGACAGTCCGCGAATTCCATCGCGGGAAGTAAATTTCAGGAATTCGTCTTTGTTGCGGTGATATCCGGATTGATACTGGGTAGTGGCAAACATACGGTAGGAATAGAGGCCGCCGGAATTTAGCAGGGGACTGAAGTAGTTCATTTTAAAAGTGAAGTGCCCTTGTTCGGGCGAATTTCCCAGATAAGTACCAAACTGAACCTGGTGGTACCAGTAACCGTAGGGGGTGAGCTTGGTAGCATGGGCAAATGTGCCTCCAAAATACCATCGATCCTGAAACTGGCTTCTTTCAAAGCCCATAACCCCCGACAGGGCAAGGCCAAAGGGAACGTCCTCGGTTCGTCCAAAACCATAAATGAGCGAACTTTTCTGATACCCATGGCTGGAAATGCTGAGTCCGGCCAGATACATATCGCGTTCGTGGTAGGCATGCAGGAATCCCAGAGCTACTTCGCCGGGTTGTTTGAAAAATTCATAGCGGTAAAAGCGTGTGGTGAGGGTAATGTGAGTTTGGCGCTCGTTCGAGGAAAACAGCTTTAGGTTCAACGCCCGCCCAATCCACATATCGTAAAAGTTGTAGTCCACTTCAATACTGTCGTGGGTATCCTTCGGAAAATCGATATTCATATAAGCATTTACCTGATCGAAGGCAATGCCACCCGCGTATTTGGTACGTGCCGAATAGAACGGACGTGCCAGCGAAACGTGCACTGCTTCCTTATTCCAGGTGTTTTCGTAGGATCCGTCGAGCGCAAAAAAGGTATTGCTGATGTTAGGTACCCGGTAGCGTATGGAATGCCCGTAATAGGGGGCACGGTTGCCATTCCACTTGTTATTGTAGTACACTTCGTGGCCCAGTCCCAATATACTTTTATTGCTGATCGAGGCCCGGCCGTACACCACGTCAAAAATTTCCAGACTGCCACTTACGGGTATAACATCTTTTATTACGAAAGTGATATCGACACTATCGGTACCTGCCGGGGTTACTAACACCCGGGCATCGCCAATAAAGGGCAACAGGCGATACATCCGTTCGTTTTCAGAAAGGGTATACAAGTCGAGCGGATCCCCGGCATTAAACAAGAGGCGGTTTTTGAGAACGTACTCCAGGGTATTAATATGCAGTCCATTCCCCAGACGCTCTGCCCAGGAATCGGGTTGCACCGTGGTGTCGTTTACATTTTGCCCAAACACCTCAAGCTGCAAAAAACGAATGTTACGCACAATGAGGTTCTCATACTCCTCGAAATTGTTTTTGGGTACAACGGGTTGTACTTTGTCTTGGGAAACCGGGTCGGGGCTTCGCTTAAGAGTGTTGATCAATAAATCTTTATATTCCTGAACAAACTTGTCTTTATCCGGGCTGTTGGGAAAACTATCCGTCACCTGTTTTTGAGCAGGGATGGAGTAGGGAGGCGAAACCAGAACAGGAACAAGAGAACTGTCCGGAGTGCTCGCTGCAACGCATAACCATGCCGGGCTGATTGGGAAGGTCAGCGTCAGGAAAATGATTATTTGTAGTGGCTTATGTCCCATGAATGGGGCGATTCGTCGAAGGTGCACCGCCAGGTTAAACTACCATCTTAACCCCAAAGACATCTTCCGTTGTTTTGAATTTCTGGTTAAGTTTGTCCCGGAACTTCTGGTCGTTAACCTGTATCAATTCCCGATTGGCAAATTGCAGAAATTCCTGTTGGTTGATGGTTTCGTAGGCATTAGGTGAGAGTAGTACCGTACTGATCGTTTCCGGAAATTTCAGGGTTTGCGTTCCCTGCAGATAGTAGGACTGATATACGGATGGAACTTTTGATCCCAGCATAATATCTTTGGCCTGCACAAAAAGCGTCTGATTTACGCCGCAGGCTTGTAATTCTTTGGTTTCGGGATTTACACGTAGCATTCCAATAGAAATTCCTGCCTTGGCAAGCATTTCCAGCTTATTATTCTGGATCAGTTCGTTAAAACCTTCAATGCAGGCCAATAGTACTTCGTGCAGGTTACTGAAAGGGTTTCTGATTTTTTCCTTCCAAATGGTAATGAAAATGGCGTTGGTCAGTGCAGCATTTCCGGTGTCGAGTTTATTCGAGATCAAGATAGTCGACTGATCTTCAACCGCAAGGGCATGTTTCGATTCAGTCGATGTTTGGCTTGACGAACGGAAACTATAGCATCTTTTTTTCTCGCTGTTTAGAATAAGCTGTTGTAGAGCCAGAATCAACTTTCGGTCGGTTTCGGGCTGCTGGGTCTGCGAAATCGTTTTTTCCGGGTTACCCGATTGGCCAGTCTTCTGTTGATGGATCCGGTTGGCGCTATTTTTAATTTTCGCCATAATTTCGAGCCGGTCAAAGGGTTTCGAAATGTAATCGTCGGCACCGGAATCAATACCCCGTATTCGGGAGTCCCTGTCATCGAGGGCGGTGATCAGAAAAACCGGAATATGAGCCGTGGCAGCATCCTGGCGGATTCGTTTACACACTTCAAATCCATCCATTTTGGGCATCATTACATCCAACAGAATAAAATCCGGTAGTTCGTGCAAAGCAGCATTCAATGCTTCTTGTCCGTCAGCAGCCATTATCAACTGGTAGCCTTCCGGCATCAGAATGGCCTCCAGTAACTGGCGGCCTATCGATTCATCATCGGCAATTAATACTTTAATGGTGCTGCTCATAGTTGTGGACATTCAGTATGAAACAAGGTAAAAATAGAATAAAAAACGGGGATGCCTGTCCTGCATGTCTAATTTTGGTAAAAAATGTGTGGTTACAAAATACATCGAATCGATAAATTGTAATATTATTGTTAAATTCAACATGTAAAGCTGTTAGTTACATCCATGACCGAAACGATTCTCAAAGCCCTGATGCGACTGTTTGCCATTGTAACGCAGGTTCATCCCAAGGAGAGCCTGTCGGGGTGTCGTGCTATTATTGAATCGTATCTGAAACAACTGGTCAGTCCCGGCAAGGTAAATCAGTACCTGATTATGTACGATTTCTACCACAGCAGCCTTCGGGAGCGGGAAATGAAAACCGGCGAGAAGCAGTTGTCGCTTTTTTCGGTTAAAGCCATTATCATTTGCGAAGACATAAATAAGGTGCTCGATGTGAAGCAAAAGCTTCTGATCCTGATGCAGCTTTTTGAAATCCTGAACCTGAAGGAAGTGACCCCCAGGGAGGAGGTGGATTTTATACACGCCATATCCACAGCGTTTAAGTTCGACGATTTAACCTTTAAATCCTGTAAATCGTTTGTGCTTGATTCGTTGTATGAAGTGCCCGATAAGGAAAGTGTTCTCATTGTTGACGGTCAGAACGAAACCCAGTACCGGGGCATTCGGCACCTGTACCGGGAGTATTTTAAGGGTAAACTGGTGTTTTTGCATGTGGAACCGGCCGATACCTACTTGTTTCGAAATATTGAAGCCGACGATCGGCTGTATTACAAAGGGCAGCAGGTGATACCCTACAGGAGCTATTACATGGAGAAAGGATCTACCTTGAAGAGCCCACTGATAGGTACCATTTATTACAGCGACATCGTAAAAGAGTTCCTGCGCCTGAGAATGCCGAACAAGGTGAACTTTGCCGTGGAGAAGGCTGAGTTTCGCTTTAAAAATTCGGATAATGGCATTCATTCCTTTACCATGTACGAAGAGTCAGGGGTCATGCTGGGTATTATGGGAGGCAGTGGCGTGGGTAAGTCCACTTTGCTCAATCTTTTAAATGGAAATTTAAAACCCAAACGTGGCAGGGTACTCATTAACGGCTATAATATTCATAGCGAAAAAGAGGCAATAAAAGGTATTATTGGCTACATACCCCAGGACGATTTGTTGATGGAGGAATTGACCGTTGAGCAAAATGTGTACTACAATGCCAAGCTGTGTTTTAAAAATCTTGACGATGCCTCGATTAAAATCCGGGTGGAGAAGGTGCTTAAGGATTTACAGCTCTACGAAATCAGGCATCTGGTGGTAGGTAATCCTTTGAAAAAATTTATTTCCGGTGGGCAGCGCAAACGCCTGAATATAGCCCTGGAGCTGATACGCGAACCGTACGTTCTTTTTGTGGATGAGCCCACTTCCGGATTATCTTCGTCCGATTCGGACGTGGTAATTGACCTGTTAAAGGAACAAAGCCTGAATGGCAAGTTGGTGGTGGTGAACATTCATCAGCCCTCATCGCACATATACAAGCGATTCGACCGTATGCTGGTTATGGACAAGGGCGGCCGGATTGTTTTTCATGGCAATCCGCTGGACGCCCTGGTATACTTTAAATCGCACAATCAGCTGATTAATGCTGAGGATGGCGAGTGCCCTACCTGTGGCAATGTGAACCCCGAACAGCTGCTGCAAATTCTGGAATCCAAAAAGGTAGACGAAGCCGGTTATCCTACTCTGGAGCGGCAGGTAAGCCCCGATCAATGGTACGACAGTTATAAGAAAAAGCTGGAACCTTCAATAAGCCTGGGTGCGGAGATTAAATCCGATTTACCTAAAAACGATTTTGAAGTGCCCGATCGCTTTGTTCAGTTTAAAATTTTCAGTATCCGAAATCTGCTTTCTAAAATTACCGATAAACAATATCTGCTGATAAACCTTCTGGAAGCACCTTTCCTGGCCTTCATTTTAGGCTGGTTTACTAAGTTCAATGCCGGAACTCTTGAAAATGTCAATGCGTACATTTTCAGCGAAAATGTTAATTTGCCGGTGTACCTCTTTATGAGCGTTATTGTGGCCTTGTTTTTAGGGCTCATGGTGAGTGCCGAAGAGATCATCCGCGATCGAAGGATTCTCCAGCGCGAGTCGTTTCTTAACCTGAGCCGATTCAGTTATTACAATTCCAAAATAGTTCTTTTGGTGGTGCTGTCAGCCATTCAAACTTTCCTGTTTGTGTGGGTTGGGAATTCGATACTTCAAATAAAAGGCTTGTTTTTTTACTACTGGCTCATGCTTTTCAGTGTTTCCGTGCTGTCCAACCTGATTGGGTTGAACATTTCCGCGGCGCTTAAATCGGTAGTTTCCATCTACATCCTCATTCCCTTGCTGCTTGTTCCTCAAATTATTCTGGGAGGAGCTATGATTCGTTTCGATAAACTGAATGCCCGGCTAACCAATCCGCAATACGTACCCATTGTGGGCGATCTGATGGTTTCGCGATGGGCCTATGAGGCGCTCGCTGTAAACCAATTCCGGAACAATGCCTATCAGAAGCAGTTCTTCCGGATCGATCAAATGGCAAGCGATGCGGCCTATAAAATCAACTACCTGATTCCTGAGTTGCGGTTGAAACTGGCAACGGTAGAGCGTAATGTTAAAACAAATGCAAATTTATCTCAGGTTCAGGAAGATATGGAGCTGTTAGAAGAGGAAATACTTAGCCTGGGCGCCCAGATGAAAGGTGCCGATGTACGTTTTGTCAGTGGACTGAACCCGGTTGACTTTGGCCTTTCCACCGCTAACAAAATTCGTACCTTCATCGACCAGACCCGTGGAGTATACAGCAGAGCACTCGACGATGCGGTGGAAGAAAAGGATAAACAATTGCTGAATTTACGGGAATCGTTAGGAGGAAGCCAACGGTTAACGGAATTTCGACAGTCCTATTTCAGTAACAGTCTGGAAGAAATCCTTTTGAGTAAGCGCGATGCCTTGAAAATACAAGAATACGATAATCGGCTGATTCGTAAGGATGACCCGGTTTATAAGCTGCCGGAGCATCCGTTAGGCAGGGCTCATTTTTTTGCCGCTGAGAAGCGGATTGGCAATGACTATATAGCTACCTACTGGTTTAATTTGTTGGTGATACTGCTTATGGGTGTGGTATTCTATTTGGCGCTTTTGTATGATTTGCTCAAGAAGTTTATTAATTTTATAGAATACGCCACATCCGCAAAGCTCTATGCACGCTGGAAATATCACGTGGTGGAAGCAATAAAGCCAATTATCAGAAATCAATAATAAACTCGTCGACTATGAAAAGTAAGCGTCGAATTCATGTGCCCCTGGCACTGCTGTTGAGTGGTGTGGTGGCGCTGGGTGTATTCTCGTGCCGCAATCGTAGCGAAGTCCGGCAAACTCTGGAGGCACCCGAAATGACCGGTTTTGAGAACATGGAAAATATCAAGGAGGTGTACTACCGTTTTCCTTCTCCTGATGAGATGCTAAATTTTATCGACCGGGAGAAGCTTTCTTTTAATGATGAACTCCTGTTGCCCATTGAAAATGCCCGTTCGTTTCTCGATTCTAAATCGCAGGCCTTGAACCTTGGGGTGTATACGGCTGATTTGGCTTATATCACGCTATTTCAAAGGCAAAAGGAAGCTTTGGTTTATTTTCAGGTAGTCTATGGCCTTTGCGATAAATTGCGAATTATCTCTGCCTTTGATCCCGGCCTGCTCAATAGATTTGAGCAAAATTTGGATAGCCCGGACTCCTTAAAAGCGCTGTCCGACGAGGCATTTGGTAATATTTCCGATTACCTGGTACGCGAGGATAAGGAAAAGATTTTTGCGATCATATCCATTGGAGCCTTTGTGGAAAGTTTGCATCTGGCATTTGGTTTGGTAGATGATTTTTCGGCGGATAACGCTATTGTACAGCGAATTTCCGATCAGAAGTATGTGCTTGAAAACCTGTTGAATTATGCGCTGGAATACTCCGGCGACAAGAATGTTCAAGATGCCGTGGAATTAATTCATTCCATCCGGGCAGTGTTTAACGAGCTTCGTTTACAAGAAGAGGAGACCCAGGTTACTAAAAATGAGGATGGTTCACTCTTTATTGGCGGGGGTACGCGGGTAAGTATTACAAAGGAACAATTTGCAAAACTTAAATCCGTCACCAACGAAACCAGACTGCGAATTACTGAAACACTGGAAAACTAGATTAAGTATGAAAATCAAGATGCAAATAGGCATTGCCCTTGTTTTGGCTATCCTGCCCATATGGACGGTTGCCCAGGATTGTACGGACTATCATCAGTACCACTGTGTTTACGCCGATTATTCCTTTTTTTACAGTCGCCAGTCGAAAAGTGCACTTTTTCGACCCGGACAGACCAGCGAGCTTAAAATTGTGGCTTATACGGGCGAGGATTATTACATTGCCGTGTGTGCCCATCATAAATTTGGAGATATACGATTGCGCATTCTGGAGGATACCCCCGCACAACGCGTGATTTACGACAACGCCAAGAATAACTATGAAGAATCCATAACCTTCTCTAACCAGGTAACCCGTAATCTTATTATCGAGGTTTCGGTACCAGAGGGCGATGAAAAGTCGGCAAACGACCGACGCTGTTTGGGAGTGGTGATAGAATTCCGAAAAACGGATCAGAAATAATTGACCTTGGATAGTCTATAGTCCCAGAGCTTTGGGGCCTTGCTCAAATATGATATCCACCGGAATTTTTCTGGAATTTATTCGCTTCAGATCCGCCTCAAGTTCCGGAGAAATATAACCATAACGAGCCAGCATCTTAGTGGCCGCCTGGTAATCGCCATTTCCCTGGATGATTAAAATTTGTTCGGAAAGCGCCGAAATGGCTTTCTGCATCTGTTTTTCATTTACACGATATTGCCCATCTTCATTGCGCTCAAACGCGCCATATTCCTTAAAAAAGTTCAGGCGAATCAAATTAGCTTGTCCGTGAGCGCTGGAAGAACCGAACCGTATAGAGCGGAAAATGCCAGCCAAAAAGGTGGTGTAGTGGTCTATAACAGGAGCATTCCATTCTTTCATGTCAATAAGCTGTTCCACTAAAAATAATCCTAAAATGTCTGCTTTGCCTTCTTCGAGGGTAACGTATTGCTCCTTAAGAGCTTCTCTTACGGTTCCGTTTCCATTGATTGTATTCTTGATTCCCAGACCGTGTGCCACTTCGTGGAACATTACGTTACCAAAGAAGGCATCGAAGGTGACATGGGGACGTTGATCAGGAGCAATCAGCTGGTCGGCAATGGGTAAAAGAATTTTATCGAATTTGGCCTGCATGGCATTTTTTAGCTGCAATCTTCTACTGCCTTTAGCCAGTTGCACTTCTTCATCGTTGGGCAGGTTAATGGCTATGGTTTTACTTCCTGCATTGCAGTCGCCGGCGTAATAGATTACATCGTAAGCAGCCAGTTCGGAATTTGAACCCGGGGTTTCGGCTTTGTAACGGGCTTCAACCGGAAGTTGACTTTGAAGTTCTGGTAGTAAGGTGGCATAACGGTTCAGTCGTGTAGACCATGCGGTATCCTTAATTAGAATATAAGCCTCGTGGGCGGTTTTAATGCCAAAGAGTTGATCTTCGTAATTTTCTATCGGGCCCACCACAAAGTCTATCTGGTTATTTTTCATATCCATCCAGGCCAGGTCGCTGGGTTGGTAGTTGTCCGTTAGCAGAGCTTCAGCACGCAGGGTTAAATAGGTTTTAAAACCATCGTCTTCTGACAAGTCTGCGGCCTTGCGCATGAGTCCGGCGGCACGTTCCACCTGTGGAGCGTAGGCCTGGTGGTAGGGAATAACCTTTAATTCGCCCTGAATTCCTCGTCGCAGCAGAGTGTAATAGCTGTTTTTTAAAGAATCGTCCAGCGTGTCGAATTCTTCTTTAGTCATGTCGACAGGGTAGAAATTGGCACCTGGAGGTTTTACGCCTACCGAATCGATAAAGGGGCTATTGCCTCCCAGGCGTTCCCATGGGCCATAATTTATTTCGACCAGCTGGCGTAATGTGCTGTCGGTTAAGGTATCTAGCAGCTCGTTCCTGTTGCCATACGCCTGACTCCAAAAAATGGAGTCCATAATATCGGCTACCTCGAAGAGCAGAGGCAGCATTTGCTTTTGGGTTTCAGAAAGTGAAGTGAGATCGGTGGTTAGTGTAACTACCGCAAATTCATTCAGTTTAGTCATCGATTCCGTCTCCATGTCTTTTGGTGGCTGGCAGGCTATTATTACGGTAGCCGCCAGCAGTGCTAAGCAATGGGTTCTCATGGCTAGTAGTTTTAATTAATATGCTACAGCAAAGAGAACCCGGCGTTTTGAAGGTTTGCCTGAATAGATACAAACGCCTTCTTCATCTACCGAATCGAACGGTATACAGCGAATGGTCGCTTTGGTTTCCTCTTTAATTTTGACCTCGGTTTCGGTTGTGCCATCCCAGTGGGCCATTACGAACCCTCCTTTTTGAGAAAGTACTTCTTTAAATTCTTCCCAGGTATCGGCATGGGTGGTCTTCTCTTCGCGCAGTTTCAGCGCTTTGTTAAAAATAGTTGCCTGGATATTGTCCAACAGGGCAGGGATGCGATCTTCGAGACCATCCATGTTTTCGATACTTTTTTCGAGGGTGTCGCGGCGAGCCAGTTCAACGGTTTGATTCTCTAGATCGCGGGGACCCATGGCTATTCGCAGGGGCACACCTTTTAGTTCGTGTTCGGCAAATTTCCAACCAGGCTTATGGGTATCGCGGTCGTCGAATTTTACCGTGTAGCCACGCGCTTCAATTTTTTTCTTTATCTCTAGCGCTTTTTCAGCCAGCGCTTTGCGTTGTTCCTCAGTTTTATAGATTGGTACAATAACAACATGGATAGGAGCAATTTTTGGTGGCAGAACCAGTCCGTTGTCGTCGGAATGAGACATTATCAGTGCGCCAATGAGCCGGGTGGTAACCCCCCAGGAGGTAGCCCAAACATATTCTTCCCGCCCTTCGTTGGAGGTAAATTTCACATCGAAAGCTTTGGCGAAATTTTGTCCCAGAAAATGGGAGGTTCCTGCTTGTAAGGCCTTGCCGTCCTGCATCATGGCTTCAAACGTGTAGGTGTTTTCGGCTCCGGCAAATCGTTCGTTTTCGGTTTTGTCTCCTTTAATCACCGGAATCGCCAGGTAATTTTCCGCAAAGTCGACATACACGTCCAGCATGCGCAGGGCTTCCTCCTGGGCTTCTTCGCGTGTGGCGTGTGCGGTGTGGCCTTCCTGCCACAGGAATTCGGCCGTGCGAAGGAACAGGCGGGTGCGCATCTCCCAGCGAACCACGTTGGCCCACTGATTGATCAGCAACGGCAGGTCGCGATAGGACTGTATCCAGTTTTTATAGGTGTTCCAGATAATGGTTTCGGATGTTGGCCGTACAATGAGCTCTTCTTCCAAACGAGCCGTTTCATCTACTACAACTCCTTTGCCATTCGGATCGTTCTTGAGGCGGTAGTGGGTGACAACGGCACATTCCTTAGCAAAACCTTCCACATGTTTGGCTTCCTTACTGAAAAACGATTTTGGGATGAACAAGGGGAAGTAGGCATTAACGTGTCCGGTATCTTTAAACATTTTATCCAGTACGGCCTTCATATTTTCCCAGATCGCATAACCATACGGTTTAATGACCATACTGCCTCGTACTGCAGAGTTTTCGGCCAGGTCGGCCTTTATTACCAAGTCGTTGTACCACTGCGAGTAGTTATCGTCCCTTTTTGTTAACTGTTTAGCCATGAAATGTGTCTTTGGTATAGTATTTGTTTATATACTCATGTTGAAAATGGATACAAAAGTAAAAAAATATTATTCATATATTCACCCCAAAAAGCAGAAGGAGGGATGGTCATGAAAACTCTGAAATACCTAGCAACCTGCGTCAGTGTATTGGTGTTGGCACTGCTAGCAAGTGATGCGTTTGCACAGGAAAACGATGATTTGTACTACAATCCGAAAAAGGATAAAAAGACGGTGACTGAAAGTTCGCAGACGTCTGAAACACCCAGGGAAAAGAGCGACTACGAACGGTATCGGGAATCACTAGAGAATGAGGCAGGTGGATCCACCGCAGCCGATTCGCAAGTGAAGAACGCCGAATATGCCGATGATCAGGAATACCTCGATGAGGAGTCCAATAAAAGAACCTATTCCGATGAAGATGAATCCTATGACGAGGATTACGAACAACGTATACGCCGGTCGTCGCTGCGTTGCTCAAATTGCGATTATTCCGATGTAGCTCTTTACGATCCCTATCCATCGTGGTCGTTTGGTTTTTCGCTGGGAGGACCCTATTTTGGCTGGGGACTTTCCTATGGTTATCCGTATTATCGTCCGTATAGCCCATATCATTACTATGGTTATTACCGTCCGTACTATTACTACGATTATTATTCGCCGTGGGGGTATTGGGATGGTTATTACGACGGGTATTACAGCCATCCGTATTCTTATCATTCGTACAACGTATACCATGGACACCGTACATCGCGTTCGTCTAATACGTACTATTCCACCCATCGAGGATCGGTATATTCCCCGGCAACAACACGTTCCTCTGCGGTACGTTCCTCAACCAGCACGGTTCGGAGTACTTCTACCCGGCCGGTAAGCACAACGCGTTCGGCTGCAACAGGTACAAGTGCAACCCGCAGTGCATCGGCTACACGAACTACAAGTACAACTACCCGAAGTGCCTCTCCAACGGTTAATCGCAGTGCAAGTTCGACCGAGCGTGCCGCACAACCATCGGCTACGACCCGATCCAGCAGTACACGCACACAGAATACGTATTCCGACCAGCAGAGAAGCTCTACGGTTCCTGCAAACAGCAGTAGCCCCAATAGCTATAACCGTTCATCAACTACCCGTACGACCACTTCTACACGTCCGGAATCGTCAGGTAGTTCTACTACACGATACAGTGCTCCTCAACAATCTGGATCCGAAAGTTCCTACAACCGCAGCTCATCGACTACACGGAGCAGTTCCAGTTATTCACGCCCCAGCAGTAGTTCGCAAGAATCGTCGGGATATTCACGCCCTGGTGGCGGTTCCCAAAATAGTTCCGGGTATTCCAGGTCGGGTAGTTCTTCGAGCCGAAGCTCGGGAAGTCCGGCCGGAGGTTCCGGTTCATCATCGCGGCGACGCTAAGGATTCGTATCTAGTGTAATTCCAAAATTATAAAACCATGAAAAGGCTATTTCCTCTTTCAGTGCTACTTGTTATAGTTGTGGGTCTCCAGGCTCAGGATCAGGTTGATGCGTTGCGTTATTCACAGACCTTTCCGGGAGGAACCGCCCGTTCCGTGGCTATGGGAGGGGCATTTGGTGCCCTGGGGGGCGATTTCGCCTCGGCAACCATTAACCCTGCCGGAATGGGGTTGTATCGCAAATCGGAACTGACCTATACTCCGGAATTTTACCTGACCGATGTGAACTCAACCTATAATGGCAGTAAGGCAAGTGATAGTCGGTTGAATTTGAATGCCAACAACTTTGGTTTTGTGAGTGCCATTGAGCTGAAATCGGGCAAATGGAAATGGGCAAGTTTTGGTGTGGGATATAACAAAGTTCAGAATTTCTCCAATACCATCTCCATTAAGGGCAATAACCCTTATACTTCTTTGGCCGATGTTTATGCCGAATCGGCTAATTTGGGTTTTGACAACAGCCCGGTTGAACTGAACGATTTACTTCCCTATAGCGAGGGGCTGTTTTACGATGGAGGGCTGATGTATCAGACAGAATATGGAAACTATTTGATCAACGACTCCATTGCCGGACAAGGTACTCTGGAACAGAGCAATCACATACAGCAACGTGGTAAAATGAATGAATGGGCTTTTTCTTTTGCCTGTAACTACGATCATTGGTTGTATTTAGGAGCAACTTTCTCTATAACTTCTCTTTGGTACGATGAAACTTCCATGTTTTCGGAGAATAGCCTGGCATACAACTATCAACATTTTAAATTTACAGAAACCCGAGATGTGAAGGGAACCGGATATTCGGGCATTTTAGGAGCCATTGTGAAACCCATCCACCCGCTGCGCATTGGTTTGTCTTATCATTTGCCTACCAGTTATATTATTGAAGAACAGTACGATGCTGAATTAAGTTCGTTCTATTCGGAGTATTCGCCAGTATATCCAGTGGATGGAAACAGTGGCGCTGAACTGGATTTCGGTGAAAGTTTCTACCGCGTTATAACTCCGGGAAAAGCAGTGGGAAGTGTAGGCCTGATTTTGGGCAAGAACCTCCTTTTGAGTACTGATGTGGAATATATGGATTATTCCAAAGCCCGGATATATTGGAGTTATCAATCGGACGATGATTATGATTACAGCTATGAAAATGGAATTATTGACAGTATTTACCATGGAACGTTTAATGTTAAAACAGGTGCGGAACTGCGTTTTAACGATTTCTATCTAAGGGGAGGTTTTGGTTACTTTGGAAGCCCCTATGCCGATAAGCAACCCAATGTAAATGCGTACCAACTGAGTTATAGTGGAGGATTTGGTTTCCGGGGCGAAGACCGGTTTATCGATTTTGCTTTTTACAATAAGTTCTATTCCGAAGATTACGTTTTGTACCAGGGAATCTATGTGCCGCCCAGTGTGGCCGACATCAACTATAAGGCGTTGAAGCTGATGATGACCATAGGGGTGAAATTTTAACACCTGACAGGTACGAGTGCAAAGATGTGTTTTAATTGGTTTCGTATCGATTACACGACTGAATTGCACTTCTTGCAAAGGTAAATAGCCTGCGATCCTTCGTTAAATAGCAGATCGACAAAGCTTAAATTGGGCACAAAGCCAAACTTATTCGAAAAAACCTGGAAATACGGGTTAGGGGTAAAACCGGGATCGGGCGTTTGCATGCGTGGTTTCGGATGAATGGTTTCTCTGAAATCTAATACTCCATCGGCAGGAGTGGGCTGGTAATCGCTGGTAAACGACAGAGACGTTGCTGTTTCGGTTAGGTCCAGCAAGAGGTTCAGTGCTTTAAGATTAAAGTCGAGCAGGAATTTTTCTTTTTTCTGATACAGCGGGTAAAATTCGGCTTCAAAAATATCGAAAAAAGGACTGTGCTTGTAGGCCGAAACCAGTGCTTTCCAATGGGTTTGCAGCCAAGGCATATCGTAATCCAGTTCTACATCGCGTGTGTAGGTATGGTTGCCCTGGGGCCGCTTGACCGGAATAACAAGATCCTGTTTCCCGTTGGAACCTAAAATGGTAGTACGATTACGAAACGACTGTTTTGTATAATGGTCGCAAACTTCTAGTTGAACCCCAGGATGGGTAAGCAACTTGGAAAAGTACTGAATATTGGGAAGGTATGCAGTGGAGAGCAACAGGGTTTGGTACATCGTAGGATGGTGAAATGGTTAAACACTAAAGCCAGGTGCATAAATTAAAATGTTTCGGCTGCGCACTACAACTTATTGATCATGCTAGCCAGGTAACCGGCGCCAAAACCATTGTCGATATTAACAACAGAAACGCCGCTGGCACAACTGGTGAGCATGCCTAAGAGGGCTGATAGTCCGCCAAAGCTTGCGCCATAGCCAACCGAGGTGGGCACGGCAATAACCGGTTTATCTACCACGCCTCCCACAATGCTGGGCAGGGCACCTTCCATGCCTGCCACTACAACGATTACACGTGCTTTTTTTATTTCGCCCAGTTTGTCGTAGAAACGATGGATTCCGGCAACGCCAACATCGTTATAAACCCGTACCTCGTTATCGAATATCTCGGCAGTGCGCACTGCCTCTAAGGTAACGGGCATGTCGGATGTGCCTGCTGAAACCACTGCAATATGGCTTTCGGGTTTTTGGGTGCTTACTTTTCGAATGGTAATGGTTCGAGCCAGGGGATCGAAAACGGCATCGGGAACGATTCCCTTGACCAGTTCATACACTTCGGCAGTGGTTCGGGTTACCAGTATGTTGTTTTCGCGCTGGTTCATGTATTCCACAATACTCAGCAGATGTTCATTGGCCTTGCCCTGTCCAAAAATCACTTCGGGATATCCGGTGCGCAATTGCCGGTGGTTGTCGATCTTTGCAAAATCCAGTTCCTTGTATTCAAAGTCGCGAAACTGAATCATCGCTTCGTCGATGGAAAGTTTACCTTCCTTTACCTGGTTAAGTACCTGTTTTAATATGGTTTCGTTCATTTGGGATCGTAATTCAACAGACGATAAACACTATCGTACACCTCTTGCAGGCGTACCTTATGTGTGCGTGCAGCCTGGGCACAATCATCGTATTCGGCTTTAAATTTATGGTTTTCTTTATTAAAGTAACTTTCCTTAATGCGAATGGTGCCATACGGGGTTTCCAGGTTGCGCGTTTTACGTTGCAGCATACTTTTAGCGACCGGGTAGGAACGGGTGCCCAAAGTGGTGGTTTCCGTTAAGAGAATGGCTTCCATAGTTGCTTTCTGATGATTGGAACAAAGTACCTTTAATTGAATGGCCGGCCTCGATTTTTTCATTATAATGGGAATCATAAAAACATCGTGAGCACCGGCATCAAAGAGTTTCTCCATCACAAAATCGTAATGTTCCGGATTCATATCATCGATGTTGCATTCGACCAGCAGGGCGGTGACATGTTCGGTTGTTCCGGCTGTGGAATCAGCAGTTCCCCAAAATACACGAAGCACATTCGGAATTTCCATATCGCGTTGTCCAATACCATAGGCTGTTTTTTCCGGGGTAAAGCTGTGCTGGTCGGTAAATTCATCGACAAAGGTTTTAAGTATAGCTGCGCCGGTGGGGGTGGTAGTTTCTTTTAAAACGGTGCCGGTGCGCACCGGAACACCCGAAAGTATTTCGGCGGTAGCCGGGGCAGGAACCGGAAAAGTGCCATGTGCACAATGAACAAAACCTCCGCCCAGTTCGACCGTGGAAGCCAGTATTCGTTCGGGCTTCAGGTAATCGATACAGATGGCGGCACCTACCATATCTATAATAGAATCGATGGCACCTACTTCATGAAAGTGCACCTGGTCGATTGATTTGGCATGGATTTTTGCTTCGGCCCGGGCAATGTATTCAAATTGGAGCAGACTGTTTTTTTTAACCGCATCGCTAAGAGTACTGCTGTTGATAATAGTCCGAATGGCATCGAGGTTCCGATGCTCGTGGTGATGTCCGTGGTGAGACGCATGATGATGGTGATGGTGATGGGTAAGATTAACCGTTACCTTGGTGCCACTGATTCCCATCTTCAGCCCCGATTCAATGATCAGTTCGTAACCTTCCAGGTTAAGTTTTTTTAATTCGTCTTTCAGGTACTGGGCGGGCACCCCCAGATCAATAAGGGCACCCAGGTGCATATCGCCGCTGATGCCGGCAAAACAGTCGTAATAAAGAATCTTCATTTGGTACTTTTTCCGAATTCAAAGATGACAATTTTACCCAATACATCGGAATTCCTGAGTGGCATTTTTTCCTGCTTCAACCTTGAAATGTTACGTTTCACACTTATATATTCAGTCTGCAACCCATACAGTTATAGTATTGCGGGGTCAAATAAAAACGATATTATGAAGACAGCGGCTAAAATGATAGTGCTTGGATTCCTTAGTCTTTGCGTTTCGTGTGAACGCCATGTGGATTCTGATCTGGCGAAAGCGCATGAGGATACCAATAATTCGGTATATAACGAGGAGGTTGTCGATTATTCTTGCGATACGGCTACGGCAACCTCTATCCGGCTTCTACGTGATGATGTTGAGATTACCGGGGCAGGTGCAATTTACAGTAACAACCAGGTGGTGATACAGTCAGGAGGGGAGTATTGGGTACGGGGCAAACTGGATAACGGACAGCTGAAAATAGCTGCGGGGGAAAATGACCAGGTTAAGCTTATTTTAGAAAATGCTGCCATTGCTTGCGCTACCGATGCCGCTATATTTTGCGAAGAGGCTGAGCGTTTAGTTATTATTCTTGCCGAAAACAGTCAAAACACCTTATGTGATGGGAATACCTTTAGTACTGATGAGATCAATGCAACCTTGTTTTCAAAAACAGATTTAGCTATTGGTGGTACCGGTGTGCTGAATGTAAGCGGTCAAATAAACGATGCGGTTGCCAGTAAAGATGGCCTGGTAATAAATTCCGGCACTTTAAATATTCGAGCCGCTGATGATGGTATTCGAGGTAAAGATTACCTGGTAATTACTTCAGGAACTTTTTCGGTCAATGCGGGGGGCGATGCTTTTAAATCGGATAATGAGGTGGCCGAATGTGGAATTATTGAGCTTAAATCGGGTGATTATACGGTATCCTGTGGGGGCGATGCCTTTGCGGCACAAAATAAATTATCGGTGGTAGATGGCATTTTTGACATAACCTGTACCGGAACAGCCAGCTCATCCAAGGCGCTGAAGGCCGGGGTGGAATTGCGCATTGCTCAGGGAGACTTCAACCTTAACAGTACAGATGATGCAATTCATTCCGATCAGGATGTTTATATTGAAGATGGCAATTTCCTGATTGCTACCGGAGATGACGGGGTGCATGCCGAAAACACTCTGGAAGTCTCCAATGGAACCATCATTATTAATGAATCCTATGAAGGACTTGAGGCCAAAAGCATTGTTCTATCCGGAGGACTTATTGTTGTGAATGCCTCCGATGATGGGATCAATGCAGCCAGTGGCAATGCAGGCACCGAAGGGCAACCACAACAAAGTAGTGGCGATAACACCCTGAGTATTCGGGGTGGCCAGATTATTGTATATTCCGGAGGCGACGGGGTTGATGTAAACGGATCGGTAATCATGTCAGGAGGAACCTTACTGGTACATGGGCCTACAGCGAACGATAACGGACCTTTGGACTACGATGGAACCTTTGTGTTAACCGGAGGTTTGGTTGTTGCCTCAGGAAGTTCGGGTATGGCTCAGATGCCAAGTGCCTCATCGACACAAAATAGTGTATTGGTGAATTTTACTTCATCCAAAGTTGCATCGGCTATGATTCATGTTGAGGATGCTTCAGGCACAACGATCTTTGATTATCAACCGGCACACAACTATCAGTCAGTATGTTTCTCATTGCCCACATTGACTACAGGAACCAGCTATACCATTTTTACGGGAGGAAGTTGCAGCGGCACTTCATTTTACGGGATGTATTCGGGAGGAAGTTATACGCCTGGGGATGAATACGATTCATTTACGATTACATCGGTTACCACCCAATTGGGGAGTTCTTCCGGCGGACCCGGTGGTGGGCCAGGAGGGGGTGGTTTACCCCCATTGTAGGAGTATTTCATGCTCCATCTCCTGTTCAGAATGTGTATGTGTAGTGCCTATCGCATGGCATCTCAATTTATATACAACGTAGTCGAGTAGGTTTAGCTTAATATTCTTAACTTTTGTCGAGCAAGAGATAATTATGGAAGTAAAACAAAGGAAAAATATCCAGGTTATTTTTTTTCTGGTGGCTATTCTGATAGCCACTTTTGTTGTTTTTCCGGGTATGATGCATTCGATGGATCACAATCAGGAAGCAGGAAATATGACCCGGGATTGGCATAAGTTAAACGAATTAGGACGTGATGTTCCTCCACCAGAAGCCTCTTTAATCAAACCACCCTTCGGCTTGCCATCGTCACCTTTTGCTCCGCCCAATGCAGAACCAGAATACACGGGTCGTGTGCGTTTTGTGGGTTTGGAGTTTATATTTTATTCCATCCTGTCATGGTCTCTTTTATGGCTGTATTTCAATTTTATAAAAGCAGGAGGAGCATACAAGGACGCGGTTAGGGTAAATTGGTTTTCAACTCTTCTTCTACTTCTGCTGGTTTACTTGGCATTTGCGTTGTTCAATCTGTTCAACCCCCCGGGGCCTCATAAACTCAGGCCTTTTTTTTGGTTTCTTGATGCCGTACTGCTTTTTAAAGCATTGTTTGTATTGGTATCAGTCACCTTGTTTGGAACCATTTTTAAATTGCAGTATCAGCATCATTCTATGCAACACGAAAATGAGAAACTCAGGGCTGAAAGTCTTAGAAATCAATTGGATGCTTTGACAGCCCAAATCAGCCCTCATTTTTTTTTCAATGTTTTAAATTCACTATCGGGATTGGTTCGGGAAAAGCAGGATCGGAAAGCGCTAAAATACATCAACGAGATCTCGCATCTGTTCCGCTACATACTCCAGGGTAAAACACAGGAACTGGTTGCACTGAGAGATGAAATGCAGTTTTTAAAAACCTATTGTTACCTGCTGGAAATACGGTATGAGGATCGGATACAATTCGACGTTCAGATAAATCAGGAACAACAGCTCCAATACAAGTTGCCATCACTTTCGTTACAACCTCTTATAGAAAATATTACCAAACATAACATAATCAGTGAGGAGTTGCCTGTGTATGTTGCCATTTATATCAGTCAGGGTCGGTTGGTGGTAAAAAACACTTATCAGCCTCGGGAGCTTTCTGAGCCGAATACAGGAATAGGTATTCAAAATCTAGCAAAGCGCTATGTGTATATTACCGGTAAATCGATTGACACCTATATACATAACAGCCAGTTTGTAGTCGAATTGCCGCTAATCACCTGCGAAGTTCCTGAAGAAATCAAACCATAATGGATACTATGAAAGTTATCATTATAGAAGACGAACCGGCAGCCGTTAGAAATTTAAAGGCTATTTTATCCGAAGTGGCTCCCGAAATTTCTGTTCTTTGCGCATTGGACAGTGTAGCTGCCAGTGTAGACTATTTGAAAAACAATCCACAACCCGATCTAGTTTTTTTAGACATTCATTTGGCCGATGGAGCATCCTTTTTAATTTTTAATCAGGTTAAAGTATGCTGTCCGGTCATATTTACAACCGCTTACGATAAGTATGCCCTGGATGCTTTCAAGGTGAATAGTATTGATTACCTGTTAAAGCCCATTGAACCCTCGAATGTAATTCGTGCACTGGACAAATTAAAGCAACTTACTAAAACTGATTGGTCGCATACCAGTGAGAAAATTATCAGGCTACTTAAAGATAACCATAAATATGCACGTACTCTGTTGGTTGAATTCAGGGACAAGCTCACACCGGTTGCGGTGGGTGACATCGCATATTTTTATACCAAGGACGACGTTACGCTTTTATGTTCCTTTGAGAACCGGGAACGCATGATTGATAAAACCCTTGAGACGCTTATCGGAAAACTGGATCCATCGGAGTTTTTTAGGGCAAACCGGCAATTTATTATCTCTCATTCGGCCATTGATGAGGTGGTGGTGTGGTTTGGTAACCGCTTATTGGTAAAGCTTAAAGTTCCTACTCCTGAACGTATCATTATTAGCAAAGCCAGAGTGTCGCTTTTTAAAAACTGGTTGGTGAACGGGTAGTTAGGTTGTTTTATTGGGATCAAGCTGGTTATTGCTGAACGTATAGCTACTTTCTGAATATTTGTTTCAGTGGCATGTCGTCACAAAGGTATATTTTCCCACTTCATAATGCGTTTCGGCCATTTGACCGGTTATATTACTGAGTGTAAGGTGTAACTGTCTAATATTGTTGTTCTAACGACACATTGTGCAAGAATGGCAAAGAGGTTAAATCAATGGGGCGGTGGCATGCCGAAAAAAAACAGATTCAGTACTCTGGGACTTGTAGCACTTATTGCATTTGCAAGTTGTGAAGTGAAAGGCCAGGAACAGGCAATTGAACGAATTTTTGAGACTCGTGCATCCGTAAGCTTTTCAAAAAAAATCTATAATGGATTGAAAATCAACTTTACACCTTCTTTTCGATGGATTGATGGAGAAGGAATGAACCAGTTTAACTTGAATGCCGGATTGAGCTATAAGCCTTTCGATTTTATGAAACTGGAAGGGGGCTATCGGTTAATCGGAGAAATGAATCAAGAAGACACCATCCACTATTTAAGCCGGTATCAGTTCAGTACCTTGTTCTTTACCCGGCTCGGACGTATGGAACCATCTCTCCGTTTAAGTTATACGAACTATTCCGATGAGGATGAAAAAGGCGATTTCCTGCGTTTGAAATTTGCTTTTGGCTATGATATTCCAAACTGTAAATTAACGCCCAAGGTGGGGTTTGAACTGTACCAAAGTCTCGGGTTAAAAGCGTTGTACAAATACCGCACCGAGTTCGAAATAGGCTATAAAATATCGAAAGGAGTTAGCCTTCAGGCAGGGTACAGTTATGATTTTTATAAGACTAAATACCGCAATAGGGATATTTTTGATCTTGGGATGAAATTTGAGTTTTAATGGCTTCCATTTAAAAGTGTTATAGAGAAAGGTGTTGTGCAGAAACCTGTTTTATACAATTCGCACGAACTGCTTTTGTCGGAAGATACAACTTGCTGTTAATTCGTAATTTGTCAGGAGTGAAAGCCTTGTCCGGCTTAGGATGATTCAGAATTTGGAAAGCAGGATGTAAGTTTTGATCAGTAATTTTAAGAAGAAGTGTCTGCAAACTTTTCTTCTAATGTGTGTGAAGCAGTCTCCAATGTGGGGCTGCTTTCTGCATTAGTATGCAATTGTTATTGAATCAGATTTTAAGTGGCCAAACAGGGGTATTTGCCATTTTTGAAACGAAATTTTACCATGTTTCTTGTATCTTTGATTGGAAGGTGATGGAAGGGGTAGTTACGCGGTCCTAATTTAATCTGGCATTATGAAAAGAAGAGCATTTATCCGAACATCGGCTTCGGTTTCACTGGCTACCGGAGCCCTGTTTAGTATGGGGGAATGGCATAGCCTGCTTGCCGCCGAAACTCCTAACTTGGCTTACGATTTAGTAGCTGTTAAAAATGCTGTGCCTGCTCTGATGTTCGATAGCGGTATAGCCGCATTGGGTGGAATGAAACAGTACGTTAAACCGGGGCAGCGAGTGGTCATTAAACCTAATATCGCCTGGGATGTTCCTCCGGAAAGGGGCTCCAATACCAACCCTGAGCTGGTAGGGCAGATCGTGAAACATTGCATGGAGGCCGGAGCCGGCGAGGTTAAGGTTTTTGACCATACCTGCGACGAATGGACCCGATGTTATTCCAGTTCCGGAATTGGTGATGCCGTTAAAAAGCACGGAGGAAGCATGGTTAACGGTAACGATGAGAAGGAATACCGCAGTGTGAGTATACCTAAAGGGCGTATCCTTAAGGAAACCCGTGTGCATCGGTTGATTCTGGAGTCCGATGTACTCATTAATGTGCCTGTGCTGAAAAACCATGGTGGAGCAAAACTTACCGTATCCATGAAGAACTTGATGGGAGTGGTATGGGAACGCCGCCCATGGCACAGTATGGGACTTCACCAATGCATTGCTGACTTTTCTACTTTTTGCAAACCCACGCTGAATGTAGTGGATGGCTATCGGGTGATGAAGAAAAATGGCCCGCGAGGAGTTTCCGAAGCCGACGTGGCAGAAATGAAATATTTGATCCTGAGCGCCAACATGGTTGCCGCCGATGCTGCTGCAGCCAAAATTTTTGGCATTGAGCCTGCCGATGTTCAATATATTGTTTTGGCAGAGCAAGCCGGCTTGGGAACGGCTAAACTGGATACACTTAATATTAAACGCATAGCTCTTTAATGAACACTCAAAAATGGCTGCGTCCACTACGCAGAATTTTGGCGCTGGTGGTGCTCGCCGCCTTTATTATTATCTTTTCTGATGTTCGGGGGAAGCTGCCGTCCGCCTGGGTGGGAGTTTTTACCAGTATTCAGTTGGTGCCTTCGCTGCTCAAAATGATTTTACCCCTGTCCTTGCTAAGCGGCCTGTTTCTGGTACTTATTGCTCTCACCTTGCTGAGTGGCAGGGTGTATTGTTCTGTACTTTGCCCTCTGGGTATTTCGATGGATGTAGCCAACCGGATGTTACGATGGATGCCTTTCCTGCGCCGGAAGGCACGCTTTAAGAAGGCAGCCAATTATGTTCGGTATCCTCTGCTCATTCTTCTACTCCTTTCGCTGTTTAGCACGGGTTTGTTTGCGCTGAACTGGCTGGATCCGTATGCTAATTTTAGCCGTATGGCTACTTATTTGTATCAGCCGGTTTATATTGCGGGTTCAAATGTATTGGCTCATGCTGCTGCTCATTGGGGAGTTGCCGCCTTACAGGCAGTACCGGTGAATCCATTTATACCGCTTGCCTTTTTCTCAGCGTTGAGTTTTTTGTTACTGGTATTCACCCTGATGCTCTTTCGTGATCGTTTGTACTGCAATGCCATCTGTCCGGTGGGCACATTTCTGGGGTTGCTGTCGCGTTTTTCATTTTTTCGGGTGCAAATACATAAGGAAAACTGCTCGCAATGTGGTGCTTGTCAGCAGGTGTGCAAGTCCGATTGTATCAATATAAAAAACCTAACGGTGGATACCAGTCGTTGTGTGGTCTGTTACAATTGCTTAGGCGCATGCAATGCTAATGCCATAAGGTATTCTGCTCAGTGGAAGATTTCTGAAAAAGCCGTTCGGCAAAGAGACCCGTCCAAGCGTGCCTTTTTAAAAGCTGGCATGTTGTTTATGGGGGCGGCTCCCTTACTTGCTGAGGCAAAAGGCCATGGTGCCAACGCGCTATGCTTTTGGTCGCGTGGGGTGGCATTGCCTCCGGGTTCGCAAAGTCTGAAACATTTAAAAGATAAATGCATAGCATGCAATCTTTGCATTGCCTCCTGTCCGACTAAAGTTCTTCAACCCGCCTTTTTGGAATATGGCTTTACAGGCATGATGCTGCCTAAAATGGATTTTCAAAAAGGGTATTGCAATTACGAGTGTACGCATTGTGGAGCGGTGTGCCCTACGGGAGCCATTCTGGCTTTATCTGCTGAAGAAAAGAAAATCACCCAAATTGGTAAGGCCGAGTTCCGGCCCGGACGCTGTATCGTTAAAACGGAAGGTACGGCCTGTGGCTCCTGTTCCGAACATTGTCCTACGCAGGCGGTACACATGGTGCCTTACGGCGACAACCTTACCCTGCCCGAAGTAAATGCCGATATTTGCATTGGTTGTGGTGCCTGCGAACATGCCTGTCCGGTGGAGGATCCGCATCCGGCCATCTTTGTGGTACCCCATGAAGTGCATCAAAAAGCGCAATTGCCAAAGGTGGAGGAAACCACCGAGGTAAAGAATGACCATGACGATTTTCCATTTTAAGATTCTTTTCCTTAAAAGCCATTGGATTTACTGTTTTTTGGAAAGCAGTAATCTTCGCCTTCGTTTGGGTAGCGCTAAATAATAAACCGGGAGCCAGCCCAGCCAATAGCTGCACCCAGGGCTATGGAAAAAAGGACAATGGGCACTGCCGACTTTTTATCCTTGGGCAGTTGAAGCGCCAGTACCGGCAGAGCCGACAGCATGGAAATTAAGATACCTTTGACTGCCGGAGCCAGATCCCAATTAACAAATGGAATAAGCATACCCAATACCAGGTAATGCAGGAAGGCTGAAATACAGGCCGTTTTATCCAGTTTCATCAAAAGCATGGGAAATACATCGATGGTTCCGGCTGCAAGGCCTATGAGTACTGCAATTAGAAAAGGGTTCATCGGACTTATTGTTTCTTAGGAATAGCTTGAATGACACTGAGGGCATTTTGCAAACGAAAAATAATAACCAGGAGGTTCGCCGCAACAAAGAAAGTTAAGGTGATGGCAACCCAATGGTTGCGGGGCAAATTCTCGTAGTAGCAAAAGTAGATCAATAGCATACACAAGCCCACAAAGATGTTAATGGACAAAAAGAAGTTGCCAATAATCCGGGTACCATTCTCACTCAACTGCCCGGTAGAAGCCAACGCGAAGCGTTCCCAGAACAGACGGTAGAAAGTACTTTGGTTACGTGCTTGTTTTTTTGCAATAAGCGACAACAGATATTCTATGCTAATACCCACGGCTTGCTGCATCAGGGCAATGGCCATAATAATGCTTAGGGTAATGATGCCCGATTCGTCGATATAGGAGAAGGCATCCATCGCCAGGACTGTGCTGGGGCAGAGCAGAAGCAGTAAGCGCCAGGCACCGTAAGTAAACAGTCCCGGGAAAAGGATGGTTAGTAGTATCCAGAGGTTTTTGCCGAGGGTTTCGATCATGGGAGATGAGTTTTGAGTGATAGGTAGTTGAAAGAAGCGGCTGCCCAAAAGTTATTATGCGGATCTGAGTCATCCGGATACAATTTTGGGCATCCGCTTCGCTATGGTTTTAGGATTTGCTCTTGGTTCTGTCAAACACTGTCGAGGCAGCCGCAATCATACCAGCCACATCCGACAGGTCGGAGGGAATGATCATGGAGTTATTGGTTTGGGCAAGTTTTCCGAATTCGGTCAGATATTGCTCGGCAATGCGCAGGTTCACTGCGTCGATGCCGTTTTGAGCCCCGATAGCATCGGCAATGGCCCGGATACCGTTTGCAGTGGCTTGTGCCACTTCCTGAATTTCGGCAGCCCGCCCCTGGGCTTCGTTGATTCGTCGTTGCTTTTCACCTTCCGAACGTTTGATCAGTTCCTGTTTGTCCCCGTCGGCCACGTTTATCTTGGCTTGTTTGGCGCCTTCCGATTCGGCAATCATGGCTCGTTTTTCCCGTTCGGCACGCATTTGTTTCTCCATGGCATCTTTAATACTTTGCGGAGGGGTGATGTTTTTTACTTCGTAGCGGCTTACTTTAACACCCCACGGGTCGCTGGCTTTGTCTACCGCAGTGACAATGGTATTGTTGATGTTGTCGCGTTCTTCAAAGGTTTTATCCAGTTCCATTTTCCCAATTACGCTCCGCATGGTGGTTTGCGCAATTTGGATGGAAGCAAATTGATAATCGTCAATTCCATACGAAGCTTTTTGTGGGTCAATGACCTGCAGGTAGAGGATACCGTCTACCTCAACCGCAATATTATCTTTGGTAATGCAACTTTGCGAGGCAACATCTATGGCCTGCTCTTTTAACGAATGTTTGTAACGTACCCGGTCGATAAATGGAATCAGTACATGAAAGCCGGCCTGCATGGTTGCCTGATATTTACCCAGCCTTTCCACGATAAAGGCCGAACGTTGCGGCACTATTTTAAGATTCGATAATAAGATAATAAAAAGCAGGAAAACTAGCCCTGCCATAAGGATGGTGTTTGCATTCATCATGTTTCTATTATTTAGGTTTTACAAGTAAACAGATACTTTCGGTATCGATGATCTCAACGGTTTGTCCGGGTTTTATTTCATCCACGCTGCGGGCAGTCCAAAGGGTTCCTTTAAAGGTTACTTTGCCTTCTTTACCCGGGCCAATTTCAGTTTCGGCCACCGCCAGCCGGCCTATAAATTCATCATTCAGGAAGTCGTTTTGTTCCTTTATTTCGTTAAAGAATCGCGAGCGCAATTGTCTGCGTAACAGAGCCAGTATGGCAATGGAGCTTACAAAGAAGATGAGTAACTGGATGTTGACGGAAGGGCTGAAAAGGTAGTTGCACAGTGAGGTAATCCATGCTCCTACACCAAAAAAGATAAGAACAAGACCGGGAACAGCCATTTCGAGTAGCATAAGACCCAATCCCGCCAGAAACCACAGCACGGTTGGATCAGAAAGAACAGCTTGATAATTCATGGGGTTTTGTGTGTTTGAATGATAGATAAATATACATTTCTTCCTTTAATATTCGATCCTGAATTTCAGCTATTTGGATGGCAGAGGGTATTTTGAAGCATCCGGGTTATTTTCCGTAAGTTGGAGCCAACAATGCATAGAGCTACTGCATTCATCTTGTCTGTTACTTCAATACTTTTAACTCGGTACGTCTGTTGTTAGCGCGACCTTCGGGGGTGCTGTTGCTGTCAATGGGTTTGCTCATGCCGTATCCGTTGGCTTTCAATCGTTCCAGGGCAATGCCATGGTCGGCCAGATAGTGTACAACGGTTTGTGCTCGTTTTTCCGAAAGGGCTTTATTGTATTCCGTAGCGCCCACATTATCGGTATGGCCACTTATCTCCACTCGTATGCCTGGATTAAGTTTGAGAAAATCAACGGTTTTATCCAGTTCCAGGGTCGATTCGGGGAGCAAGGCATACGAATCCGTTTGGTAGAAAATGTTTTTAAGCACCACAGTTTTACCCGCAACAATGGGTTGCAGCGGAACATCCTTTAGGTAGGGTTTGTCGAGATGGTGAATGCCTTCCAGAGCAAAATTATCAGAATAAAACAGATAGCCCTTACGTTCTACATTTAACATGTAGTTGCGGTTGGTAGGGATACATAGCAGGAATTCGCCTGTAAGCTGGTCGGATTGCGACTGGCTGATCAGCATTCCCGTGGTCAGATCGTACAATTCAAAGGCGGCTTCTAACCGAACCCGGGTACTGTCATCAAATACCTTTCCTTTCATGTAGGTTACTTCGTCGGGTTGCAGAGCCTCAGGCAGATCGAACTCGAAAATGTCGCGCCCCTGGGTGGGGTCGGTATTGGAGGAGTAGTACGCCCGGTTTCCTTTGGCATTTACAATGAGCCCCATTTCGTCGCCTGCAGTATTTATGGGGTAACCGAGGTTGGTCACGGTATCGAATTTTCCCTGGGCATTGCGCCGAGCTCGAAAAAGGTCGAAACCGCCCATGCCGGGATGGTAATTGGAGGCAAAAAAAAGGGTAGTGTTGTCGTGATGAATAAAAGGGGACATCTCGTCTTCGGGGGTATTAATGGTATCGCCCAGATTCACCGGTGCGCTCCATTCTCCTTCCTGATTTCGGGTACTCATCCACAGGTCGAGGTTGCCCTTGCCCCCGGGGCGGTTACTGGCAAAATACAGGGTGCGGCCATCGGGGCTCAGACTGGGCTGGGTTTCTTTTGCGGCAGAGTTGATCACCGGGCCCAGATTCTTGGGAGTGCTCCATTGCTCGCCCTGTTTTTCGGAGTAAAAAATATCGCAGCGTCCAATTACTCCTTTGCGGTTACAAACGGTGTACACCATATAGCGCCCGTCGGCCGATATGGATTGGGCTCCTTCGTTGTCGGGGGTGTTCAGTGGTAGCCCGGCATTCTTCATGGGTTGCCAGCTTCCGTTTTCAAAATGGCTGATAAAGAAATCTTCCTGGGCTGTACTCCCCAGGGTCAGATCGTACTGCTCTACTTTGCGGGTAATAATTAGGGTTTGCTCGTCGGCCGATAGCGATGGCCAATATTCATCGGAGCGGGTATTTACATTGGGGCCCAAATTTACCGGGGTAAAATTTACCGGGTGCGCAACTGCCCATTGGGCAAAGCGGGCATGCGCAATACCTTGTTTGGCCTGATCAATGTATTTGCTGTCCTGGGGTGCCAGCTCCAGGTAGGTTTGGTAACTTTGCACTGCTTCATCGTACCGGCCGGTTTGTCGTTCCAGTTTTCCTTTATTATAATACCCCATGGGATAGAAAGACGGATCGAGCGACAATCCTTTGTCATAGGCAGAAATAGCCAAACCGTAATGTTCCATGTCCCAGTACACCTCGGCCAATACCAGGTAAGCATTCTGAAAGTTGCTGTCGGCTTTAATGGCTTGTTGGAGGGAGCGTTCGGCCATTAAGAATTGATCCTGACGATAGAATGCCATAGCTTCATCGTAGGCCTTTATGGCTTTGGTCGATTCGGTTTTCATCTGGTGCTGTGCCAGCATCGTTCCGGGGAGAAGTAAAAGAAGAAGAAATCGCAGCATGAGCAGCTTTTTCGCATGAAATTACTAAAAACCCCCGGAAGTACCTCGTAAAATGTTACTGCATCACCACTTCGAAGATGGATTGTGGAAGTTCCGATTCTTCGCAGCTTAGAAGAATGCGGTTTTCCAAAAGGACAATGCCTTCAATTTGTACCCTGTACAGCGAAGGAAGCAGCAACTCATGGATGGGTGCAAGAGTGTTTTTTTGAATCCGAAATTGCTCGTAGCACCGAACAAAAGGAGTGAAGTCGTCCGATCCGCAGACCACCAGTTCCCGGGTTTGCGGGTTGTAATCGGCGCCGGTAATCAATCCTTCGAGTTGAATGCCGGCAGTCGGCAGAGCCACGTATTGGCCGGGAGCTTTCGGCAACCGGTAAAGCATACCCTTTCTGCTTACCCAGTCTTTGGTAACCAGGTAGAGCGAATCGCCCAAACAGTACATGGCTTCGCAATCGAATGCTGTGGCGTAAGGGGCTTCGGAAAAGTTGTACTGATCGGAGTACCGAAAGGTCAGGCTGTCGGCCGAAAGGGTTTGTTTAGCGACTTCACCGATTGCATCTTTTGCCAACCGGTAAATGCACAGGTTGCGACGATTGCCGAAATTGTTCCCAAAATCGCCTATGTAGAAATACCGATCGTCCTGAGCAAGATCTTCCCAATCGTTGTTGGTTCCATGGGTCAGGGTGATCCGTATAGCAATTTTCCAGCTGGTGGTATCTATCCCGAACAGCTCCGGATCGTTGCCGCTGTCGTTAAAACTCCACAGGAGTCCCCGGTAAAGGGCTATTCCGGAGCTTTCGTACACCTCGTGCGGCAGAGTAGATTGTTTGGTGAGCACCATGCGGTACGAATCGGTTGTACCCGGATTGCCGGCACAGGCGGTGGTTGCAACTATAAGCAGAGCCTGCCCAAACTTAAGGAGTTTCATGCAGTTGTAAGGCTTCCACCATTCGGTCAAAAATGCCGGTGTTCTGATATATTCCGGCAAAGCAATTAGCTCCGGTGCCATACGCAAACACAGGCACCATTACGCCCGTATGGTAGTCAGTGGAGAATTTCGCTTCCAGAGTTCCTTCGGACAGGTTTCCGTTGGGTAACGACAAGCCACCGGTTTCGTGATCGGCCGTTACGATTACCAGCGTTCCGGGATGGGAATCGGCAAAATCGAATGCCGCACCCACCGCCTGGTCGAAATCGATCATTTCGGACGTTAGATATTGAATGTCGTTACTGTGTCCGGCCCAGTCAATTTGAGAACCTTCGACCATTAAAAAAAAACCTGCCGGATTGTGAGCCAGTTTGGCCATGGCCTTTTTCGTAGCCTGGAGCAGGTAATCGCCCCGGCCTTCCAGTGCAGTGGGCAGAGCTATATCGGCCGCCAAACAACCGATTGGGAGCGAATCGTCCGGGTCAATATCGGACACCTGGTTCACCATTCGGTAACCGTTGTTTAGCAACTGCTGAATCACATTCATGCTGTCGGCAAAGTAGCTGTGTCCCCCGCCAATAAAAATATCAATGCCGCTTCCCGGAAACTGTCTGGCAATCTCGGGTTCGTCGTTCCGGCTGAGTTGGTGTGCAATGAACGAGGCCGGCGTTGCATGGGTAATGCTGCTGGTGGCAACCAGTCCGGTAGAAAGTCCTTTGGCTTCGCTCAGTTCGATCATATTGGGCAGGGGTTTGCCTGCAGTATCCATACCTATGGTTCCGTTGTTCGTTTTAGAGCCGGTGGAAATAGCAGTACCACCGGCACCCGAGTCGGTGGTGTAGTGACTGGCGGACTGGGTCTTCGAGAAGCCTACATACTGGGCACGTTCCAGGTTTAGCTGGCCTTTGTTGGCGGTAATACCGGCAAAAATCTGGCTGGTTCCCATGCCATCGCCAATCAGGAGAATAACATTCTTTACTTTCGGCTGACTTTCACTTTTAGGTGAGCAGGAAACCAGAATTCCCGCGAAGCCAAGCAGTACAATGAGTTGTTTCATCGGTTTGTTTTAAGATTAACATCTGGACGAATCCTTCCAATCGTAACTGGTTGTGAACCTTCCGGGGAATCCATTTAGTTACTTATGGAAGTTTCAGTATCTTTTGGAGGGGTAAACATAATTCTTCCTCCGGAATAAAACCGCTTGGAGTAGTAGCTTCCGGAGAGTAATTCTTCACGAACCATTTTACCTTTTCCGGGCGAATGGATAAAAGAACTGTCGCTCATACACAATCCAACATGCGATATTTGTTTGCCCCGGGTTATGAAAAAAACCAAATCGCCGGGTTGGAGTTCTTCGCGAGGTATAGGCGTGCAATACCGATACTGTTGCTGCGATGTGCGAGGCAATTTAATTCCGAAGTGTCCGTACACATTGCATACATAACCGGAACAGTCGAGCCCTATACCTACCTGTGCCTTGGTATGGCCGGGCAGAAAGTCGCGAGCCAGGGATGCCAGTTCGGCAAATTCGGGCTGGGTTTCGTCCAGGGTTATTTGTTCCTGGGAAATGAGCAGGTTGGCAATAAATAGCAGACAGGTTAGAAGAAAGGCCCGGGCTAATCGTTTTTTGGGGTTGCTCCACATAAAATTGCTTTTATTTTACCGGTTGAAAGAGTTTGCTCTTCATCAATCCGCCTTTTGCCAGAAAATATTGAAACGACACACCAATCACTCCCAGCCCGTAAATGGCACTCCGGCGAATGTTTATGGACGAGGCCTCTTCGAAATACTTCGTTGGACAGGTGATTTCGGCAATCTCAAAACCGGCAAAGAATATTTGAGCCAGCATTTGATTGTCGAATACAAAGTCGTCGGAATTCACGTTGTAATTGATACTTTCCAGAACCTTGCGGGTGAAGGCACGGTACCCGGTATGGTACTCCGAGAGTTTTTGGTTCATCAGTAGGTTTTGACCCAGGGTGAGCAGTCGGTTAGCAATGTATTTATAAATCGGCATTCCGCCTTTCAAGGCTCCTTTACCCAATATGCGCGATCCGAGCACCACCTCGTACACATCGTTGGCCATCAGGTAACAAATTGAATGAATCAGCTTTGGAGTGTATTGGTAATCGGGATGAAGCATGACAACAATATCGGCTCCAATTTCAAGCGCTTTGTTATAACACGATTTCTGGTTGCCCCCATAGCCCTTATTAACTGTGTGGGTAACAATGTGTTTGATACCAAGCTCCCGGGCTTTAGCCACGGTTTGGTCACGGCTTTTATCGTCCACCAGTATCACTTCGTCCACAATGTCGAATGGTATTTCGTTGTAGGTAATTTCCAAGGTTTGTTCCGCATTGTACGCAGGGAGTACTACCGCTATTTTCTTGTCCTTAATCATGGTGCAATTATTTCTTGGTTATGGGCATGGTTTACAGCAAAAACATAGCCATTCTTTTCATACAAAACTTCAATATTTGGGTAACGGTTCAGAATTTCCGCTTTCTTGTCAATTCGCATTACAAAATAGGCATCCTTATCAATCTCTTTGGAGGTAAGCCATTGGGTCGAAAATGCACGCTTATCATCGGGTATCCCCCGGTTGCTGTAAAAAAGAACCGCATAGCTCTTGTAGAAGGAATGAATATAAACGTCTTCCCGGGCTTTTTCCTTAATGAAA
Organism: Bacteroidota bacterium; assembly: GCA_003252385.1. GTDB lineage: Bacteria > Bacteroidota > Bacteroidia > Bacteroidales > UBA10428 > UBA10428. Next base: position 57,809 of record QKEH01000008.1, on the reverse strand, counting down.
TCAATGGCAGCCTTTTGTGATATCCGCTCGGCTCCCGGAGTGAAAAGCGTGATGGAGAGAAAAATAAAGGCCAGCGAAGTAATCAACAGGGTGTGGAATTTTCGGTGGAGGTCTTTTTTAAAACCATAGGCAGCTACCCACACTCCGGCTAGAAGCAGCAATCCCACCAGGGAATACAGGAGCGGCCATTCCGGGTTGGCCTGCAGATTTCCGGCAGTAAAAGGGTGCGTTATGATTCCCCGTTCGATGAGCTTGAGACGGTACATGCCAAAAACTGGCAATGCGGTTATAAGCAGGGCCGGAACACTGCCGGTTATTGCCAGCATCACTTTTAACCAACCCCTGAAGCGGAACTTGCCTTCCAGTAGCTGGTAAACCGAATAGCTGGCCAGATAGGTTATGGGGAAGTAGGTGAGACTGGAATAATGGACAATTTTCGTTTTAACGATGGAAAAAAGGAGAAGAACAATCCAAAGCAGACTGATCATAGCCAGGTGCATCACTTTCCGGAGATCACGTTCGCCCACGTATTTGTGTCCCAGGATCGAAAATACCGATGCCGGAAAAACACCAAAAAGCAGGATAATAAAGTGATAGAGCGGAAACCCGCCATGACCTGCATCCTGGGTTTTAAAAAGACGAACCTGGTATACAATGAAATCTTGTATAATTTCGAAATTGCCCGAAAGAGCCATCAGGATAAACCAAAAACCACCCACTATCAGAAGAGTCAAGATAAAGGTGCTAAGTTGTTTCCAATTTAATCCAATGCGTAGCCCGTTAAAAAGAAAGAGGGCTGCTACCACCAAGCCAAAGACCAATACGGAAACCGGCCCTTTAGTGAGCATGGCCAGGCCAATGGCCGCTGCTGAAAGTATGGCATTTCGGTATTTGCGCAATGCAGATTCGGTATCCATAGCCTGCACCCAAAAGTAAACGCCTAAAAAGATGAACAGGTTGAACCATGGATCTATAATGCCCGATTTGAAATAGAAGAAGGGTAGAATGGAACTGCAATAGGCAAAGGCCCATATCAGTCCAAATTTAGGATTGTAAAGTTTTTTGCCCAAATTATATAGCACAAGCAGGGTAAGAATTCCGCAAATAGCATTGGGAAAACGGGCAGCAAATTCATTAATCCCAAAAAGTTTTAGCGCCAGAACCTGCAGCCAGATAAACAGGGGCGGCTTTTCCCAGAATGGCTCAAAAAAGATTCGGACAGTCTGGTAATCACCTGAGGCAATCATTTCGCGGGCCGATTCCGCAAAATTGATTTCATCCCAGTCAAACAGGTGTACCTTACCCAGAAAGGGGATAAACAGCAAGGCTGCACCCAGAGCCAGACAAAGTTGGAGGGTTAGGTCTTTTCGATTCATCATGGCCTGGATTTATTAATAAGTTGAAGAATGGACGTATCAAGAAATGCAGCACGCTTTTTCTCCATCCACAGGTAGATCAAAATGGTAATCAGAACACCAAGCAAAGAACCAAAGTAGATGTCGATTAAAAAATGTTGTGAAAGGTAAACCCGCGAATAGGCAACCAGAAGCGCTATGAAAAAGCAGGATAATTTGCGGGCAGGAGCAGCTGAGAAAAGCATGATGCCAACACACAGCGAGAAAATGGTAGCCGCGTGTCCCGAGGGAAAACTAAATGCTGCATGCAGATCAATACCTGACACCCAGTGAAAATCCGGCGTATTGCCAAACCAAACCGAGGGGCGTACAATGTCTGTAAAGATGAACCGTTTCAGGAACTGAGCCAGAAGACCGGAAACGGCTCCTGACAGACCAATCTGAATGGCTTTACGGAATGAAAAAACAGCTAGCACTGTAGCGGCAACAAAGGGTACGCTGCCATCTCCCAGCAGGGTAATGGTTTTAAAGAACAGGTCGAATGCCGGGGAGTGCCATCGGTTGAGTTGCAGGTGCAGATCGGGTTTGGGTACGAAGAGCTGGAGGCTTCCTGCCAAAATCAGGAATAGCGCATAGGGTAATATAAACCACCGATGCGTATGTAGAAAGTCCTTTATTGCTTGCACACTCATTTCCAATTGGGAGAGCAAAGAAGCAAAAATAATATGTATTATTAAAACCTCAGAGCTTGATTAAGGTAAAAACTTCTTGTGCATTACCTTGGGAGGTAACCAATCGATAGATTCCGGCACATAGATGTGATAGCGGAAACGACGTGTAGGTGACGCAGTTGGTTTGCCGGGCCAGCCGGTTACCGGATTGATCCAGGAGCTGCACTTCAAAGGGCCGGTCGGGGATGTAATTTTGAATATACACCTGGTTGGCAGCCGGATTCGGAAAAACCTGGAATGCCTTACTGCTGTTGGATTCGTTGAGATGGGTTACCGATCGTATTTGGCTAATGGTGCGCATGTAAGGATCCGGAGTCAATCGCATCAGTTTTTTGGAAACGAACAGATCCATACTGGTTTCTTTTCGATTGATGGGCACTTGAAGCAGTGTATCACCTGATAGAAATTCAAGTTTTAGATCTAATAAAATCGGATAGGTTACGCTGCTTTTACTGAGTGAGGATTCCTGTTGTATCCGTATCCCAACGGAATCGCTTTTTTGAACCCATTCAATGTCCAAAATGGGGAAACCTTCACCATAGTACCACGAATTAAAAAAAGAAGCGTAATCTCTCCCGCTCTTTGCTTCGAGAATTTCTCTGAATGCAGAGCCATCTGCATTGCCATACGTGTGTTGCTTTACGTAATCTTTAATCAGGTCGAAGAACAATGAATCATTTCCCAGATCGTGTCGGATCATATGCAGTAACAGCGCCCCTTTTTGATAGCTAAGCCGGTAGTTGAAGATCCGTTGATCGTCGTCCAGTTCCTGGGCGGGAACATAGACCGACCCCGATGGCATGGAGCTAACCAGTGCATGTGCATTCGACAGCCAGGTGCGGGCTTTTTCATCGACACCCAATTCTTCGAATGCCAGATATTCGGCATAGGAAGCAAACCCTTCATTAATCCAAATGTTCTGCCAGTCGGAGCAGGTTACACTGTTTCCAAACCACTGGTGAGCCAGTTCATGTGCAACAAGTTCGATATTGAAACTGCCCAGGGTAGTCATGGTTTGGTGTTCCATACCCCCGCCAATGGGAGCCATACAATGTCCATACTTTTCAGCTGCAAATGGGTACGGGCCAAAAAGTTTGGTATAAATCCGAAGCAGGGCTGCGGTGGTATCTATTTGCCGTTTATTTTCTTTGAAAAAAATACTATCGTTGTAAATAAAATTCTGAACATGAATCTGTCCGCTGTCGTCATTGCGAACATCAAAACTGTAATCCATGTAGTTGCCTGTGGCAAATGAAAACAAATAGTAAGCGGTGGGATAGGAGGTTTTCCACTCGAAACGTTTCCGTGAGCATTCCATTGGGGTAATTCCGGTAAGAATACCATTGGAGCCCACCATAAGTGTATCGGGAACGGTAAAGTACAATGTGGCAGAGTCTATTTTATCTTCAAGGACTTGTTTGCATGGGAACCAGTCTTTGGCGTACCGGGGCTCCGACAGTGACCAGGTAATGCGCCGTCCATTGGCTAGGGTGCTGGAAGTGATCCCCCGGTTATAAGGTGTGTGGTATCGGCTGATGCTATAATATACCGTTATGGATAATGGTTGATTCATGCCCTGGCAGGCTTCCAGGGGAAGGCGAATCAAATCGTTGGTGTGTTTGTACGTCACACGGTTCCCATTGCAAATTACACTGTCCAGTTGGGCATGTTGCGTCAATTCCAATGTAATGGAGTCAGTAGAAGTGTTTTTTAGGGTAGCTTCCAGATGAACAAATCCGGCAATCTCCGAATTGGCATTACTGATATTTAGGTCGAAATGGTAATAATGAATATCGTAGGCTTCCAACTGCGATTTTAATGGGATATGTTGCTGCCCCCAAACAAGCGCAGGGCAGAGTACTAATAGCAGGTTCCATTTACGGATAACACCGCTGGTTTGCATAAAGACATGAAGTCGAGCCATGGAGCACAATTGCTGTCTGTAAGTTAGGGAAACAATACGAATAAAAAAAAGGCCTTCATACGAAGACCTTTTCTCACCTAAAACTAATAAACCCTATCAAATATTAACCTACAGCTGAAAATTTTTAATTCATTCTTTTAGTAAATTGCTTTATACAAATATACGATGCTCATTCGCGTTTGTCCATAAAAACACTATGACATCAACTGCTCTAATCAGGTGATTTCTGTCATTAACCCATTCGGTATTACGGGATTGTATGATGGCAACTCTTTGGGAGTCTGCATGCTGTAAGGAACGGTTGTTGCTGATTCTTTTAGCATCACTTTCTTTTTCTTTCCTTTTTGCTTTGGTTTGCTCTTTGGTCGAGGAGTTTTTTGAATATCGGAGGAGATCGTAATTGCATCATCTGTTGGCTTGGCAAGAAGGAGCTGCCATGTTGCCAACTGATTGGCTTCAGCATTTCCTGGTTAGGAACAGATAGCTCTTATACAACTCAGGCAAGAAGGTAAAAAAAAGGCCTTCTCACGAAGACCTTTTCTCACCTAAAACTAATAAACCCTATCAAATATTAACCTACAGCTGAAAAAAAATTAACCCTAAAAATTTATAATCAACTTAAACTTTCTATCTATAATCAAAGATAGGTGTTAATTGGGATATTGTCCAGAAAAACAATGTGATATCCGTTCGTGTGGTATGGTGATTTTTATCATAATGCTTATGCTTCAATTTGAGTTTTAATCCCTGTTTTGGGCAAGTGCAGATTGGCATGTAGGAGGTGAATCCTGAAAAATCTACCTGAATACTCGGCATGCAGCTCAGTGATCATTTCAAAGGTAGATCTATAAAACTAGCGTCATCCGGTTTCTGCTAATTATGTTGGGAGATAAGATTCAGCGTGTTTACTTAAATTCAGAACGTAGCTGATCGCACCAATCAGCAATCCGTTGCTTGTTTTTCGATGCCTGGTTTTCGTAATCGAGGGCTAATCCGCAAAACTGATGGCCTCGCTCGGCCTTGGAACTTTCGTAGGTATAGCCTTCACAGGAGGTGAATCCGACCAATGTTCCTCCTTGCTGTTCAATAAGTTGAGCCATAATGCCCAGTCCATCCACAAAATTTTCGGGATAACCTTTCTGGTCACCGGCACCGTAAATGGCTACTTTTTTGCCCGTTAAGTTCAAATCTTCGAGTGCTGGTACAAATTCATCCCAATAATTGGGGAGTTCGCCATCGAACCAGGTGGGGACACCCAAAATCAGCGCATTAAAAGACATAAACTGTTCCGGTGTAACCGTTTCGGCATTGACGGGCTCCAGTTCTTCGGAACTGAAGTGTTCCTGAATTCGCTTGGCAGTTTGTGCTGTTTTTTTTGCGTGGAAACTATAAAATAAACCTATTTTCATCCGTGTTACATTTTTTGAAGATCTGTAGAAATACCCTTATATAACAAGTTGGTATCAAAATGGATACAAATATTATTGTTGTCTTTAAGGGTGTTTTATAGTAAAAGTGGCTTAGTAGTTCAGTAAGGCTTTTAATGCGTCTTGTATCTTCTCGGTGTTGGGTAAAATGGCTTTTTCGAGAATACGGTTAAACCCAACCGGGGTGAAGGTTGAGCCAACCCGTCGAACGGGACCGTCTAGGTATTCAAAAGCTTTTTCGGTGATAAGGGCAGCGACCTCGCCTCCAAAGCCGGCAAACACTTTGTCCTCGTGCACAATCAAGGCTTTACCGGTTTTTTTTACCGAATTCAAAATGGTTTCCTCATCCAGTGGCAGTAGGGAACGTAAATCGACCACTTCAATTTGAGCACCTAGTTCATCGGCTAAGCGGGCAGCAACCTCTTCCACCATGTGGGTGGTATTCCCATAGGTAAAAACGGAAATATCGGAACCCGGGCGTCGTATCCGGGCCTTGCCGAAAGGCACTTCAAAATCGTCGGGGATGGGTGTGGCTGCAACCGGAGCATTGTACAATGCCTTGGGTTCCATAAATACGGTCATGCCTTCGGAACGCATTGCGGTGCGCAAAAGCCCGGCAGCATCATCGGCATACGAGGGGTAAACCACCCGGGTGCCGGGGAACGTGGTCAGGGCACCTTCGATAGATTGGGAATGGTACAAACCGCCTCCGATATAACCTCCTGATGCCAATCGTACGGTAATGTTCGGCGAATATTGGCCTTTGCTGCGCCAGTATTCGTGGGTGGTTTCTACAAATTGTTCCATGGCAGGCCAGAAATAATCGGCAAATTCGGCACCTTCCACTACCACGCGAATGTTTTTATTAAATCGAGCCATACCATTGGCAGTACCCATTATAAAATCTTCGGCAATGGGGGCATTAAAAACGCGTTCGACACCGAATTCCTGTTGCATGCCTTTACTTACATTGAAAATGCCTCCTTTCTCCTTATTGGCAATATCCTGCCCCCATATAAAAGTGTCGGGGTTGTGACGGAATTCAGCTTTTAGGGTTTCGTTGATACCTTCAATGAGTTTTTTTGCAGGGCCCTGGTGGTTATGAATGCCCTCGGGGTATTTCGTTGAAACATAAGCCGGCGCAATTACAAAGTCGTGAATGGATTCCGGATTGGGGTCCGGTGCATCCATGGCAGCCTTATGAGCTGCTTTTACTTCGGCTTTGGCCTGGCTTTCAATGGCAGTTAGTTCATCTTCCGCAAAACGATGGTAGCGCAATAACATACGGCGGTATTTAGCCAGCGGATCGTACTCGTTTACATAGTTCAACTCGTAATCGTCGCGATAGAGCTCGTGCCGGTCGGAATTTGAATGCGAATGGATGCGCACACAGTTGGCCTGTACAATTACGGGTTTTTGATTTTCCACGGCCCATTTTTTGGCTTCGAGCATGGCATTCATCGAGTCGAACACGTCTTTGCCATTGCAATGAATGATCCGGAGGTTCTTAAATCCGGAAAAGTTATTGGCTACCTTTCGGTTGGCCGTCTGATCTTTTTTAGGTACCGATATCCCGTATCCGTTATCCTGAAATACAAAAATAACAGGGAGTTGCTCATTCGAGGCGCCGTTGATGGCTTCGTAAACATAACCTTCCGAAACCGAGCTTTCGCCTTGTGAGCTGATTGCAACCCCTTTGTGGTGGTACTTTTTTAGGGCACGTCCCACTCCGGTGGCATGCAGCGTATGATTTCCCGTACAGGACGAAACGTTGTGCACATTCCATTCCGGCTTGGCAAAGTGGTTGGACATGTGTCGCCCGCCACCGGCTACATCGGTATCTTTGGATATGCCATTAAAAATAATTTCTTCGGCGCTCAAACCTGCAGATAATGAGGTCATCATGTCGCGATAGTAGGGAAAGAGGTGGTCGGTATTCCTGTCGAAAATCTGTCCTATAGCCAGTTGAATACCATCGTGTCCGGCATAGGGGGCATGGTACGACCAGCCAATGGCTTGTTTTAGGTAGTTGGGGGCCCGGTCGTCAAGCAGGCGTCCTAATACCAACAAATGGAACCATTTTCTAAGGGTCTCTTTATCGGTGGTTTTTATGGAATGAATTTTTGCTATGGGTAGATCTGTGAATGCCATATTTTTTCCGGATTGTGAAGTTTAAATACTTCGGTTTACATCGTAGTTTTCAAGATAATCGGCAATGTTACGCAGGAAACCACCCGCCAGGGCACCATCTACTATGCGATGATCGTAGGTGAGGGCCAGCATTATTTTGTGCCGTATCGCAATTACATCGCCGGTTGGAGTTTCGAGTACGGCCGGTTTTTTCTCAATTGTGCCGGTGGCCAGTATAGCTACCTGAGGCTGATTAATTATAGGTGTGCCCGTAAGGTTACCAAACGACCCAAAGTTGGAAATGGTAAAGGTTCCACCCTGTATGTCATCGGGGCTGAGTTTGTTGGTGCGGGCTAAATGAGCCAGTTTATTCAAATCGTTGGTGAGTCCTAAAAGCGATTTTTGGTCGGCCTGTTTAATTACTGGCACAATCAGGTTTCCGGAAGGCAATGAAACAGCAATACCAATATGGATGTTCTTTCGCAGAATGATGCTGTCGCCATCGACGGAGGCATTGATCCCTGGAAATGCTTTTAATGCACGGGCGACTGCTTCAATAAACACCGGCATGTAGGTGAGTTTTTGTTTCTCGCGTTGTGCAAATTGCTCTTTCACCTTGTCGCGCCACAAAACCAAATGCGTAACGTCGGCTTCGATAAAATTGGTTACATGGGGTGATATTTGTTTGGAAAGCAGCATGTTGTCGGCAATTAATTTGCGCATGCGATCCATTTTAACAATTTCATCACCTTCGCCAGCCAGTACGGGTACCTGAACTTTGGGGGCGCTGGTTGGGGGAGCAGCCATAGCCGTCTTAATTGAAGGCGTAGTGGTTGATACTGCACGGTTGCTTAGATAGCTCAACAGATCTTCTTTTTTTACCCGTCCGTTATGTCCGCTGCCTGCAATGGCTTCCAGTTCGGTACGTGATATCCCTTCATGTTGGGCAATATTTTTAACCAGTGGCGAAAAGAACTTATCGGAACCGGACAGATCGTTGGGTTTGGCATCCTCCCGGGTGCCGGTATCGGTAGACTTCGCCGGAGTTGGAGAACTGGATGGTTCAAGGGTTTCCTGATGTTCAGCAACTGCCGAGGCATCGCCATTTAAATCGATCACAGCTATGATTTCGCCAACTGGTACCAACTCATCCTCATGGTGCAATATCTTCACGATGATACCATCAACCGGAGAGGGTATTTCAGAGTCAACCTTATCGGTGGCAATTTCGAAGAGTACTTCTTCTTCCTCAACGGAATCGCCAACTTTTTTAAACCATTTGGTGATGGTTGCTTCCTGCACACTTTCGCCCAGTTTGGGCATGATTATATTAAATGTTGCCATGTAAGAGAATTGTTTTTTGGTTATTTCAGGGAGTTGCCTTCTTAACTTTCCTTATAAACCATTCTTAATACATTTTAATTAATTGGTACATCGCGGAACCCTTTAGGGGGGTGTTTTAGCCAGATGTATCAAAATAACAACGTGGTTAACTTAATGTTTAACCCGATGTTGGCGTGTAATGAATAATGGAACTATAAGTTACTGAAAATTACCCGGAAAAACAGGGGGAGAGATTGGTAATTAATCAGAATTCCAGGTCGGACCGATTGCATTCTGCCCGGGTAGGTATAGAAGAGTGATTCCAAGAACAGGTTCTAAATGGTTCTGTTTCCTCAGGAAGTGTTTGGTTTCGCGGGGAATCAGATAACTTGGGAATTCACCAGTTTCTGGTCATTCCGTAGTAAATGGTACCTCAGTATTACTCGGTACGGATGAAAGTTTCAAAAACCAACTTATCCTCGGTGCGAATACGAACAAAGTATTGACCACTTTTTAGATTGTTAACCGGCAGCATCTGCTGTGCCTGCTCCAGTGTGTAATGTGCAATATGTTTTCCGGAACTGTTGTAAATGTCGGCTACTCCCTGGTTGAAATTTTCAATATCCAGAATAATATACTCCGATGCCGGATTGGGGAAAAGCCGAATACCCGAAGCAGGGGTGTTGTTGAGCAAACTGTTATAGTTAACCAGTCCTTCGGGCTCAATAATTTCCTCTGTGGAAAGATAGTTGATATTGGAAATGATTTGGTTATTGTTCACGGCAATTACATAGATAGGCTCGCAAGGCAGTCCCGGATAGTCGATCCACAGGTTGTAGGTGCCGTTTTCGATATTGTAAAAGGCAAAGTCGCCGTTTTGATCGGTAGTGGTGGTAGCCACAATTTGGTAGCTGGTTTTTTCGTAGCGACGGTTGCCTGCAATTACCACTGTAGCCTCGGTTTCTGGCTTGGCTTTCTCCAAGCGTTTGCTCGCCAAGGCGGTGTCATATTCTTTTTCGCTGAAATTACCGTTGAGTTCAGTGCCGCCAATCAGCGGGGTGGGTGCCCGCATGATTATTTGTATTGGCGCAGGTTCTACTCCTGGGGTAATACGAATTCGGGAGGCAAATTCCCAATATTCGGCCGAGGGATAATACGTGTTGATCAACTGGGTTGCCGCCTCACCCGTAGGTATTACAACAATGAGGTAATTACCGTTGGGAATGTCCACAAAGGTGAAGCTGCCGCCGGTATTAAGTGGAACAGAATCGTTTAGGGGAGACTGCTGGTAGTAGGTATACCCGTAAATTTTTACATAGCCATCCTGAAATGCGGATCCATTTTCAAGTTGAACCTCTCCATTGATAGTACGCGAGCGGGCATATTTGCCAAAGAACAAACCTCGACTTTCGGATCGGGTTACGGGCAGGTCGTCCAGAAGGGCTTCATTTCCGGTAAAGCTGCCAGCCAGAAAACAATTTCCATAGGCATCGCTGCCAATGCTTTGGGCATATAATACGGCATTGGTGAGATTTTCGTGCCAGTAGGCATAGCCCAGGTTGCCTTCCGGAGTAATCCGGGCACAGTACATAGTACCATTTAGGGTTGGGCTGGTAATTGGCTCAGCGGCAAGTTCCAGATCAGTATAGGTAGTTCCTCCAATGAAAATATTTCCTTTTTTATCAATATTAACCTGTTCTGCTTCAACGTCATCAATACCTTTGGCCGATTGGGACCAAAGCGGATCGAGGGTGGCCGGGTCGAGTTGGGCAAGCAACAGGTCGGTGGTGCCGGCATCGGCATTGGTGAGGGTGTTAGGGGCATCAAAAATACTGGAGCCGGTAAATGGGGCGCTCAGGTATACTTTTCCATCGGGGCAGGCCTGGGAGGTAATGAGTTTGGTATTTAGCTGACTTACCGATAAGTCGGTTGCAATCCGTGTGTGTGCTTCTACCCGTTTGTCCGATGCTATACGGGCCAGGTGTAGCTGGTAATATCCCATTATAAAATTGCTATACGCCAAATCGTCATAGTACAAATAGTATCCATTGGTGGCAAAAGTAATCAGCACGCCTTGATCGGGAAACGTTTTTAGATCCATAAGGTATTCCGATGCATCGCCGGGCAATGCGCATGGCCCAGTCTGGTGCGCCGTTGGTATGGAATCGTGCCAGAAACGCTTCATCGCCATACATTGGGGCGAGGCTGTCGTTACCCACAATGTATACCCGACTGCCAGCGTAGTGTCCGGTAATGTACAAACTGTTGTCGGGACTAAATCGTATGTTTTCAGTTTGCATCGATCCGTTTCCCGAATCGTACCGGTCAGCAAGGGTTCGGAACCAACCCAGTTCTCCAGTTGCGTCAACACGGCCCAAATAACTCAGGTCGTAGGAACGAAGTCCGGCAATCTCAGCGCCTGCAGCGCCCGTACTGCTCGAAATTATGGCCCGGTCACCTTGGTAATACCCGGAAAAATAACAATTACCGGTTTCATCTAATACCATATCCGAGAGTTGCATGCTGGCGTATGAGGAATCGCTGTTTTGGCTGCGGAGACTGTAATACCACTCCAACCTTCCGGTTTTGCTGAATTTAATAAGGAGCGGGCTGTTCTGTGAAGTTTCCACAGTGATGACTTGGTCGCCTATGCGAATGAGTTGGGAGCCATTTGCGGAAATATTGGCAACCAGTTCACCATTTTCGTTTATAGCTATTCGATTCGGATATACTTCCCCTCCAAATTCAACAGGGCAATACACCGAGTAAAGCCATATCAACCTGCCTGTGGAGGATCGTTTCATGATAAAGGTGCTGTATGAATCGCCGGTGGAGGATCCGGGAACCGTGACTTCATCCACGGTAAAATCCGGCGAGTTGAACGAACCCAAAACATACGTGTTGCCCAGCGAGTCGGACAGCATCTGGCTTATGGTTGCCGGGGAGGCCGTTTTAACGTATTTCCATATTTCGCCATCGGCTGACTGTGCCGTATTTATGAGGGAAAGCCATAAGCCGGCAAGCAGTATAATGTGTCGCATGGTTTTCGGGGGTTGATGTTTATATAAAATTAGGGAATTCTGACCTATTATGCGTAATGGTAATTTGGGTAGTTCTACTCAATTTAAAAAGACAAGGTTACATCCAATCTGGTATCAAAAACCGACAAAACAGGTTTATTAAACGCGTGGTCGCCGAACGTGGATGAGAATCTGTTTTTTTAATGAGGACCAGATTTGTTCGCGGCATGAAATAAAACAACCGGCATTTGGCCGGTTGTATGGTTAAAGGTTTAGTGTAAGAGATTTTATTTTCTTTTTCAGCTCCTCGGAAGCGCTGACCAGTGGTAAACGAACCGTGTCGTGGCAAAGCCCCATTTGCGACAGGGCGGTTTTAATGCCTGTTGGGCTGCCTTCTTCAAAAAGGGCTGAAATGTAGTCGAGCACCCGATAGTGCAGTTCGTTGGCTTTGTCACACTGTTTGGTAAGTGCAGCGCGCACCATGTCGGAGAAAATACGTGGGTGTGAGTTGGCGATAACCGATATCACACCATCGCCACCCAGAAAGATTAGCGGTAGGGTGAGGGCGTCATCGCCACTGAGTACTTTGAACCCCTTGGGGCGGTTTTTAATAATTTGCATTACCTGTGCCAGGTTGCCGGAAGCCTCTTTCACTGCCACCATGTTTTTAAAGTCTTTGGCCAGCTGAAGTACGGTTTCGGGCGCCAGATTGCTGGCAGTGCGACCGGGGACATTGTACAAAATAACCGGTAAAGAGGTGTTGTTGGCAACCGCAGCAAAGTGGGCATACAAACCTTTTTGAGATGGTTTGTTGTAGTAAGGGGCTACCGACAGTATTCCGGAAATACCATCGAAACGGGTGCTTTTCAGGGTATTAATAATATTGGCTGTATCATTACTGCCTATGCCCATTACCACGGGAACTCGTTTTCGGGTGGTTTCCAGAATGGTATTGACCACTACCTTTTTTTCATCGTGGGTAAGGGTGGCCGATTCGCCGGTTGTTCCCAATGCCACTATGTATTCCACACCTCCGCTGATCACATGCTCGGTAATGCGGCTAAGTGCATCTGTATCAATTGAAGTATCGGTATTAAAGGGAGTTACCAGGGCAACTCCCGTTCCGGTAATACTATCCGTCATAAAATCTCAGTTTTTTAAAATAGAAAGGTAATGCAACAGTTGATTGATCAGAAAATTCAGTTGAATTTCTGTTTCAGCTTTTTTATCCACAATTTTCTCAACATCCCGGTTTGTTTTCTTTCCCTGTCGGATGTCTTTTTCAAGCTCATCCTTAATGGTACTCATGGTTTCTAATTCTTTCTGAATATCAATCATTAAATCGAGGTACATTTGCTCATCGGTGTAGCGGCCGGCTTTAAACCTGGCTATCGAACAGGCAAGTATGTATTTAATGGGGAAGGGATTGTCTAAACTCAGATCGAGTAAAATATCAAAAGGCTTTCGGATAAAGGTATCAATATTTTCGTCCTCGGGTTTGTTGTACCAGTTCAGCTGGGTTCGTGTGAAGAAATTGAAACCTTTTCGATACAGGTAATGATCGATCAGCTGTTTGCTGTCCACATAACCCAACACTTCGATGGTACGCCCCTTTTTGTCGAGGTTTTTTGCTAATTCCTTTACAATTTCGAAACTGACCAGATGGGTTGCATTGAAGAGAATACCAATACTTTGAGCCGAATCGATATTGCACATCCGGGCATCACGTTTCTGATTCTTCAGATGTGAGGCCAGAGCCTGTTCGCCAAAATAACTTTTTATCTGCTCAAATAATTTCATGATGCAAGTTTAGGAAAAAAGCATGGATATTCCATGCTGATTCTTTTGCTGTCAGCCGGATTATTCAGGCAATTCACCAGTTGGGGCTTCGGTGCCGGTTGACCGGAAGCATTCGTACCAAGCGTCAGGTTCCCTGGTGGCAGTGTAGGAGCGGATTGGGAGTGCTTCAAGCGGTATCCAACCGACACTTGGTTGTTCGGTTGATCGTTCGGCATAACCAACAAATTCCACACGTCCATTTTAGCTACCAATGAGTTTCCGGAATTCTTCTTCGTTAATAATCGGGACCCCCAGTTTTGTGGCTTTTTCCAACTTACTGGGGCCAATGCCGGAGCCTGCCACCAAATAACTGGTAGCTCCCGATATGGATGAGACATTTTTACCGCCATGCTGTTCAATGAGCAACTTTATTTCGTCGCGCGAGTAGTTTTCAAAAACGCCGGAGATCACAATGGACTTGTTCGCCAGAGCCTGACTTTGGGGAGTGGTTTCACTTTCGGCAAATTGTAATCCGGCGTTACGCAGGCTTACAATAAGTTTCTGGTTGCGGGCGTCCGCAAAAAAATGGCACACACTCTCCGCAATGCGATCGCCAATTTCGTGCACCTGGGTCAAATCGTTCAATTCGGCATTCATCAGTGCATCCATGGATTTAAACTGACGTGCCAGGGTTTTGGCAACCGTTTCGCCCACATAGCGGATGCCCAGAGCGAAGAGAACCCGCCGAAAGGGCACTTTTTTGGCTTCTTGGATACTGGCAATCAGGTTGGCGGCCGACTTATCGCCAAACCGATCCAATTGAATCAATTGCTCGTAGGTAAGCAGGAAGAAATCGGCTACCGTATGCAGCAAACCCAGATCGTAGAGCTGATTTACGGTGGCATCGGCCAGACCAATATCCATGGCTTTGCGCGATACAAAGTGAATGAGTTTACCTTTTATCTGTGGAGGGCACTCCAGTTCGTTGGGACAGTAATGTTTGGCTTCTCCTTCGATGCGTACCAATTCAGCTTTGCATTCGGGGCAGTGGGTGATGTACCGAAATAGTTCCGGGTTGGAAATACGCTTCGATTTTTCTACGCCCACCACTTTAGGAATGATTTCTCCACCTTTTTCGATGTACACCCAGTCGTTTAGGCGGATGTCGTGCAGGGCAATCTGATCGGCATTATGGAGGGATGCTCTTTTTACCGTAGTGCCGGCCAATTGCACCGGTTCCAGATTGGCTACCGGGGTTATGGCACCCGTGCGTCCCACCTGGAAATCGATGGATAGCAGCCGGGTGAGTGCCTGTTCGGCTTTGAATTTGTAAGATGTAGCCCAACGGGGCGATTTGGCGGTAAGCCCCAAAAGTTCCTGCTGGCGAAGCGAGTTCACTTTAATTACAATTCCGTCGATGTCGAAGGACAATTGGCTGCGCTCTTTTTCCCAATGCTGTATGAAAGCATACACTTCCTTAAGGGAAGAACACCTATTAATATATGGGGTGATCTTAAAACCCCAATTGGAGGCATGCAGGAGGTTTTCGATCTGGGTATTGAAAGGAAGCGCATCGCCCATTAGGGCATAGAAGAAACAATCGAGGGGGCGCTTAGCTACCAACGAAGAGTTTTGCATTTTCAAAGTGCCGGAAGCGGCGTTACGCGGATTGGCAAAGGGTTCCTCTTCATTCTCTATGCGTTGGGCATTCATTTTCTGAAATCCTTCGTGAGGGATCAGAATTTCACCGCGAATTTCAAAAAGATCGGGAAAATCGCCGCCGGTAAGTTGTAAGGGGATGCTCCTTATGGTGCGCACGTTGGCAGTAACATCGTCGCCTTTAACACCATCACCCCGGGTAATGGCACGCACCAATCGGCCATTTTCGTAGGTCAGGCTAATGGATACCCCATCGTATTTTAGTTCGCAACTGTACTCGAAGGATTCGTTCAGCAGGCGTTTGTTGCGTGTTTCAAAGTCCTGCAGTTCTTCAAGCGAATAGGTATTGCTCAACGAGAGCATGGGGTAGCGGTGCTGCACCTGCGCGAAACCTGAATTGCTGTCGCTTCCAACACGACAGGTGGGTGAATTGGGGTCGGCATATTCCGGATGTTCCTTTTCCAGCCGGGTCAGTTCGTGCATCAGGGTGTCGAACTCATAGTCGCTAATCTCCGGATCGGACAGCACGTAGTAGCGATGGTTGTGGTAATTCAACTGGTTTCTCAGCTGATCAATCCTTTCCGGAATTTCCTGCTTAGTTGTCATAGGCTCAGTATAAAAATCTCCTAACCGTAGGTGAAGCCTCCGCTTGCAGCATGGAACTGGTATGTTGCAGTGATCCGGTATTCACCTGCAAATTGCTTTGCGGCTTTCTTTTCCCATTGGGTCACTGCGAAAATAGAATATCCGGATAAGTTCGTTGTAAAAAAGGTAATCCGAGTTTTCAGAAATTCACTAACAATCCGATACGGGTGGGTTTAGGCAGTCAGCCCGTAAGATGACGCTTTGTCACATACCGAAAGAATCAGTCCTCTGCCGAAGGTGTTCAGAGGTAGAGGCAGTTGGTCGTAGTGACGGAATGATAAAAAAATGGATTTAGGAGAAAGTAAGTGTAATGAGATGGAAAAACAGGCAGGAAGGTTGGGCAAAGGCCCATCCGATTTGCATTCGATCGTAACCGCGGTCAGGTCGATCCCAACTTTATCTTGCGAAATGGGTTCAACCCGGTAAGAATGCGCTTTGAGTGAGTACTCAGCCACTTTGGTGTAGCCGTGGGTTTCGGTAGCGGTTAGGGTTATTCCTGCTTCGTAGGGGTTACAATTCAGAATCAATTCGTAATTTTTCTCATCATGGTCGTAGTAAAAGCCTTTGAATGTGTGTTGTTGAAGTAGATGAGGAAGCGGATAGGTATTGGTATCAGGGGTGTGAAAAAGCGCCATGGTTTCCAATTTTTTAGTTTTTGGGATACTTGCTCTAAACAAATTAAGTGCCAAACGGCACTCTGATGTAAAGACAAGTAAGAAAGGCCATTTTCGTATAGCGCAGTAGAAGTATATTAGGTAATTGTTGTAATATGCACAAAATTAAGGTTTTGTATAATTATTTACCGCGGTGTGTGCGAAGGCCGGTTTTTCGGAAAATCAATAAAATCGTACAGAACCGGTTCAGCTAAAACGTTCCGACTTTCAATGGGTACACCTGACAGGTGTTAATTAAAAGGTCGTGAAGTATTTAAATTAATACTATCATTGTAAGAATAAAAATTTCTAACGGGCATGTCGCTTGTGTTATTCCCAAAATTACTTTATCGGTATCCGGTACATCGTAAACTGGTTCTTCTGTTTATGGCTCTTACAACGCCTCTGGCTGCGCAGATTTTTCAACCGGGAACACCACAAGGCCTTCCGGCCGAAAAGCGCCTATTCTCTTACTATTCCTTACCCCACGCCGACTACTTCGAACCCATGGTGCAGGCCGGGACGACCGATCGGAAAATAGCACGTATTGGAAAGGAGTACCAGGTACAGATTCCGGTTTTTGAACGTGCCACGTGGATTGCAGGATCCCAAGGTGAACAAACGGGTTATCTGGGGCTGGTGGCAGCCCATGCCTCATCGTTAGCTCTAAGCTTTTCGTCGTTCCGGTTGCAACCCGGCTGCAAAATATTTGTGTACAATCCATCGGTATCGGTTGTGTATGGTGCCTTTACGTTCCGGAACAATAAAACTACCGAAATGTTAAGCCTGGCGCCAATGCCGGGCGATTCGGTAATTATTGAAATTCAGCTAACGGCACAAGTTGATCGAAGGTCGGATCTTCAGGTCAGTTCCGTAGGGGTTGGCTGGGCCGGGAGCGATAAAGGCCGCTTTGGCCTCTCGGCATCGTGCCATGTGAATGTCAACTGCCTGCACGATTCGCTGATCCAAAACCAAAAATATGCGGCATGCCGCCTTTACACGGTTCGCAACGACACAGGGATCTACTGTAGCGGCACCTTAATCAATTCAGATGGAAATCAAGGCATTCCCTATTTTTTAACCGCAGGGCATTGCATTCAGAAAGAATACGACGCGCATCGGTCGGTAATACTTTTCGATTACGAAAGTCCTTTTTGCCATGGCCCTGAGGGACAAGCGGTCAAATCCATATCCGGTGCCTTCCTAAAAGCCCGAAGCGATGACATGGATTTTGCCCTGTTGGAACTGTCTGAACTTCCTCCCGTGCAGTACTATCCACTTTATGCGGGCTGGAACATCTCCAATAGCATACCTTCCCGGGTTTACAGTATTCATCATCCGGAGGGCGATGTAAAAAAGATAGCCGTCGATTCCAATGTTTATCAGGATAATGCCTACGATTATTCGAATGAATTGCCCACCTGGCAGGTGTCTCGTTACGAGTTGGGAACCACCGAATCCGGTTCGTCGGGTGCGGCGTTGTATAATGAGAAAAACCAGGTAATTGGCCTCTTATCCGGGGGTGATATAGCCTGTAGTGAATACATCAACGATTACTATCAAAAATTGTCCTTTGCCTGGAATGCGCTGGGCGATGCGGAAAGTGAACTCCAAAGTTGGCTGGATCCCAACCAGAAAAATATGGTCGAACTTGACGGGTACAATCCCTTTTCGGGTCTTTTTGAGCTGCTGCAAAATGGAGCAGCCGGTGCGCGTTATGATTTAAAACCCTATGCCCCCTGGGGATATGCATCCGGACACAATGCCCGCTTTTCGCGAAGCTACCTGGAGCATTTCTATCGCAATGGAACCAAGTACCTTTACGCCGTTACCCTGAAAGTGGGAAAAGCGTATGCGGCATCGTCGGAATCGTATCTTAACCTGGTAATTCGTGAAGGTAATAACGATATCCCTGGCGGAGTATTGTTCGAAAAGAAATTTTATATTTCTGAATTTCAGGAGGGTATAACTAATTACCTGCGTTTGGATACGCTGATTCCGGTTGATGGAAATTTCTATGTGGGCTATACAATTAATTACCACACGCCTGTTGATACCTTTGCGGTAGTGCTTACCACGGAGGTGGAACAAAATTCGGCATTTATGCACGATAACGATGGTTGGTATCCATTGCGCGAAGGACGATCGGTACTGCAGGCATCGCTGGGAATCTTTCCCCATGCACTCGACTACTACCCTCATACCAACGATGGATCTTCGGATTTTATGAAGAACGGCCTCACCCTTTATCCGAACCCAGCCAACGATTTTCTGCAGTTATTATTTACCGACCCGCCGGACAGCAATGTGGGAGTTAAAGTTTTCGATGTGTACGGCCGGTGTGTGCTGGAGAATCAATATATTGATGCAGAGCGCAATCTTCGGCTTGACCTGCATTCTATCAGGGCTTGTGGCGTATATTTTGTGCAAATTCAATACGGGGGTACTACCATGGTTGAGAAATTTATTTGTCTGCGTTAAACCAATTGTTGTACTTTAGAAGGTATGTTGACTCTTAAGTTTGTGCACTATGATTCGTAACGGTAGTTTATTTCGAAACTCTATCTTTTTTCTTTTTCTGGTAACCGTTTCATTACAAGGATATTCTCAGATTTCCTCGCTTCAGGTAATATGCACGGTTGAAAATAACATGCAGCCTATAACGGATGCCGATGTAGTACTTTATAAGAACGGTGCCGAGGTGGAAAAACGGGTTTCCGACCGTAAAGGAGAATTTCGGTTTGATCTTGATGTAAATTCGGAGTACATGATTCATGTAAAAAAGGAAGGTTTCTACGGCAAGAAGATTGCCTTTAATACGGAAGTGCCGCAAGAGATCACCGGAAAATGGGTTATGGAATTTGCCATGAGTCTTTATCAGGGTTGCGAAGGGGTGGATGCATCGGCGCTAAACGATCCGGTGGATCGGGTGAAATTCAGCTCGAATCAGGGCGATTTTATTTCCGACGAATCGTACACCACAAAAATGCGGGGGCGCATTGAGTCGCTTCTCATGGCTATTGACCAGTGCCAGTCGGATCATTACCAGCAAGCCATGGAAGAAGGAAACAAGCTGATACAACAGGGTAACTATTCCGAAGCGATGGATCGGTTTGAGGCTGCCCTGGAGATATACCCGGGCGATAAAAGTGCCACACGAAAATATGCCGATGCACAGCGCCAGGCTGGTGCGAGCGAGCAGAACGAAGCCATGTTCGAACAGGCATTGGCAGAAGCCGACCAATTCTTTGCCGAAGGCAATTACACGGCTGCGCGCACCAAATACAACGCGGCATTACGGGTAAAGCCCGATTCCCAGGTGCAAAGCCGGATCAGCGAAATTGATCAGATCCTTCAAAAGCAGACTGCTGCTACTCAGGCACAAGCTCAAAAGGATCAGGAATACAGCCAATTAATAGCTCAGGCCAATACAGCAGTAAGTTCGAAGGATTATGTTACGGCAAAGAAGTTTTACGATCAGGCGGCACTGGTAAAACCCGATGCTACTCTGCCTAAGCAAAAGAGTGCCGAAATGGTTCCGCTGATCGCCCAGCAACAACAGGAATCGACCGACCGGGCAGCTGCCGACAAAGCGTACTCGGAGGCATTGGCCATGGGACAAAACGCCATGGCTCAGGGCGATTATGCAACGGCTAAAGCTCAATTCCAGCGTGCCATGGGGTTACGTCCCGACCAAAGTTTGGCACGCGACAAATACCGCGAAGCACAGACCCAGGAAGAAAGCCGGAACCAGGCGGAGGCAAATGCCCGCAAAGCCCAACAACTAAAGCAGATTGAAACGGCCTTGGACGAAGGGGATGCACTGCTCGCCAATAAGGATTATGAGGGAGCTGCAGCAGCTTACCAAAAGGCGTTACAACTCGACCCCAATGACAGCTATGCTAAAAAACAGGTAGATAAGGCGCGCAGCATGCAGGCCTCGGCTTCGGCAGCCCGTCAAAAAACCTTGGAGAAACAGTACAGCGATGCGTTGGATAACGGTGACAACCTGGTAAGTGCCAACCAGTACGAACAAGCCATTGGGGTTTACAAGCAGGCTTTATTACAAAAACCCAACGACCCGGTGGCGCAAAGTAAACTGGCAGCTGCCGAGCAAAAACTGGCTATGGCTCAGAAGCAAAAGGCAGCAGAACAGACCAGGCAGCGCGAATATGAAAGCCTGCTGGCTGAAGCGGGTAATTTATATACTCAAAAGAATTACGAACAGGCCAAGGCTAAATACCAATCGGCGGCTGCTCTTTTTCCGGAGCAATCGGCACCACGCAGCCGCATGGCCGAAATTGACCAGTTACTTGCCGAAAAGCAGAAAAAGGAACAGTTGAATGATCTGGCAGCAAAGGCGGATCAGTTCCTGGCAGCAAAAAACTATGTGGAGGCACGGGCGGCCTATCAGCAGCTACTGGCAATGGATGCATCGCACGCGGTGGCGCGGCAGAAAATAGCTGAGCTGGATCGCATTGAACAAGATCAAAGGAACCAGGCCGAAGCCAAAAAACAACGTGAGGCACAGTACACCCGCACCCTGCAGGAAGCGGATAACCTGATGGCCATGAAACGTTACGAGGAGGCAAAATTGTCGTACCAAAAAGCGATGGGGTACAAACCCGATGATAACTATTGTATACAGCAAGTGGCTAAAGTGGATGCTTTGCTGGCCGAACAACTTCGTACCGAGAATGAGAAGAAGGCATTGGATCAGCAGTATACCCAGTACATTTCTCAGGCTGATCAGGCTTTGGAATTGGGAGACTATACCAAAGCCCGGGCTGCTTACGAACGCGCTCTTGCCCTGAAAGCCAGCGAGACCTATCCGCGCCAGAAGATGACCGAAATCGATGAGAAAGTTCGACTCCGGGAACAGGCTGTTGCTCAGCAAAAGGCACTGGATGCACAATACAATCAAACAGTTCAGCAGGCCGACGATTTTATGGCAGTCAACCAGCTCGAACAGGCAAAATCTGCCTATCAAAAGGCTTCAGCCCTTAAACCCCAGGAAGTTTATCCCAAAACTCAAATCACCCGAATTGACGGATTGGTGGCCGAACAGTTGCATTTGGCCAATGAGCAGAAGGCATTGGATCAGAGATATACGGCCGAATTGGAACGCGGCGACAAAGCCTTTGGGCTAAATGACTGGGTAACTGCCAAACAGGCCTATCAAAGTGCGCTGGCATTGAAGAGTGGGGAAGCCTATCCCAAAGCACAGGTGGTAAAGATAGATGCCTTACTGGCTCAGGCGGAAAAGGAAAAGCAGGATAAGGCTGCCATGGAGTTGAAATACACGCAAACCGTGCAGCGCGCCGATCAGGCTTTCGATAAGCAGGAATACGATGCAGCAAAAGCGGCCTATACCGAAGCGCAGGCGATGAAGCCCGGTGAATCCTATCCGCAGGAACGTTTGCAGAAAATTGCCCAATTTGAACGGGTGTTGGTTGCCCGTCAGAAGCAAATTGAGCAGAATACCCAAAGTAATACAGCTACAGCCGCTAAATCCAAACCAGCTTCGGCAACGAAACTGGCCAGTTTGAAATTTGCCAACGACAGCGAACGCGACAAGTACCTGAACCAGCTGAAGAGCGATTACCCGGTTGGGGTTACCATGGAGGTGCACACCGAGAAGAACAGTACCACATACCGTTATGTGGTTATTCGCGGGGGAGAGGCCCGGGAATTCCGAAAAGTGAAGTTCAGCTGGGGAGGGGTGGAATATTCCGACAATGGAATACCTACTTCGGGGCAGTATTTTGAATCGCAGGTAAAGAGTCGCGATGGCGAGACCTATCAGGAGTTTCAGTATTAAGCCTACGAAGTAAATACAGACAAACCGGGTAACCGGTTGTAACTGGTATGCTACCTGTGCGTCCTATTCAAAAAACGAACGATATGATTTCGATAAAAAAGATTGTATCCTACATCCTTATAGGGATTGTGCTGGTATTTACCATTACTGCTATTTTAGGCATTTGGGGACTGATAACCATCGACATCCAACGGGTGATGTTGCGTACCCTGTATTCGTTGTTGGTTATTTTTGCGGCCAGTGCCGTGCTGCTTTTTATCTTTAATATTCTGCTCAACAACGAAAGAAAAGAAGAATAAAGCCAAATCCGGGAAGAACAGATGTCAGATGGGTTGAATTTACGGCTCATCTATTAGTTGTGCAGGTTTTCTTTTAACCAGGCATTGAGCCAGGGAACGGTAAAGTGCTTGTTCCTGATTTGCATTTGTTGGTTGAGAAGGTAAAATGTGGGCAGGGTTTCAATCCGGTAATCCCGGGGTATGGTACTTTTCGAGGTGCAATACAAATTATCCCACTCTTTGTCCAGTTTTTTTTCGGCCATGGCCCGCCAAATCTCCAGGTCATTACCGGTATACACGGTTATTACACGTATGTCGTCGTGTGAATAGTTCTCCATTGCTGAGGAAAACTCCTGCATAATTTGGCGACACTTCTCGCAGGAAATATCCCAGAATATCAGCACGGTATATTCGGATTTTTTTCCAGATAAGGAAATCAGCTGCTTATTTTTATTGGGCAGCTTAAAGTCGGGGGCAGTTTGAAAGAGACTCAATGGGCGCAGTTGCTTCAGATCGTTGGCATAGAGTTCAGCACTTACCTCGGGGCCGGTTGCGCCGGTATTTTCTTTCTGGTAATAGTTTTCGATACAAAACAGGTAAACGTATTCGGAAACTGGCAGGTGTTTGTTGTTTCTATAGTATTGTACTGTTTTTTGAACGATAAAGTGTCGCAGCGGTCCGTCAGGTACAGTCAGGAACATGCGGTTAATGCGTTCGGTTAGCAAACGGGCATCATCGGTTTGAATGGTTTTAAAGTAACTAAGCAGCTTTTCTTCCAAAAAGGGAGTAAACGCAAGGTTGGAATCGGACCAGGCAATATGGTCGAAAAAATGCTGGTAGTAATAGTTTTGGTAGTTCACCCGGTAGAGGGAATCCGCGCCGGGTTGGTCACGGTTAACCTCGAAACGGGGAATGGGAACCGGCGCGGTAATTTTCATGCAGTTGCCCAGAAAGGAACCGGAATATTTCTCAGATAACTGCTGGGTGGTTGCTGTTAGTTCCGACTGAATACGCTGTAGGGCTTGCTGATTGGAAGGGGTGATGGAGTCGGCGCTTTTCCGGGCTTGAAGTGCAAGCGCGGCCTTTTCTTTCAGCTGAACATAGCGGGCGTATGCCATGGCGTACTCATTACCCGTCAGGAGGAAAACCTTTTGGCCAAACTCCAGTTGGTACAGGCCTGTATCCGCAACCATAAACTCGTATAGCACAGAGTCGGGAGCGTAGATACTGTAAATACCCGGATGATCGATCGGATACTGAGCCTGACCGGAAGAATCCAAAACCAGTTGTTGGGTCCCTGACCGATCCTTACCATAATAACCACTCAGCAGAAAGGTGTCCGGTGCAGGATGGGTAGCACTGAGCTGGATGCTGGCGTAAGGTTTGGAGTATACCGTACCGGCCAACCATAGGGTAAGAAGTAGTGAAATGGCAAGGTTTCGACACATACTGAGAGGGGTGTTTTTGTCAAAATTTATACAAAAGAACAATAATATTTCATTTTATGCGATTTACTTTGCATAATCGATTATCTCCTCAAAAATGCTCTCGGTTCTAATACCCATTTACAATTACGACGTGGCAGATTTGGCAGCTACACTGAGCGATCAGGCTGTGGATTTGGGAATTGCTTTTGAACTGGTTCTGGTGGATGATGCTTCGCACGAAAGTTTCCGGCAACGCAACCGCTTGTTGTCTTCCCTTACAGGCGTGAAGTACTCCGAAGAGCCCGAAAACCTGGGGCGCTCTCGCATTCGGAATAAACTAGCCCGGATGGCACGCTTTGAAAACCTGCTTTTTATGGATTGCGACTCGGCAGTGATCGACCCCGATTATCTGAAAAACTACCTCGAAACCATAGGGCAGGCCGCTGTGGTGTATGGGGGTACACTGTATACCAGTAACCTGCTGAACCCCGAAGACCAACGAATGCTTCACTGGCTGCACGGGGTAAAAAGAGAGCAATCGATGGCCAGCTCCCGCAATCAGTTTCCCAATCGTTCTTTTAAAACCAACAATTTTTTCATCCGCAAGGAGGTGTTTTCGCAACTGAGCTTCAGTGAGAACATAAAAGGCTATGGCCACGAAGACACTCTTTTTGGTTTCGAGCTCGAGCAGCACCATTTCCGGGTACTGCATATCGATAATCCGGTGGTTCACCTGGGATTGGAAACCAATGAGGAATTTCTCCGCAAAACCCGCGAAGGAATTACTAACCTGACCCGTATCATGAGCATCAATGGCAACGAGAAGCGGTTGATTCGGGATATTACCCTTTTGGCCTACTATCACAAAATTCGAAATCTGCGGCTCGACGGGGTGTTGAAAACCATCTATTCCCGTTACGAGAGCCGTTTGCGTAAAAACCTGTTAAGCTCCCACCCCAACCTGATGCTCTTCGATTTATACAAATTGGGCTATTTGTGTTCCATTCGTGCAACCCGCTAAACGTTAAAGAGCGTTTCGGCATAAAGCATGCAATGCCTGTACCGTGTTTGTGCCAGAGAATATAGGCGAAAAGCTGCTTATTTCGGGGCGCTAATTCGTTACAAGTATTATCTTTGTAGGCTTAATTTAAAAACCCGATGGGTGATTGCAGTTGAGTCAGCTGGCAATCAGATAAATAACAGTTAACTAGCATGTCGTTACAACAACAATTAACCGCAGGTATTCAGGCTTGTGTTAAAAAAATATATAGTGCCGATGTTCCGGAAAATCTGGTGCAGATTCAACAAACCAAAAAAGAATTTGAAGGCGATTTAACCCTGGTGGTATTTCCTTTGCTACGGGTGTCGAAAAAAAATCCGGAACAAACCGCCCAGGAAATTGGGGCGTATCTGTCGGACAACGAACCTCTGGTTACCGGGTATAACGTGATTAAAGGCTTTTTGAACCTGGTGGTGGATGAGAAGTACTACCTGCAGTTTTTAATGGATTATGCCAGCAAACCGGGCTTTGGGTATAGCCCTGTAACCCCCGATACCGAACTGTACATGGTGGAGTATTCATCGCCCAATACCAACAAACCCCTTCATTTGGGGCATATCCGCAACAATCTTTTGGGCTGGTCGGTGTGCGAAATTATTAAAGCCAGTGGTAAAAAAGTGGTGAAAACCAACATTGTCAACGACCGTGGCATTCACATTTGCAAATCGATGCTGGCATGGCAAAAGTGGGGCAACCAGGCCACTCCGGAATCGACCGGTAAGAAGGGCGATCATCTGGTGGGCGATTTCTATGTAAAATTCGACTTGGAGTATAAGAAAGAAATTGCGGCACTGATAGCGCAGGGAAAAAGCGAGGAGGAAGCGGCAAAAACAGCTCCGTTGATTCTGGAAGCCCAGGAAATGCTACGCAAGTGGGAATCGGGCGACCTCGAAGTGCGTTCGCTCTGGCAAACCATGAACGAATGGGTGTACGAAGGATTTGATGTTACCTATCAGCGTTTGGGAATTGATTTTGATAAAATCTACTACGAGTCGGAAACCTATGCCGTAGGGCGTTCAACCGTTTTGGGAGGGCTCGACCGCGGGGTGTTCTATCAGCGCGAGGATAAATCGGTATGGGTGGATCTGACCGGCGAAGGTTTGGATGAAAAAATATTGCTTCGTTCCGATGGCACTTCGGTGTACATGACCCAGGATATCGGAACGGCTCAACTGCGTCAGCAGGATTACGATTTTGACAAAATGATTTACGTGGTGGGCAACGAGCAGAACTACCACTTTAAAGTGCTTTCCCTTATTTTGGATCGCCTTAACTACTCCTGGGCTAAGAACCTGTTTCATCTTTCGTATGGCATGGTGGAACTGCCCGAGGGGAAAATGAAATCGCGCGAGGGTACCGTGGTGGATGCCGATGACCTGATGGACGAAATGATTGGCACCGCCCGCGAAATGGCCAACGAGTTGGGCAAGCTGGAAGGAATACCTTCCGAGGAACAGGAAGCTATTTTCCAAATGATTGGGCTGGGAGCACTGAAGTATTTTATACTGAAGGTGGATCCCACCAAAAACATGACTTTTAACCCCAAGGAATCCATTGATTTTAACGGCAATACCGGCCCATTTATACAATATACCCACGCCCGTATTCAATCTATTTTGCGTAAGGCAGCCGAAACAGGAGCACAGGCAACCTTTACCCCTGCCGCAAATACGGTGATTACGGCCAAAGAAAAATCGCTATTGAAACTGATTCACGAATTTCCGACCGTGGTGCAGGAAGCAGCAAAAAACCTGAGTCCGGCATTAGTTGCCAACTACGCTTTCGAGCTGGCCAAGGAATACAATCAGTTCTACCACGACCACATTATTGTTCAGGAAACCGATGTTTCTACCCGTGCCTTCCGGTTAGCTCTTACCCAAACCTGTGGGCAGGTGATTAAAACCGCCATGGGGCTGCTTGGAATTGAAGTTCCGGAACGAATGTAGCGTATCCACATAAACTTTATTATTACCCGCTAGAAAATTCAACACATTATGTTCGATAAATTATCCGAAAGACTCGAGCGGTCTTTTAAAATACTCAAAGGGCAAGGAAGCATTACCGAGATCAACGTAGCCGAGACACTGAAAGATGTGCGCAGGGCATTGCTCGATGCTGACGTTAATTATAAAATTGCTAAAACATTTACCGATACGGTAAAGGAGAAGGCACTTGGGCAAAAAATACTTACTGCAGTAAAGCCCGACCAGATGATGGTGAAGATCGTTCACGACGAGCTGGCCATACTCATGGGGAACAGCAATGAGGAAATCAACATCAAAGGTTCGCCGGCAGTTATTCTAATTTCGGGCTTACAAGGTTCCGGTAAAACTACTTTCACCGGTAAACTGGCGCTCCATTTAAAAAGTAAAAAAGGAAAGAACCCGATTATTGTGGCCGGTGACGTATACCGTCCGGCTGCGATCAACCAGCTGCAGGTGCTGGGCGAACAAATTGGGGTTCCGGTATATACCGAAGCCGGAAACCAGGATCCTGTACAACTGGCTAAGGATGGGATACGGGAAGCCAAAAAACTGGGTAAGGATTTGGTTATCATCGATACCGCGGGTCGTTTGGCCATTGATGAGCAGATGATGAAGGAGATTGAAGCCATCAAGAAAAATGTGAACCCTACCGAAACCCTGTTTGTGGTCGATTCCATGACCGGACAAGATGCAGTGAATACCGCCAAGGAGTTTAACGATCGCCTGGATTTTGATGGTGTGGTTCTAACCAAACTCGATGGCGATACCCGGGGTGGAGCCGCACTATCGATTCGCTCGGTGGTCGATAAGCCCATTAAGTTTATCAGTGCCGGCGAAAAAATGGAGGCGTTGGAACTATTCCACCCCTCGCGCATGGCCGACCGGATTTTGGGAATGGGCGATATCGTATCGTTGGTGGAACGCGCCCAGGAACAGTTCGATGCTGAAGAAGCCCGGAAATTGCAACAAAAAATTGCCAAGAATACCTTCAATTTCGACGATTTCATCCAGCAGATCCAACAGATTAAAAAGATGGGTAACATCAAAGAGTTGGCCGGTATGATTCCCGGATTGGGTAAGGCAATTAAAAAACTGGATATCGACGACGATGCTTTTAACAGCATTGAAGCCATGATCTATTCCATGACTCCGGCCGAAAGGGCAACCCCGGCAATCATTAATGGAAGCCGTAAAAAACGTATTGCCGCCGGTAGCGGAACCTCGGTGCAGGAACTCAATCGCTTGCTAAAACAGTTCGACGACACCCGCAAAATGATGAAGATGATGCAGAGCGGCAGTAAAATGGGACGTATGATGGGGGGACTGCCCAAAAGATAAGCTCCTCCGGGAGACGGGTCGGATAGCCCAATTCCAAACAGTGCGTAATTAACCGAATTTGAAATAGGTATAAAGTGCGATTCGTACTAACTTTGGAGCACTAAACCTGAACGCAATTTTTAAAACAAAAAACAAAGCATGCAACTCATCGACGGCAATCAAACGGCAAAAGATATTAAAGCAGAAATTAAACAGCAAGTTGAAGGGATCATTGCCCGCGGTGGAAAACAACCCCATTTGGCGGCTATATTGGTTGGCCACGATGGAGGTAGTGAATCGTATGTAGCTTACAAAATTAAAGATTGCGAAGCGGTAGGGTTCAAATCTAGCCTCATTCGCTTTGAGGATGATGTTACCGAAACCGAATTGCTGGCTAAAATTGAAGAACTCAATAACGACGATGATGTGGATGGGTTTATAGTGCAACTGCCATTGCCCAGGCACATTCCGGAAAACAACATATTGGAAGCCATTAATTATAAGAAGGATGTAGACGGTTTTCATCCGGTAAATGTGGGCCGGATGGTCATTGGTCTTCCAGCCTTTGTTTCTGCCACTCCGTATGGTATTGTAGAACTGATTAAACGCTACGGCATCGAAACATCGGGCAAAAATTGCGTGGTGGTGGGTCGGAGTCAGATTGTGGGCCGGCCCATGAGCGTGTTGATGTCGCAGAAGGAGATGAATGCTACGGTTACCGTAGCGCACAGCAGAACAAAAAACCTGAAGGAAGTGTGCGCCAATGCCGACATCTTGATTTGTGCCCTGGGAAGCCCTGAATTTATTAAAGCCAATATGGTGAAGGAAGGTGCCGTGGTCATTGATGTGGGAACCACTCGGGTACCCTCGCAGGAAACCAAATCGGGTTTTCGTTTGAAAGGTGATGTTCTTTTCGATGAAGTAGCTCCCAAATGCAGCTATATTACCCCGGTACCCGGAGGCGTAGGCCCTATGACCCGTGTGTCGCTGCTGCAAAACACCCTGTTGGCGGCTACCAAAGAAATATATTCATAAGCTGGAAACCCAATAGCCTGCTTGTTGATGATAAAGCAAAGTATACCCCGGTTATGGTGTTTGGTGCTAAGTGTTTTAGCACTCCTCTTGGTTTATTCCTGTCACCGCCCCGACGAAATCGGGCAGGAGTACGACCGTTGGTCCAGTTCCGATCCACTGGCGATGCCCTATCGGCTGCGTAAGCAACGCTACGAACAGGGAAACCTGGTATTAAACAGTTCCTTTGAACTGGGCAAAGTAAAGCGCTTCGATACCGCTACATTTACCACCACACTGGATGCCTGGGACATTATTGGCGAACATGTTTTTTGGGAAAAACAACCGACCGATTCTGCAGCAGGCAGCCTTGTTACGCATTACATCCGAATTGAACGAAATAACGCTTCGGAGACAGAAAGTTTCGGGGAAGGCATCCTGTCGGACTATATCAAGGTACTTCCGGGTAACTACGAACTTACCCTGCGCGTCAACCTGAACCATATAGTCAATCCAAAATCGAGGACGGGCACAGGTATATATGATGCCGTGGATCTTAAGGTGCTGTGTTACGACCGGAACAAGGTTCAACTGGACGGACAGATGTATTCTCCGAATTACGACCGAAAATTGGATAATAATTTCAAGGGCGTATCCTTTGCATCCTTTGCTACCATTGATTCCACCGGATGGATTCGTATTCACGGTAAAACCGGCGACTTTCCGTTTCAGGATGGCGATTTGCAGGATAATGCCAGATTCGTTCGGATCTTCATTGGACTTAAAGGTGCGGGAACCATGTTGGTTGATGATGTGGATTTTCGATATACCCGGTACAACTTTACAGCACTGGAACGCATTGCTCCGTATTTCGACACCACTTTAAGCAAACAAACACTGGTTTTACCGGAACCCCAAAAAATGGAGGTGCTTCAATCGCTGACTTACTACCGGCCATTCTATGAGGATAATTTCCCAATCATTATCATTCCGGCGCAATGCGACGAGCGTACCTTGGAGGCAGCCGGCTTACTCGAAAAGAAGATCAAACAACTGATTCATCAGCATACCGAATTGGAAGAGAAGGACATTCCGGGGCTGATCCATCGCAGTGTGCGTTCCTTTGAACTGGGAGGAGCCCTTATTTTCTCCATTGGTACCACTTTTCTTACCCAACAGTATCACAACGAGTTGCCTTATCCGTCCATCGCCAATAAGGAAAAGGGGTATTTTATCCATTCCATAAACGATCAGAACAATATTATACTGATTGATGCCACAACTTCGCAGGGAATTGTTTACGCCATACGGTCGTGTATTCAATTGTTCGACCGGGATAAGCTGGTCTTTCACAATGCCAATATTATAGATTATCCAGCTTTGGAACACTACTCCCTTCTGTTTATTCATCCCGATAGTGCTCATGCTGACCGGCGAATGGCTGCCAATACACGTTTTGAAGAAGTGTACCTTCCTGCGAGTAGCTATATTTCAAGATGTTCAGCAGAGGGTGATAACTATTGTACTTCCGTGTATACCGATGCAATTGGCGGAGAAATACGCCCTGCTGATGTTAGCTGCATAAGGAGTGCGTACCGGGGATGTAAAAATTGGTTATACTTCGATCGATCTATGGAACCGCCGCTGCCTGAGGTTATGGCTACGTTATCGTCTGTACGGTGCGGGCAAGGGCTGAATGCCGATCCGGAAAAGGGGAGTTTTGAACTGACCCTGGCGGATGAGGATGGATCTACCCCAGCACCCCGTAAGGTATGGACGGCGAGCGGCTTTCAGACCTGGAAACTGGATGTAGCCGAATGGCTTTCCTATTCCAATACCCATGGTTCTGCACCGGTTTTTGCCGATTTTAGTTTATTGGCGCGCAGTGAGTGCATGGGCTATTTCGCTCAGGACTCGGCGTGGCCTTACAAACTGAAAACGGCATGCCTGTTTGATCCGTTTTCCAATCAGATACTTCCGGAATTGTACGGCCATTTTAATAAGGTAATCGTGGTGTCGGAAGGTAATTCGGTTTGGGATCAGATTCGCTTGCAAACCGCTTCTGACTTTTTCTGGAACCCCGGGGCATACAATCCCGATTTATCGGTTTACCGGGCATTGGTTAACCAGTTTGGTTCCGAAACTGCCTGGAACCTGCTTCATTTTAACCATTACTACTTTAAATTGCGTGCCGAAATTATACTGGCTTCCACCCACCGTGCCAATAAATACACCCGGAGAGTCGAAGAATTTCTGAATCAGGTGAAGGGGTATCAGGAAAAACTTACGAAAACAGCAGGCGCCAATTCAGACTTACTGCAGGCTGTATCCGAAAAAGTATTGGAATCAGAAGGACTGATACAACAGCAAAAATTACTCATTTCAACACCCTAATTAATTATTAACGACCTCAACCCCACCAACCACACCCTATACAGAAGATATCAAGATGAAACTGTTAATATCTGCTCCTGCTATCGGCAGCTTTTATTAGTAATTTAGTTTCATCATCGAGTGAAGAAGGATTATGGAAGAAAATTACGACTCTTACTTTGAAGATGAAAATATCTTTGAATCGATCAATCGATACGAAGATATGGTGAACCGAAACGACTCTTGTTTTTTCGATGTGTTTGAATTTGAGTATATTATCGATTACTATCTGGATCAGCACAGTTTCAATAATGCCCAGTGTGCCATCGAGAAAGGACTCAAGCAACACCCCGGTTCATCATCGCTAAAACTGCGCCTGGCTCAATCGTACATTCAGCAGGGTAAACCCTCCAAGGGACTTACCTTTCTGAGAGAGATTGAATTTATGGAGAATCTGAACTGCGATTTCCATTTGTTAAAGGGAACCGCATTAAACGTATTGGGCAAGAAAGAAGAAGCCTATTATTCGTTTGATCGGGCTATTGGACTGGCTCA
The DNA here is from genome assembly GCA_003252385.1 of Bacteroidota bacterium. Lineage (GTDB taxonomy): Bacteria > Bacteroidota > Bacteroidia > Bacteroidales > UBA10428 > UBA10428. The sequence goes on along the minus strand of QKEH01000008.1, from coordinate 25,336 downwards.
AGACGATAAAGACGAGGTTATTTTTACTATTGCCTATTCGTATTTAAATACCCGTCGATACAGCCTGGCCATTAAATACCTTTTACTGGCCTACGAAATTAATCCGGAGAATTTGTCCGTGTTGCATGAGTTGGCTTTGGTGTATGAAAAAACCGACAAATTGCCCGAAAGCATTCGTTTCTATAAAAAATTTCTGGATATCGATCCCTTTTCGGAACAGGTATGGTTCAGCTTAGGAATGGTGTATTCGAGCAACGAACAGTACGAAAAAGCCATTGAAGCCTACGATTTTGCCATTGCTATCAGCCCGAACTATACTTCGGCTCTGTTCAGCAAGGGCAATACCCAGGTGAACAGCGAAAGATACCAGGAAGCCATTGCCACTTTCGAGGAAATTGTATTGCTGGAACCCGACAATACACAGGCATACACTTATATTGGAGAGTGCTACGATAAGTTGGGGCTTTACAAGAAGGCTAAGTTCTTCTACCGGAAAGCCATCCGTTTGGATAAATGCTTTGGCGATGCCTGGTATGGAATGGGAATGGCGTATTTCAATTTGGATCAATACCAACATTCGGTCGATTTTTTCCAACGCGCGCGGAAATGCGATCCAGAAAACCCCGACTACTGGTTTATGCTGGGAGAAGCCTACCGAAAAATTAAAGTTCTGGATAAATCGGCCGAGTCGTACCATCAAGCTACGGAGCTGGATCCGAACGATTACGAAGCCTGGTTGGCCAATGCCGAGATACATTATGAGGGAGGTCGTTTAACTGAAGCTATTGAATTACTCCATAAAGCCTACGTCTGCAATCGCGACAATTCAACCATTAATTACCATCTGGCCGTTTACCATTTGTACAACCGGCAACCCGGGCTGGCAAAAGACTATTTTGAGAAAGCGTTACGCATTAATTTTGAAGAACACGAGGAATTAATCGAGAAGCATCCAGTGGTGTTAGACTATCCCTATCTGAAGAGCCTGATTCGAAAGTTTAAAAATTAATTAAGTATGAATTTTAAGTTACCTTATATTCCTGATCGGCCCGAAAAGCCCAGGAAGAATGGCCTGACCATGATGATGGATAAAGGGCTGAGCGTTCGGGAAGCCGAAGATTTTATTGAATCGAGCGGTGCGTATACCGATTTTGTGAAGCTGGGATTTGGCACTTCGGCCATTACCAACCGGCTCGAAGATAAGTTGAAATTGTACCGCGAAGCCAATATCCGACCCTATTTCGGCGGTACCTTGTTTGAGGCATTTGCTATTCGTAACCGGGTAGACGACTATCGGAAACTAGTGGATAAGTATGGGCTGGATTTGGTGGAAGTGTCCGATGGCTCCATGAGCATGGATCATAACGATAAGTTGGAATACATCCGGACCCTGGCCACGCAGGCAACCGTTTTGTCGGAAGTGGGTTCCAAGCAGCGGGGTGTATTTATTCCGGCCAATGCCTGGGTAAGTATGATGAAGGCTGAACTGGAAGCCGGTTCCTACAAGGTAATTGCCGAAGCCCGTGAGAGTGGTACCATTGGTATTTATAACAGCGATGGTTCGGCCAACGAAAGTTTAATAAGCACCATTTCTTCTCAGTTGGATGTGAGTGATATCCTTTGGGAAGCCCCGGATGGAAAACAGCAGGTGTGGTTTGTGAAGCTTTTTGGACCCAACGTGAATTTGGGAAATATAGCCCCCAATATTGTGGTTCCGCTGGAATGCTTGCGACTGGGCTTACGCGGCGATACTTTCTTCGATTATCTGCCCCGGGAAGAACAAAATCAGAAGCAAAAAAGTTACGATCACATTCCTTATCTCGATTTTCAGATCTAATAAGCAGTGTAACCCGTTTCCATATCAAATAGTAACCCATAAAAAAACCGGTGTCACCTACCGGTTTTTTCTATTTCTGAATTTCGATATTCACAGACTAAGTTTTCACCCCTTCCTGCCTTCCGTTTAGGGTTAATCGGGGAGTCCGTAAGTATCTACCACAAAATCGATATCCTTGTCGCCACGGCCACTGAGGTTTACCAGTGTGGCACTGGTGGGGTTTTCTTTAGCCAGTTTCAGGGCGTGGGCCACGGCATGGGCACTTTCGAGTGCCGGGATAATACCTTCCAAACGGCTCAGTTGGTAAAAGGCATCAATACATTCCTTGTCCGAAGCCACTACATAGTTAACGCGTTTCAGGTCTTTAAGCATGCTGTGCTCCGGTCCAACACCCGGATAATCCAGTCCACTGGCTACAGAATATACGGGGGCGGGTTCCCCTTTGTCGTCCTGCAGAAGGTAGCATTTAAAACCATGAATCATTCCCGGCTTTCCAAACGACATGGTGGCGGCGTGTTCGCCAATTTTGGTAACCGATCGGCCACCCGGTTCAACGCCATAGAGTTGGACATCCTCATCTTCGATATAGGCAGAGAAGATCCCCATAGCGTTGCTTCCACCGCCAACACAGGCCACAACATGATCGGGTTGTTCCCCGGTCATTTCAAAGAATTGTTCTTTTGCCTCAATACCCACTACGCGTTGAAAATCGCGAACCAGCATCGGGAAGGGGTGGGGGCCAACTACCGAACCGATACAGTAAATGGTGTTAATCGGATCTTTAAGATACGATTCGAAGGCTGAATCTACCGCTTCCTTCAAAGTTTTAAGGCCATGGGTAACAGGAACTACTTTGGCTCCAAGAATTTTCATGCGCACCACGTTGGGATGTTCTTTGGCAATGTCCACCTCGCCCATATGAATTTCGCATTCCAGTCCAAAATAGGCGGCTGCAGTGGCCAGAGCCACGCCATGCTGTCCGGCGCCGGTTTCGGCAATAAGTCGTTTTTTACCCATGTATTTGGCCAGCAGGGCTTCGCCCATGCAGTGGTTTAATTTGTGGGCACCAGTATGGTTCAGGTCTTCACGTTTCAGGTAAATGCGTCCGCCATATTTTTCCGATAAACGGTTGCAATAATACACCGGAGTAGGTCGCCCCTGGTAGTGTTTTCGGATGCTCCTGAGTTCGGAGATAAAATTGTGCGATTTACTAATGGCATGATAGGCGTTGTTTATACGTTCCATTTCTTCCATTAGATTGGGAGGTATAAAACTGCCTCCATACCCTTTGAAGAACCCTTCCGCATCAGGGTACTGTTTAAAGTAATTGGTCATGGTAAAATATTTGTCAGATGTCTACCGCTAGGTATAATTTATTCTGCAAATATCCAACTGTTTTGAATACTTAAACAAACATAGCTATGGAGAAAGAAAGGGAAAGAGGATTAGCCTAATTTGAATCGGGTGCCGAAGGTGGCAATCAGGCAAATGCAAATAATAACCACTCCGGAAATGCGTCGTACGGCCAGCAGCTTCTCCGGGCTTATATACTGGCCATGCCGGTGTACTATGACGTTTAATCCGGTCCACCAGCTGATAATTCCCAACATACTACCCAGCATAATCCAAACAGGTGGGGTCGACGAAAATTTCCCGAAAAGACTATTGGCATAGGAGAATGCACTGATGAAAATGAAGAACGGTGCCGGATTGGTGAGTGTTAGTAAGAATGCCGAAATGAAATGGATCGCCGGGTGGGTGCTTTTGCTTGCTTTAGATTCCCGGGTCTTTCCCGATTTCTTGGGTAAAAGCATGAGTAAACCAATGCAAAACAAGGCAAAAATCCCAAGGTGCTTGATCCATCCAAAATGGTCTTTGATGTAAAGATTCACGGCACTATAACCCAGTCCGGCAATACAGATGTATATGCAATCGGCCAGGTTCATGCCCAGCGTGCTAAGCAACCCATTCCGGAAGCCATAGTCGATGTTGCGGTTCAGGCAGAGAATACCAATGGGACCCATGGGGAGCGAGAACAACAAGCCAAATAGCAACCCGAAAACCAGGAAGAGCACACCCCCCAGGAAAGCATGGGCATGGGATCCCTGAATGCTCAGGACCATGAAATGACCATATATCGGCGATATACTTAACATGGGAGTTTACGTTCAGGCGCAAATGTACGAGCGAATCGTTAATCAAACGTATGTTTGGTATATAATTATTGTTAATTGTGCAATTTAATTTACAATGATGTAACTTAGAATGAAACCTCCAGCAGCTACTCTGTTTTTTCGATAAGTCAGTTTTAAAATCAAATGCTATGAAAAGAGTTGTAAGTGTATTAGGGGGTATTATGGCAGTGGTTTCCGGTGTAGGAGCCGCAGATGTCCAAATCGATGTAAATTTGGATGTTCAACACGTGTTGGACACCGTCACCCGTTTTGACCGTAACAAGTTTGTGGCCATACATTCGGATGTAGTGGAGAACGAATGGGACGAAGGATATGGTTCCGGAGCAGGGCCAAACTTTACCAGCGATCTGCGGGATGATTTTTTAAATGGTTACGATGTGTATTTGGGTCGTAATACCGGCAGCATCACCTGGTACATTAATAACGTGATTACTGAAGATGCTAACAGGGATGGTTTTGCTGATTCCGTCAGTCTGGCTAATTATGCAAGTCAGAGCAAATCCAGTTATATTTCCAATGCCAGTTGGCACAGTTACGAAGCACGTAACGATCAGATTATTTGTGCCCAGCTTCATCCGTTTTATCCGGATGGTCAAACCACCGCTCAGGGATGGGCATTTTCGCAAACCAATAGTGAGTCGGAACCTTTTGGTACTGCAACCGGCGAAGCCTATGGACGTTGGCTGGCCAGGGCGTATGGTTCCGGAGGCACCAATGGTCAACCCAAGCCGTTATATGCCGAAGTGATCAACGAGCCGTTGTGGCATTTAGTGGATTATGGCAGTCACCAACCCGAAGAGGTTTTTCGTTTCCATAATGCCGTGGCAACGCAAATTCGCCGTTTCAATCACGATGTTCAGATTGGGGGGTATTGTACCGCTTTCCCCGATTTCGAGCTAAATGATTTTGGTCGGTGGAACGACAGGTGGAAACTTTTTATGGATATGAGCGGCACTTACATGGATTTCTGGACTATCCATTTGTACGATTTTCCATCGATCAATGGTGGACAGCAAATGTACCGGAAGGGTAGTAACATGGAAGCCACCCTGGATATGATGGAGCAATATAGCTACCTGTCTTTTGGGGTGGTGAAACCCATTATGGTATCGGAGTTTGGAGCCCAGATGCACGATTATTTTGGTGCCTGGTCGCCCTATCGCGACTGGTTGCATCTGAAATCGGTGAATTCCATGATGATGCAGTTTATGGAACGTGCCAATATCATTAACCGAGCCATAAATTTCCTAACGGTTAAATCCATCTGGGGAACCACTGGGGTAAATGACACCTACAACCACCGGTTGATGCGCAGAATGGACGAACCGGTAAGCTACACCGGAACCTGGGTGTATTCCGATATGGTTAAAACCTATCAGCTTTGGTCCGAAGTGAAGGGTTTGCGGGTTGATGCCCGGTCTCAAAATCCGGATATTATGACCGATGCCTATGTTGATGGAAATACTGTTTACGTTATCCTGAATAATCTCGATTTTGTGAGTCACGATTTGTATGTGAACCTGAATGGAGCCGGTAGCAGTTTAAGCGCGGTGAAAATCAGGCAGCTTTACCTTAACGGAACCACTGATTCCGATGCTCCGGTACTGACTGAAACGATTCAGGCACAAGCACCCGATATGCTAACCATAGCTCCCGAAGGAACTTATATTGTAGCCTATACCTATGCCAGTACCATACTGGAGAATGATACTTCCGATGAGAAAAAATATTATGCAGAACAAATGTTGCGGCCTATCGTCGCCAATACGCCCATGGAATTTACCTTTGCGGGAGTGGTAACCGGAGACCAGGGCGAAGCCACGCTTCGGTTAGGCGTGGGTCGCAATCACAATCGTTCATTGCATCCAGTGGTTACTCTGAATGGTGTAGCTATTGATGTTCCAAGCAACTTCAGGGGCGATCCGCAAACCGACCGTTCCAGTTTCTTTGGTGTTTTGGAAATTCCATTTTCCTATGCCTTGCTTCAGAGTACTAACAGCGTTCAAGTAACGTTTCCCGATGATGGGGGACATGTTAGTAGTGTGTCGATGCGGGTTTATTCTTTCAGCCGACCCATTCACCGCACTTGGGATGTTCCGGTAAGTGGCGTCAGCGTATCGCCCGGAACCATTGCCACTGGTGTAGGTCAACGCAGGCAGTTGTATGCCCAGGTTGACCCCGATAATGCCAGTAACCCCATTGTGCTCTGGAACTCCGATGATACCGGAATTGTAACTGTTGACGAAATTTCCGGTGAAATAACCGGAATATCGGAGGGGGGTGCCTATGTTATTGCTACCACTGCCGATGGTGGATTTAAAGACAGTTGCCAGGTTACGGTTCAGACTGAGCTGGTACCCGTGCCGGTGGATAGTATCCAGCTGGCTCCCGTCAGATGATGGCAACGCTGTATCCGTCGGATGCCACCAACGATACCTTGCATTGGTTATCGAGTATGCCGGCTGTGGCAACGGTTAACAATCTGGGCTTGGTAAACGCAGTGGCTGTGGGTGAAACGGTTATTTCCGTCCGATCCGACGATAGCAATTATTCACGTACCTGCAGCCTGAGCGTTGCTGCACCGGTTTCAGCTTCACTGAGTTTTGTATCTACCCATACCAGCGATACTTTGATTATAGGGGATACTATGGACGTACAAATAGCTTACCACGCGGGTACTGGTAACACTGTGGTTACCGATGGACTTCGAGTTTGGTTGCGGCTTATAGAGAATACAAGCAGTTGGAGGGTGCTAAGCAGCGTTATGCCCGATCTTATTGTCAATGCAACAGAAGCGAACGGAACCGAATCCGGAACGATAACCGTTCGGGTGCCCACTTCCAGTGTGCCATTACCTACCTCTGAATTGTCAACCGGTAATTTCTATTTCCTCTTTGCTACCTTGAGTACCTCCGCAGGAGGTGATTTGAATAGTTCCCAGTTTCCCATAAAATTCAAAAATCCGGTACCGGATGATTCCATACCCGGAGAGGATGGTTTAACAGATGCGCTGTATGCGGATAAGATCTATAGCTATCCCAATCCGGCCAGCGAAATGGTGTATCTTTCTGGCATTCAGAATGTTCGATTCATCTCTACAACCTTATGGGGCAGGAGCTTTATTGTGATGTTCTATACGGCAGCTGTACAGCCCAAATCTCGGTAGCTGATATACCTGAAGGTTTGTATGTTATTGCGGTTGATGAGAATGAAAGGATTCAAACCATATTGCTTCGGGTGGAACACTAACCGCCCGCAGAACAGTGCTCTAGTAGTTCAAATTAGTTGAGTCAGGGCTGCAAGCAAATAGTTGGGATACCCCGCACTTTTAATAGGTAACAAAAGTACGGGGTATTTTTGTCATAGTGCACTTTGACAGATTTTAAAATTGTTCTGATTTTCCTCTTTGCCCCGGCTCTAAAGGGAGTAAAGAGGAAAATCCGACAATTGGCTTTAAGGGTAAAAATTGTTGGGTTTTCCGAATGTGTTAAAGTAGAACAAGTGAGCAAATGATTGTACTGGTTGCTTATACCATGTTGAAGTAATGGGTATGGATACCTTTAATCTGAAACAGAATAGATCAGAGGATGGTTCTCTTTTTTCAACTGTTCGGTGGCCCAGGCGCCTAAATGATCGATCAGCGGGATCAGGCTTTGTCCACTCTCAGTTAGCGAATATTCAACCCTGGGGGGCACTTCGGGATATACTTTTCGCTTAATCAGTTGATCGTCTTCCAGTTCGCGCAGAGTTTGCGTAAGCATTTTTGAGGTGATATTACGGATCATTTTTTTGAGCTCACCATATCGCAGAACACCGTCTCTCTTATGAATATACCAAAGAATTCGTCCTTTGTATTTGCCACCTATGCGTCTAAAGGCATAATCTAACACGCAAACCGGTTCATCCGTACTTTTTTTTAACATGGATCTATTTTTATTCGTTATATTAACTTGATATACAGTAATAGTATCCATACAGATACTATATAATAAAAAAGTATGTACTTGCTGTAAAGGTATTAATAAAGGTTATTTGTATCCAAGAAAAATCGAATCTTAAGCAAAGCGCTTTATCCAAGGAACTAGTGAATCTTTTCAGTGACGATTATTCCATGGATCATTCATCCAATTATAAAAAAAGAAAACAGACCATTAAATAGAAGAAATATGAAAGCCATGGTATTGGAAAGAGCAGGGGGTGTTGAAAACCTGAAGATGGCCGAAATGGCCAAACCCATTCTAACAGAAAGCGAAGTTATGGTGGCCGTAAAGGCTTTGTCGATTAATCCGGCTGATGCTAAGGCAAAATATTCGGATCATATGCTGAATTTGTTTTTTGGAACCCAACGTCCGTTGATTCTGGGATGGGATATTGCCGGTGTGGTCACTGAGGTGGGTGAAAATGTTACCGAATTTAAGGTGGGCGACCGGGTGTTCGGTATGGTGAATTTTCCAGGGGTCGGAAATGCCTATGCCGAATATGTAGCTGCACCCGTGGGGCATTTAGCGAAAATGCCCAATGGTTTTTCATTTGAGCAAGCAGCGGCTACCACCTTGGCAGCATTAACTGCATTACAAGTCCTAAGGCAAGCCAGAGTTAAACCAGGGGATAAAGTTCTAATACAGGCCGGATCGGGAGGAGTAGGACATTTTGCCATTCAAATAGCCAAAAGAATGGGAGCTTATGTAATTTCTACCAGTTCGGCTAAAAACCGGGATTTTATTCTTGGATGGGGTGCCGATGAACATATCGATTACCGTACTCAACAGTTGAATGATGTAGTTTCGGATCTTGATTTTGTGTTCGATACCCTAGGAGGTGAAGCCCTTAAGAATTCATTACAGGTATTGAAAAAAGGTGGAACGCTTATAACCATCGCACTTCTTGAACTGAACGATGAATTAAAGGCCAGCGCCAAAGAACACAAGGTGTCCATTTCGCCTTTTCTGGTCAGGTCCAGTGCCGAGGATATGAATGTGTTAAAAAACTGGATGGAAGAAGGTGTTCTTAAACCCTGTATTGCCAACGTATTTCCATTTGATCAATTACCAGCGGCACATACCGCGATGGAGAGTGGTCGTGCGGTGGGCAAAATTGTGCTAGTCGTTTAAAGCAACGGTTGTTAATATAGGGATGGCACTTGGAATTTGCTTTGTTGATGCCTGCGAATTACTTGGGAAAATTCGTATTGCTGCCATATTCTCGATTTTAGTAGTTCCATTATCAGATAGATTATTCAGGGTCATATTTCTATGTTGATGGAGAATCTTCAGGATGGAATGCGGTTTGCACCCAAAATTTGCTAGGTTTGTTGGCATAAAATGAAAATATCCAACAATTAACTTAACAACTGTTACATGAGATACTTTTTTACTTAATTCTGACAAGTAGCATTTTTATTAGTGCAAACAGCCAGGAAATTGCCAAAGAGTATGCTTTGGGGCATTACTTCGATTATAATAAAACCTATATCAATGGATACTTTGACAATTCCTACCAGCCCAGAAACTCTATTAATATTGTGTTTGACATGCAAACCGAATATGTTCCCGGATACTACTATACAACGAGCGGGGAAAAGATTGAAGGGTTCATTCGATACGACTGTCTTAAGAATAATGTATTGTTCTACAAGAAGAATATGAGTGGCCTAGCATCAACTGTAAATGTGAAAAATTGTAAAGGATTTGTACTGTTAAAAGATTCCTTTGTAGTTAAACAGGATGCGGAAATTGATTGGAAATCAGGAATTTTTAAAGAAAAAAAGAGTTATTTTTTAGAGATTCTGGATAAGGTTGGGGATATAACGTTTTTTAGGTATACCCTTTGTACCAATGCAGGTCCTGTATATGATTTTTTCTTTCAGTACGACACATCCAATGTGGTAAGGGCGATCCCCAATATAAAAAAGATAGCTCAGCTTTGTGCCGGTTTTGACGCACTGGCAAGCAAGATATTGGCAGGTGAGTGGAAGTATTCTGATTTTCCTGCTATTGTGAAGTTGTTGAAGTATAAGCAATACTACGACTCCAAACAGGTAATTTGCTTTACATCGTGCTGGGATGAAACTACTCTGGAGGATGATACTGCGTATTATGCCGAGATCGATACTCTGAATGGAGCCATCTTTCATCTCAATTTTTTTACCAAGCAGGGATTACTTCTTAGTTCAGGCTTTTTCACCTCTTTTAGCCCGCAATATCGGGTTGGAGATTATCTGTACTATTTCCCGAATGGTACGGTACGAAAGAAAATTTCGTATGTCAGAGGTAAGAACAATGGAGAGATCCTATACCATCCCAATGGAGAACTATTTGCCGATTATTATTTTCGTATGGATACAGCTATTTATATGGATGTACGCAACCAAGAAGGACAACATATCCTGGATATAGCTGGTTCTGGAAAAGTAAACTTTGAAGATCCAATCTTACATCGTACCCTTACTATGGAATTTAAAAAAAGAAAGTTGAATAGTGTTTTTTACCTAAATGAAAAAGGGGAAGCCATTTATCTTCTTGCCGAGAAAGAGGTGAGGTTCAAGGAGAATAAAATTTCTAGAGATGCAATTTTTAGCGATATCAACTACCCGATAGGCGCTCTAGTGGAGGGATACCATGGCATTGTTCTTTTAAGATGTATAGTCGATCAGGAGGGTATTACCCGCGAAGTTGAGCTCATTAAAGGATTAAATCCCGAGTGTGATTCCATGTTGTTGACAAATTTTCAGGATTTAAAAAAAGAGGTTTACTGGAAACCCGCGAAATACCATGGAGATGATGTGATACAGGAAATGATAATTCCAATAAACTTTATCGTGACAAGTTTGGCTCCAAAAACCCGGGATTTCTGGATCTACTGGGATATGTTTAGTGTCATGCAGCAAATGAATACTATCAGGCTAATGAACCAGATTAGTACTCCCCAATTTCGAGGTTTTCCTTACTAACAGGGCTTTTAGTGGAGTTTTGTGTTTTCCTTGAAACTTCGCTTTTAGAATTCCTTCACATAAAAGTAGCTGCCGGTTTTCATCGGTAATGGTAAAGCTTCTGCCTTCTAGGGTGATGATAGCAATTAGGCTGATTGTATTTGTTGGCCATTGTTCAAAATCTATTTATCAGCGACAAGTGTCCGAATGGCTTCCACCCAGCTATCGGAATCGTTCAGGCTTTCTACCAGGGTAAGCTGTTCGCCGCCGTAACTGCGGAATAGTTTGTTGTACTCGTAGCCCAGTTCCAGTGTGGTTTCCAGGCAATCGGTAACAAAAGATGGTGCGGCGATCAGTATTTTTTTACGCCCCGATTGGGCCATTTCTTTTAAGGTATGGTCGGTGAAGGGTTCTAGCCAGTTTTTAGACAGGCGCGACTGAAAAGATACGGTGTAGTCATCTTCGTCCAGCCCTAGGGCATCGGCAAGCAGGTGCGTGGTGCGATAGGCAGTAGCCTTGTAACAAAATTCGCCATGGGGAGCCATAGCCTTTTCGCAGGTGCACCCGGAACAGGCATGCAAAGGGTGTATTTTTTGTATCTGACGAACGGGAAGCCCGTGATACGAAAAAATTATATGATCGTATGCTGAAGGTTGATAGGCCCGGATACGGTTGGCAACGGTGTTAATAAAGGCAGGATGGTCGTAAAACTGGTTGATGGTGCTTATTTCCGGAATAACCTGCCACTGGTTGACATGGCGGTAAACTGCCTCCAGAGCGGTGCCCGTGGTCGAGGATGCGTACTGTGGGAACAAGGGTAACACGGTAATTTGGGTAAATCCTTCGTTTTGTATGGTATCTAAAATTTCGGGCAGCGATGGCTGCTGGTAGCGCATGGCCAGGAAATACCGCAGCTGTCCGGGGCTTCGGGCGTTGAGCTTATCCACCAGACGAAGAGAATGATACAGCAGGGGAGATCCGTTATCGGTCCATAACTTCTGGTACAATTGCGATGATTTTGGCGCCCGAAAGGGGACAATAATCAGGTTAACCAGTACTTTCCGAGCCAGCCATGGAAGGTCAATTACCCGAGGATCGTTCAGAAACTGACTCAAGTACCGGCGCACATCCGACACCCGGGGACTGGACGGTGTACCCACATTGAGAAGTAAAACTGCTTTCTTAGTAGCTGATGCCATCCGCTTTGTAATTAATCCAATCAATACCTTTGCGGAGCAGAGTTAGTGTTTCGGCTTCCATGCTCCCCTGGTTAGGTTCAAAGTTATAAAACCAATTGGCTTGAGGAGGCATACTTATTAAAATCGATTCGGCATTGCCGCCGGAGGCCAGCCCAAACTGAGTGCCGCGGTCGTACAGTAGGTTAAATTCCACATAGCGGCTACGGCGAATATGCTGCCATTGCTTTTCGCGTTCACTAACCCACTGGTCGCGGTAGCGGTCGATCAACCGGGCATACAATTTTGGATACAGATTTCCCAAATCGCAGCAGAAGGCGGTCATGGCTTCGTTGTTCAGTGGGTAGTCGGAGGCTTGAATACGGTCGAAAAAAATCCCTCCTACTCCCCGGGTTTCGTTTCGGTGTGGCAAAAAGAAATAGCGGTCGGCCCATTCCTTAAATTTTGGGTAGAATTGTTCGGTATAGCGGTCGCACAGTTCCTTCAGGCTGATGTGAAATTCGCGGGCATCTTCGGGAATTACATAATGGGGAGTAAGATCAATTCCTCCTCCAAACCAGGCGCTGCCATCGCTCAGCTCAAAATAGCGAACATTCATGTGAATGATCGGAATCCATGGGCTTTGCGGGTGAATAATTGAAGATACGCCTGTGGCACTGTAAGTGGAAGCCTTTGTTTGCAGTGCATTTTGAAGGGCAGGGGTACACGGTCCGGAAACTTTGGAAAAGTTAACTCCTGCTTTCTCAATAATGGAACCGTTTTGCAGTACACTGGTAATGCCTGTTCCGATTTCCTTCTCCCAGGGATGGTACTTGAAGGTGCCGCTGCCATCGGCTGCTTCGAATTGTTTGACCATACTCTCCTGCAGCTGGCTGAATGTTTTGGCGGTTTGATGAAACGTGACAGACATAATCATGTATAAGGCTTACTCTAGTCAACAAGCTTTCCTGCAATTTGTTTAGCCAGCTGATGGGCTTGTTGAATTCGGTCGGCCATGCCAATGCCATCGCGAATATTACCAGCCAGGTAGAGTCCGGGGTGGCGCCGCTCCAGGGTCGAAATGGCATGAAGCCGCTGGGCTGAATCAGCACCATACTGGGGTATAGCCTGGTAGTGTTTGTGAATGCTGATCAGGTCGGGAGTATTCGAACCGGTTTGGAGTGTTTCCTGTAATTCCCGCTGCACCAGCATTTCCAGTTCGTTATTGGTTAGTTCCAGTACCTCCGGGTGGCGAAAACCGCCAAGGAATACCGATACCAATGCCCCTTGATGCGGTGAACGGTTGGTGAACAGACTGGATGGAAACAAAATACCCAGTGCCTTGCGTTTTTCCCGCGAGGGTATCAACCCGCCATACGCGGCAATGGGTATTCCCTGCCAATGGGTAAAGCCCACAGCCGCCTGTATTACCTTGGCATGTTTTATTTCTTGCACAGGTTGTATAAGGGAGGAGTCCACAAAGGGGAGTAACTCTTTCAAAGAGGTACTTCCTGTGGTGCAAATTACATGACGGCTTTTCCAGGTATGGGTTGCGTTACCGGAGGAAACGGTAAGCTGGTAGTGACGGGCATCGGGGAGTACTACGGTTGTCCGGCACGTCAGCAGGTATTCATCCTTTCCAAGGTTACCGGAAAGGGCACGGGTCAGGCTTTCCATTCCACCGATAAAAGAGAAGATGCCATTGTACTTTCGATTGGCGCGTTCGGCTTTTAACTCTTTGCCCCGCTTGAGACTTCCCCCTATAAAGCTTCCGTAGTTTTGTTCCAAACGGTACAGTTTGGGCAGTGCAAACCGGGTAACCAGGTAATTGGGGTCGCCGGCATACACCCCCGAAATAAACGGATCAACGGCATAGTCGAGAAACGATTGGCCCAACCGGCGCTTGACCATCCCGGCAACTGTTTCCATGGGGTCGTTTCCTTTGGAACGAAAAGGTTCCAGGAGTATTCTGAATTTGTCGGACGGGGTAAATAATGGGGTTCCAATTGCACTTACCGGCCCCGATGGCAGGGCATGCCATCGGTCGTTCTTCCAGATCCATCGGGCTTTCGATTCGGGGCGGGCACCTTCCACCTGGCATTGGCCTTCCAGATCCCTGAAAAGCTCGTCCACTGCCATGTTCGAAACCACCCCGGTATTCGGACCGGTTTCGAAGGTGAAACCCTGTTGGCTGAGTGTGCGGATGCTCCCTCCAAAACGATCCTCCTTTTCCACCAGGCGAACGGTTTTACCGTGCTTTTTCAGAAAGTGTGCCAGGCTGAGTCCGGTAAGGCCGGCTCCAATGATAGTAACGTCCGAGTGGGTGAGCTGTGTCATGTTAAACGGTTTTTGAAAAGGCATGGATGTTGTTTTTCATTAGCGGGTCGATTGCTGCTGCTACATTGCGGATAAATAGTATACCCTCGGGGTTCATACTAATGCTTTGGGGCGTATAGTCGAGAATTCCGTCGAGTGCAAAGGCATCCAGCACCTGGAGGTTCAGAACCAGCGTGTTTTTAACGGTGCCCAAAGGCTGATGCAGTCGTTGGTCCAACTGTTCGAAATCGATACGAAAGTTACACATCAGCTCGTTAATGGCTTCGCGTACTATTTTTTGTGTTGGAGTCATGCGGTGAGCCTTTTCAACTTTAAATTCTCCCTTGGCCAGGGCTGCCTGATATTCAGCTATGGATTTGCTGTTCTGTATATATCCATTTTCAAGTTGACTGATGCCCGATACACCGAAAGCATACACCTGTCCGGTGGTTTTTCGGGTGCAGTAGCCCTGGAAATTCCGGTGGAGCTGATGCGCCTTTTGAGCCTGGCTGAGTTCATCGTTTTCCAGCGCAAAGTGATCAAACCCGATTGCCCGGTAGCCTTGTGCGGTAATCTGCTCAAAGGCGTTTTGAAACATACTGAGTTTGTCGGACGGAGAGGGCAAGCCTTTTTCTTCGAGCAGTTGCTGTGCTTTGAAGATGGAAGGCATGTGGGCATACGAAAAGGTTACCATGCGATCGGGTCGGAGGCTAAGTGCCCTGTCAATGGTTTTCGAAAATCCGGTCGGGTTTTGCAGGGGTAAGCCGTATATAAAATCCAGGTTAATGGTAGCTGCCGGTATGGTATTCCGAATGTTCTGCATCAGTTCCGGCAGCGGCAGCTTCGATGGCGTTCGGTTGACCGCCTGCAGTACCTTTTCGTTCAGATCCTGAATACCCAGGCTGAAGCGATTAAAACCCAATTGAGCCAGACCTTCAATATAGGATGCATCCAGATAGGCCGGGTTGCATTCTATGGCAATTTCGGCATCGGTGGTGTAGGAAAAGTATTGCGAAACAGCTTCCATAATGTGCCGGAGCAGATCGATGGGCAGTGCATTTGGGGTGCCGCCACCAAAATGCACCTGAGAAATGGGGCGTTGTTTGTCCAGATGCTCCGCAGTAAGGCGAAATTCCTGAATAAGACTGTCCGTATAGCTTTTTGTTTCATCGGGACGAGCCATACTATAGGCGTTGCAACCACAATAAAAACAACGTTTCCTGCAGTACGGTATGTGAAAATACAACGAAATATTGCGGGGTTCGGCCGAATTGGAAGCCTCAACGAGTTCCATAAAACCTTCGGAACTCAAGGTATCCTGAAAATAGTTGGCCGGAGGGTAGCTGGTGTAACGTGGCGCCGGTTGGTTGTATTTGGCAATGAGCTGTTCGTTAAAAATCATCGTTTCCAGTTGGTTTCTTTAATCCAGTTAGCCAGAATACAGGCCGATTCGTAGGGGGTGTCGGGCAGGAAGCCATGTCCCAGGTTCAGTATCCAGTTGGTATTACAGCTGCCAAAATCAATCAGTCTATCCAGTTCCCGAAGTATAGATTCCGGCGGGGCATAAAGCAAACGGGGATCTACATTTCCCTGTAAACCTATCTCACGATGAACCATCTGGCGTGCCTGTATCAATGAGGTTTGCCAGTCAACACCCAGGTAGTCGCAATCGTCGGGGGTCAGCTTGCAAATACCCGTGCCCAATCCTTTTGGGAAAAATATGAAGGGTACTTGCAGGTCCCTGAGCCTTTGGGCTATCTTTCGAACGGCAGGCATAAATAGTTCCATATAAAGTTCTTGAGGGACCAAGCCGGCATGGGTTTCGAAAAGCTGAAATACGGAAACACCCCGGGCGGCCTGTTCGGTAGCGTATTCCAGCGAAAGTTCCGTTATGGCATCAATCAGTTGCAGGGTAATTGTTTTATGGGTATAGATAAAGCGAATGGCATCGGGGAAGTCGGCTTTTCGGCTCAATCCCTGAAGCATGTAACAAAGTACGGTCAGGGGAGCACCACAGAACCCGATTAATGGAATGGAAGCGGGCTTGGTGCGTATGATTTCATCGATGGCGCGATAGATATAATCCAGTCGCGAAGGGTCGGGGCGGAGTGCCCGTTCCGGGTGGTCCATTCCGGCCAGTGGCGTGTCAAACACCGGCCCCTGATCGGTAAATTCCAGTCCCATTCCCAAGGCATAGGGCACTACCAGAATATCGGAAAACAGAATGGCCGCATCTACCCCCAGGTCGCTTACAGGCAGTAAGGTTACCTGCGCCGCCAGCTTCGGATCCTTCATCAGTTGCCAAAAGCTGTGCTTTTCCTTTAGTTGCCGGTAGGAGGGAAGGACCCTTCCGGCCTGGCGCATAAACCAAAATGGCGGGCGTTCTGCCGGCCGGCCGTTTAAGGTGTTGAGTAATATGGAGTCTGAGAGGTTTGTCATAAGCGTAAGCTGCAGCATGTTGGGTTTATCCCCGTAACTGATCCAGTGCCTGGTAACTGGCAGCAAGGGTTTGTTTGATGTCTTCCTCGCTGTGGGCAGCCGAAACAAAACCGGCTTCGAATTGCGAAGGCGCCAGATAAATTCCGGCATCGAGCGAGAGTTTAAAGAACCGGGCAAACGTTGCAGTGTTGCAGCGGGTAACATCGCCAAAGGTTTGCACCGTGCCGTGGGTGAAGAAGAGGGTAAACATGGAACCTACCCGGTTGATCACGGCATTCAGTTTCAGACTGTCGATGGCCTCCTGCAAACCGGATTCGAGCCGGGCCGATTTGGCCTCCAGCTTTCCGTAAAAGTCAGGAGTGTTGCGGATAAGTTGCAGGGTGGCATATCCGGCACTCATGGCCAGCGGGTTACCGGATAGGGTGCCGGCCTGGTAAATAGGGCCGGAAGGGGCAATGTGTTCCATAATTTCTTTTCGACCTCCATAGGCACCAACCGGAAGGCCGCCGCCAATAATTTTACCCAGGGTTGTTAAGTCGGGTTTAAAGCCGAATAATTCCTGAGCACCTCCTTTGGCCAGTCGGAAGCCGGTCATTACTTCGTCAAAAATCAACAGGGCTCCGTAATGGTCGCAAAGTGAACGAATGGTCTCCAAAAATCCGGGAACAGGTGCTATTACGCCCATGTTACCGGCAACGGGTTCCAGGATTACGGCAGCAATATCGTGCGGATTGGCCTCGAAGAGAGCCTGTACCGAATCCGGTTGGTTGAACCGGGCCGTTAAAGTGTCGTTGGCAGTGCTTTGGGTAACTCCCGGCGAGTCGGGCAAACCCAGGGTAAGGGCACCTGATCCGGCCTGAATCAGAAAACTGTCGCCATGGCCGTGATAGCACCCTTCGAATTTAATAATCTTATTACGGCCGGTATATCCCCGGGCCAGACGAATGGCACTCATGGTGGCTTCAGTGCCCGAGTTGACCATACGCACCATCTCCACCGAGGGTACCATATCGATAACCAGTTCGGCCATTTGGGTTTCCAGTTCGGTAGGGGCGCCAAAGCTGGTGCCTTTAACGAGAGTGTCTTGCAGGCTGCCCAGCACGTCCGGATGGGCATGCCCCAGGATCATTGGTCCCCAGGAGCCTACGTAGTCTATATATTCATTGCCATCCACATCGCGGATTTTCGATCCTTTGGCACTTTCTATGAAAACGGGTTGCCGGTCGATATTCTTAAAAGAACGAACAGGGGAATTCACTCCGCCGGGTAGCACTTTCTGGGCATCGCGAAAGGCGGTAATGCTTTTATCGTGTATCATATCGGGTATGCTATTGGTTAGCGGTATTACAGTTGATTACAGATTTCCTGCGTGTGGTAACTGATAATGATGTCGGCCCCGGCGCGTTTTATCGAGGTGAGAATTTCAAGTACCAGGCGGTTTTCGTCGATCCATCCCTTTTGGGCAGCGGCCTTTACCATGGCATATTCACCACTCACATTGTAGGCTGCAAAGGGTAGGTTGAACTCGTCCTTACCACGGCGGATGATATCGAGGTAACTCAGGGCAGGTTTCACCATCACCAGGTCGGCACCTTCTTCAATATCCAGTGCAATTTCGCGCAGGGCTTCGTTGCTGTTGGCCGGATCCATCTGGTAGCTGGCCCGGTTGCCAAATTGAGGCGCGCTTTCAGCAGCCTCGCGGAACGGACCGTAAAATGCGGAGGCGTACTTGGCCGCATAACTCATAATGGGAAGGTATTCAAAGTGGCTTTCGTCCAAAACCTGCCGGATGCGAGCTACCCGGCCGTCCATCATGTCGCTGGGAGCCACCATATCTACGCCGGCGCGGGCCAGCGAAACTGCCTGGGCACCCAGTGTAGCCAGGGTAAGGTCGTTGTCCACCTCGCCATCAATCACCGTACCGCAATGTCCGTGGGTGGTATATTCGCAGTTGCACACGTCCGCAATCAGATACAGCCGGGGTGTTTCCTTCTTCAATGCCCGTAGGGCTTTTTGTACAATGCCGTGTTCCTGGCAGGCCACATGGCCGTGCTCGTCTTTGTATTCGGGAATGCCGAAAAGCAATACTGCCTGTACGCCAAGGTCAACCAGTCGTTTCGCTTCCTTTACCAGTTCATCGACCGAGTGTTGAAAAATGCCGGGCATGGAAGCTATGGGCTTTTTAACGCGGGAACCGGGGCATACAAAAAGGGGCATCACCAGGTCGTTTCGGGTGAGTGTGGTTTCCCGAACCAAATTTCTAATCGTTTCCGTTTTGCGCAAGCGGCGCATACGGTGTATAGGAAAACTCATGGTAGATGGTTTTTAGCGTGTGAAAAATAGCTTTCGAACGATTGCACCACGTCCGGAACCGTGGGACCCGAACAAGCCAAGGCAACCCTTAGTCCCTGTTCTTCGATAGCTTTGGCCGTGGTAGGCCCGATAGCAGCAATTTTAAGAAGGTTCATTTGTAATGTCGATCGAAAAAGCGAACTAAAATTATGAAATCCCGAAGGACTGGCAAAGAAGAGTAAATCGTACTGTCCGGCGGCAAGGCGTTCTACCGTATGGTGATCCCACTCAGCCGGCGCAATGGTGTTGTACACATTGATGCGTTGTACCATTTGTCCGTGGGTGAACTGTTCGCTGAGTTGGTCTCCGGCCAGAACTCCTTTAACCAACAGAACCTGGTCTTTTGCCGGTATCAGTTGGTTGAGGGCGTTGCCGTAGGAACTTCCGTTTCCTGCCGGGTCGATATATCGGGGGGAATAACCATAGTGCTCAATTTTTTGGGCAGTGGCTTCGCCAATGGCCGTAAAATGAATTTGTTGCAAGGTGTTTCGCGGTACTTGCAGGGCTTGGCACCGATCAAAAAAATAGCGAACCCCTTCGGCACTGGAGAAGGAAACCCATTGAAACTCCTTCAACTGATCCATCAGTACCAGTTCATCCATTGTTAATTCCCGGGCTTTTGTTTGAATCATGGGAAAGTGAACCAGGATGCCGCCACGCGCCGTAACCTGTTGTTGCAGCTGAAAAGCTTGCTCAACCGGTCGGGTGGATACGATGATGCGATGGTGTAACGGTGTTTTCAAATGTTCGATCTTAAGTTCTCCAAGATTTGTTGTCCGCCTTTATGGAGTATAATTTCAGCCAGGTGGATACCGGTTTCCCAGGCCTGGGCAGAGGTGCCGGTATAGCTTTCCCGTATAAAGAGTTCGCCAGTTACGGTAGCAATAAATCCGGTAAGCTGCAGAGAATTGCCCATGATGCGGGCAAAACACCCAATGGGTACCTGGCAACCTCCCTGTAGTCGATTGAGGAAACTACGCTCGGCCTGCACTTCCAGCGCGGTGTTGGGGTGGTTCAGTTTGGCCAGGAAAGGCGCAACTGCCGCATGGGCACTGGCGGTTTCAACGGCTATTGCCCCCTGGCCGGGAGCCGGAATAAGCGTTTCCCGGTCGAGGTATTCCGTAATGAAGTGTGTAAGTCCCAGCCGTTCTACGCCGGCAGCAGCCATAACAATGGCATCGCAATAACCTTCCTGCATTTTTCGGATCCGCGTATCAATATTTCCGCGGATGTCTACAATGTGCAATTCGGGGTTCAGGTTCAGCAATGCCGCTTTACGCCGAAGGCTGGAAGTGGCTACCGTGTGGGATCGGGTCAGGCTGTTGAGGGTCAGGTGGTTGGAGCTTACCACCACATCGCGCGGGTCGGCACGTTCCAGAATGGCTCCCACGGTTAACCCCTTGGGAAGTTCGGTGGGCAGGTCTTTTAGACTGTGCACGGCCATATCAATTTCTCCGGAAAGCAATTGTTCTTCCAGTTCCCGGGTAAAGAGACCCTTGTCGCCGATTTGCGAAAGGGGCTGATCCACTATGCGATCGCCTTTGGTGCTAATAATTTTAATTTCAAACGAATACTCCGGAAAACTGTGCGAAAGCATATCCTTCACTGTATTTGCCTGAAATAGGGCCAGCTTGCTTCCCCGGGTTCCAATATTTATATGAGTTTTTGCCTTCATTTATGAGGTAAATTTAAACAAACGTTCAACCACATCCAGGTAGTTGCCGGAGTGGTTACCTTCTTTCAACTCTTTAAGATTTTTAATGAAGGCACGGGCATACTTTTGGGTCAGATGGTTACTGTAGGCTTCCATAGCCTCCTGTACCTCTTTGCTGTTACCCTTCCGGAATTCCTTCAGTTCGTTGCGGCTGATACTGTCCAGACCATCGGTAATGGATTGTATGGCAGGACGCAAGGCTCGGCTGGCATACCATTGCAGGTATTCGTCTACCACCTGCTCAATAATTTTTTCGGCCTCTGCCAAACCGGTTTTCCGGGTTTCGGCATTTTGTTGGGCTTCTTCTTTCAGGTCGTCAATCTGGTAGATACGTATGTGGTCGGGTATGCGCTCCGGTTTCTGAATGCTGACGGGTACCGAAATATCGATTAAAACCTGTTCCATTTGGGAAGGGTGTTTGAAGTGCTCTTCGAGAATCTGACTGCTGAGCAGCACGCGTTGGGCTCCCGAAGCCGATATTACGGCGTGGCAGGAGGGAAGATGAGCTTCCACATCGTTCAGCCCGATGACCTTTCCGCGGTATCCGTTCAGAAGCGACCTGGCCCGGCTGGCGGTACGATTGGCAATAACCAGTTCGCCTACCTGCAGTTTTTTAAGTGCCGTAATTACCAACGTGGCGGCTTTGCCGGCACCAATCACCATTACTTTGAGGGAGGCCGGTGTGCCGGTATGGCGCTCACACAGGTTTACCGCCAGGTGGCTTATGGAGGTAATGCCTTTTTTTATACAGGTTTCTGACCGAACGCGCTTGCCGGCTTCGAACGATTTCTGAAACAACCGCATCAGCAGGGCATCGGTATATCCTTTTTCGGTACTGAAGATGTAAGCATCCTTAACTTGTCCGATAATCTGATCTTCGCCAAAGAGCAGGGAGTCGAGGCCTGCACTCACCCGGAACAAATGGGCGATGGCTTGACGGTCGGTGTAACGGTAAAAACAGCTTCCGGGCATAGGCTCTGTTTTCTTGAAGTCAGCCAGTTTGCCAAGCAGGTAGGTAAAGGCTTTATCTGCGGCCCACCCATTCTGGCTGAAATAGATTTCGGTGCGATTGCAGGTGGAAAGTATGACAACTTCGTCAATTTCTCCGTCGCTTTGAAGCTGATCGGAGAACGAAACAATCTCCTGCTCGGTAAAGCTGAATTTCTCCCTGATTTCCAGAGCCGCTGTACGATGATTTATGCCAAGTAATTGAATCATTCCTTGCTATTACATTCTTTTAGGTTCAACTTAAGCAACAGCACAGTGTACATTAAGTTGAAAAGAAAAATCGAATAATACTAATTTAGGATCGCTTTGTTTAAGGGGCAAACTGATTTTTACTTTTAGAAAGCAGTTGCCGGCACATGCTTTTTTGGTGGAGCCAGCGAAAGGCTCCTGTGTGATGACGATCAGCACAAAGTGCCTGTAAATCAGAGTTCTGATGGCGGAGGACGGGAAATCGTGCGAAGGTTGGTTTTTAATGCCAAAACAGACAGCTGGCATAAGGCAGGTTCCGACTTTGGAACCGGAAACTCCGGAGTCCGACATTCCGCATGGGCATAAGCGGAAAGGTGTATTTTTGAAAGGCAGATGGTTCTTTCCGTTGGGCCATTCATAGGTGCGGTTTGCACCTGCTGAGTTTTGGTCTTACTATCCAGTTGGTGGTTGGCGAATATTTTTGGATGAATGCAGGTGAACAGTCCTATGAGGTAGACTGTTATCATAATAACCAGTGGAGTGATGGAAGAAAAAAGTCCGAACGAAAACACCTGTATTTTTTTACTTTCTGCAAATATAGCCCAAAAGACTGAAGAATATTAATAAAAAAAGAATTCATGAGCCAGAGAACGTTACATACCATTTCAGTGTTAGGGTGTGGTTGGTTGGGGTTGCCCCTGGCAGAATACCTGATGGGCAAGGGGTACCAGGTGAAAGGATCCACCACTAACCGGTCGAAACTGTCTTTGCTGGAAAATAATGGTATAACAGCCACATGGCTCGACCTTCAAAGGGATCAACCGGCTTTCGATACAAGCTTTTTTAATACCGATGTTTTGATTCTTAATTTTCCGCCTAAGCGGGTACCGGACATCGAACAGTTGTATCCGCTCCAGGTAGCCAGGGCTATGGTGTATGCCTCCCAACAGAGGGTGACTCATGTAGTTTTTGTGAGTTCAACCTCGATATATCCCGAGGTGAACGGATGGGTAAACGAGGACGAAGCCCTGCTGCCGGAAAAAACATCGGGAAGGGCGTTGCTAAAGGCCGAAGCCGTGGTGCAGTCGTATAAGGAAATACCTTCCACCATACTTCGTATGGGTGGTTTGATAGGAGCCGATCGAAACCCGGTTCATTCGCTGTTAAGAAAAAAACAAGCGGTCAATGGTCGTACCCCGGTGAATTTGCTTCATCAGAGAGATGCTATTGAAATTATCACCCGGGTAATAGAGCAAGGTAGATGGGACAGGGTGTACAATGCCTGTGCTCCGCAACATCCCACCCGGATGGAATTTTATACTCGTGCATCCCGGGAGTTCGGAGTGCCTGCTCCGGAATACGAAACTTCCACATCCGAGTCTTTTAAGCTCGTAGATAGTTCCAGGCTGATCAATGAGTTGGGCTATGTCTTTCACTATCCCGATCCGTTGACCATGTATTAAGCCGTAAGATGATGAGATCGAAAATTTATATGGTGGGTGCCGGTCCCGGCGACCCGGAACTGCTCACCCGCAAGGCGTACCGGCTACTTCAGGAGGCCGATGTGGTACTGCACGACGACCTGGTAAGCGAAGGGGTGAAGGCTCTTTGCGCGAAAGGCTGTCGCTTGCACAACGTTGGTAAACGATATGCCGACGGGGTGGATCAAAGCCGGCGCCTGCAGGCCATTGTCGAGTTGGTGCTTACCCATTTGGCCGCAGGAAGGCAGGTAGTTCGCCTGAAAGGTGGCGACCCTGCCATATTTAGCCGGAGTGTGGAAGAAATTGAGCTGCTTCGACAGCATGGGGTGGAAGTGGAAATGGTGCCCGGTATTACTTCAGGGATTGCGGCTGGTAGCACGGCTCTTTTACCGCTCACCGAGCGATCGGAGTCGGATGGGTTGATGCTGGTTACCGGAAGCACGCTCGACGAACGTACCGACCACCTGCAAACCATTGTGCAATGGATCGTGTTAGGAAACACCGTGCTGCTGTACATGGGTTTTAAACGTTTTGCCGAGATAAGAAACTTAATGTATGGCTTTGGTCTGTTGCCCGATACACCGGTATGTGCCATTTCGCGCGTGTCCTTGCCCAACGAGCTGTGCCTGTTCAGCACGGTAGACAGGCTGCCGGACGATGCCGAAAAAGCCGCTCTTCCCATGCCGGTGGTTATTGTATTGGGGGTACGAATTCGAAGTCTTAAATAAAACGGAAATGGAAGGAATTCTGCTTTGCGGACACGGAACCCGAAGTGAATTGGGAAAACAACAATTTGCTGATTTGGTTTGTCGATTTGGGTCGCTCGAGCCAACTATTACGGTTACCTATGCTTTTATGGAGCAGCAGCGACCCACATTTGTCGAGGCGGTCGAATTCCTTCACCATTCGGGTATTGACATGGTTCGCGTACTGCCGGTTTTTCTCTTCGAAGGCATCCATTTAAACCACGATATTCCCGGTGAATTTAAAAAACTGAGCACGGCTTTTCCCGAACTTTCCATCACCATGGCAAGAGGTTTAGGTTCCAAACAGCACCTTGAAGCTTTCTTGGACGAGGTGGTTGGGGCATGGAAGCAACGAACACCCGATAACGACCCGGGAAGCATACATCTGGTGGTGGTAGGAGTGGGTTCTTCCAACTCCGAAGCCAACATTCCTATGGAACAGATTGCTCAAACGGCTCGTCTGCGCTATGGGTTTCAAACCGCGCAATGTGCTTTTTTAAGCTCTACCAACCATCAATCTGTGGAAAAAGTGCTGGAAAATGGTGTGGGTTATCCTTCGCGAAAATGGCTCGTAGTGCCCATGCTACTTTTTGAAGGGTACTATTTCCGGCAGATCCGTAAAGCAGCAGACTATTTCAGGTTGTCTGCCGGCTTTCAAATTGAAATTACGGTTCCGCTAGGTACCCGGCCCATTGCGGAAATACTCCTGCAACAGCGGCTGGAGGAGTTGCGCAGTTGTGCCTTCAATTTATTGGAGATCTAGCATTTAATACTTGTTGGCAGCCAGGAGTTACAAACTCAAGGGAGCAGGGACCGACCGGGTTATTCCGTTATTTTCAGCCAAAATGAGCCTCCGTGTCTTTCTACCCCTTTTAAATTCTCATGCTCCCAAAAGGGCGCTATTTGCATGCTTAGTTCCGTATCGCAGTAAATGAAATAGTTAGGAAGCAAAGGCT
>QKEH01000172.1 GCA_003252385.1 Bacteroidota bacterium | reverse complement strand
AGTGGTGAAGAACCAGATTATTACATCAGCGATGGAGGTGCCGACATGTACGATGATGCTAATTATTTAAATACCAATTACACCTCGTATATTTATTATTCGGATAATACCATTCGCAATGGAGAAGGTGCCTTTGGTGAACATGCTAACTATTTTACCCGAAACATTCAAGGGTATTTTGTTATGGTAGCCGAAATGAATGAGGTGAATAGTTTTTATATCGAAGGGAATAATGGAGCCGATGGTAGTGGTACGGTGGATACCCTGCGAGGAACCCTGATGGTAAACGGAACCGAATATACCGTAGTGACCAAACAGGTGAATGAACAAGACTGGGACCCGAGCATCAACCATATCTTCATTATGGAAACCCCCGATAGTTTAACTCACCTGTATTCTGAGGATACCAATAACGATTATGACGAAATTCAGTTTGGCAACGAGGTTAACCTTTTACATTATGTATTGGTGGCCAGTCGAGATAACGGCGTGGGCGTTGATCTGGACAGTGCCACCCTGTTTGCCATTGCAGAGCAGTATCTTGAAGTGGTAACTGCTACTGATGGTGTAGTTCAACCGCTTCCCGGATGGCTGAATGTGTCTGACGCTACATCGGGGGTGATCGATGAAAATTCATCAAAAGACCTGAGTGTTTCTGCGGATGCTTCCGGGCTAACTGCCGGTGAGTACCAATATACCCTGCTCTTTAGCAATGTAGGCCAGGAAGGGCTTCAATCCGTTGCCATTCATCTAACCGTGACGGATACCACTTCTGTTCCCCATGTTGACTCATATTCTGCACAAACCGAAAGCAATACGGATTGGGCCAGCGTGTATCCCAACCCGGCAACCGACCTTCTGACTGTCGAAGCGAAAGCAGGATCCCGGGTTCGAATAGTGGATTGTGCCGGAAAATTGGTGGAATCGTTCGTATTGACTACCGATCGTGAACATGTTTCGGTCAATCAGCTTGCATCAGGAGTTTATGTGATACACATCAGCGGTGCTGACGGAACCTTCCATAAACCCATTTTGATTGAATAATTCGGAAGATCCTTTCTAAAAAAAGCCGTCTGGGTTCTCCGGGCGGCTTTTTTTAACTGTGAAGGTTCAGTTTGTGCTTCTGTTTTTAACGAGGCAGGCTACTTCAGGATCATCCGGAAACCAACTCCATGCACGTTTTCAATTTTCACTTCAGGTACCTTTTTAAGCATTTTTCGCAAGCGCGACAAAAATACATCGAGGCTGCGCCCGAGGAAATAGTCGTCGTTTCTCCAAACCTTAAGCAGTATTTCCTCGCGAGGAAGCAGCGTGTTTGGATGCCTGGCAAAAAGATTCAATAGCTCGTTTTCGCGCCATGTAAGCTGTATGGTTTCTGTGGGAGTAATAAGTTGGTGATTGGCGTAATCGAACCAGGCAGTGCCCAAACTCAAACGATTGGGCAGCATCCCTACGGAGCTGCGTTTACGGAACACTTCGATGCGCAGTACCAGTTCGTCGATGCTAAAGGGTTTGGTTATATAATCGTCGGCACCCAGGCTTAGTCCTTTAACCCGGTCTTCGACGAGCGAACGTGCCGAGAGAAAGAGTATGGGAATTTCGGTGTTATATTTCCGAATGGCCTGGGCAACGGTAAAACCATCAGCCCCGGGAAGCATTATATCCAGCAGGCACAGGTCAAAGGTCCGTTCGTTAAGTAGTTGTAAGGCTTGTTGTCCGTCACTTACATGATGTACCGTATAGCCGCGTTGTTCCAGCTGTTCGCGCGTCAGGAAGCCGATGGTTTCATCGTCTTCAACATAGAGTATGGTGTATTTAGGATCCTCCATCATTCGTTAAAATTTTACAATGCCTACGGAGCAAAAACCAGGTAATCGTTGCCGTGGAATTCCAGGCCGGTTGGCTGGCCGGTATTTCCACACAGAACTCGGTACCTTTCCCCGGTGTACTTTCAACTTTCACCCGCCAGCCGTGCCAACGGCATACCTGATGCACATAGTATAAGCCCAGGCCAAAGCCTTTAACATTGTGCACGGCGCCGGTGGGTATACGATAAAATTTATTGAATATTTTTTTTAGTTCCCTGATTTCCATGCCTATGCCGGAATCTTTTACTTTAAGCCTTAGCAGTCGGCCCTCCAGTCCGGCAGTAATTTCAACCTGATTGGTGCTGTACTTGAGCGCATTGTCGATCAGGTTGAATAGCATACAGCTCAGGTGCAAGGTATCCGCAGTAATCTTCAGGGGCGTGTTCCGGTCTGAATGCAAATGGATTCGATCCTGATCTTTTGGAAAAGACGCAGTAGTTTGCTTGAGCACGGAGATTAAATCAATGGACTCCTTGTGTAAAGGCAGCTGTTTTTTGTCCGAAACCGCCAGTTGCAGAATTCGTTCTACCTGTTGGTTGAGTCTGGAATTCTGCTGTTGAATAATAAGGAGAAAGGTTTGGAGTTTCGAATGAGCCTGAATTTCTGGTGCGGTCAGCAGCGAATCCAGTGCCAGCCGCGTAGCGGTAATCGGTGTTTTAAATTCGTGGGTCATGTTGTTCACGAAATCCCGCTGCAATTCGCTCAGCCTTTTTTGTTGGAGAATGGTAACAATAGCGTAAGCAAAGATGAACAGAATAATCATGGTAACTGATGCCAGGAAAATCCAGATACGCAAAGAGCGCAACACATAGTTAATCTGCCCCGGGAAATGCACCCCGAAATAGTATACCAGGTTAGGGTAGGTGGGGAGCGAGGTGGTAGGATGCCGGGCGTGCTTGCTGTCGCTCATGTGTACATAACTGCCGTAGAGCATCTGATCGGTCTCGCAGTTGTATATGGCGTACTCAAAATCTTCGGTTATTCCCAGGTCATTGAGTTCGGTGATCAGGTAAAATTCCAGCAGGTTGGCATCGATGTGGTCATTTACATCCACAATAAAGTAGTTGTTCGATACCTGTTTTACCGGGCTGTAGTTTTTCAGGTTTTCTGCATCCTGTTTGTACATCTTCTGGATCACTTCGAGCAGGGCAATTTGCACCGAGTGGCTGAATTTATTCTGTTGGTCGTTAAATGCCTCATGCAGAAGATACAACTGAATGCCGATGATGGCGAGAATGGCCAGGGTGCCGGTAAGGATAAAAATTCGCAGCGTTCGATTATTCATGGAGGGTGGCCTGTTTATAAATAGGGATTCCGAAAATACAAATTCCACCGGCATCAGACAGGATTCTTAACATTTTGTTTAGTATTCCGAACCCATGTATTTCTATCCATTTCCAAATTGAAACTTCGCATCGAATTTGGGATTAGGTATGTATAACTATTCGATCTTAAATGTGGCAGGATAATACATTCTGCCGACTCGATTCCGTCTGTTCCCAAAGGGGTAAGCTGGCTACTTGTAGCGAGGGAATGGGATTCCATTCAGGAGCGCAAAGAAGGACAAGGGTAGCGGAGGTGTTGAAGATTCTGCTTGCCAAAACGATTGAGGGCGAAAGTTAATTTAAAACCCTTGTATAATCAATAAAAGACACGCGAGACTATAAAATATTTTGTGTAAACACGGAATAGAGCCATTATCTGAGCCTACATCGATTTTCGAAAATAGTCAAAAATTGGTGAAGTATAATGCCCCAGTTTTGGATGGGCATATCCCACTTTTTTTCGATGTTCAGAATG
>QKEH01000102.1 GCA_003252385.1 Bacteroidota bacterium | reverse complement strand
CTTAGCAACAGTTATTGTGTGCCGGTATTGGAAACCGCATCGGGTGAGATTTGGGTAGGAACTTTTGGAGGAGGGCTTAACCGGTATCACGAAGGATCCAATGAGACGAATGGTTATTTTACTTCAATACAGCAAAAGGACGGACTTCCCAATAATACCATTAAGAGTTTGGAAGAAGACCTGGAAGGGAATATCTGGGTGGCGTCCAACGGAGGTCTTTCACGCCTGAATCCTGGCCGGAATAGCATACGGAATTTTAGCTCGTACGATGGCATTCAGGATTTGGAGTATACTGATCTATCCAGCATCCGGCTCAGTGATGGCGAGCTGCTCTTTGGAGGGATCAACGGATTTAATGCATTTTATCCCAACGAAATTTCCGAAGACACGCTGGTACCTCGTATCGTATTTATGGGACTGGATATTGACAACAAACCCGTGGTTCCGGAAACCGGAAAAAACTGCATACTTGCCAAAAATCTGAACTACCTCACTGAACTCAAGCTGAATCATTCCCAAAACAATTTCACTCTTCATTTTGCTGCACTGCAATACACACTACCAAAAGGAAATGTGTGCAAATACATGCTCGAGGGGGTGGATGCCGATTGGATTACCGTGGGTTCCGAGATTCGTTTTGCCCGCTATGCCGGCATTGCGCCTGGAAAATATACTTTCAGGATAATGGCGGCCAACAGCAACGGGATTTGGACCCCGGAGACCCGAAGCCTGGAATTAATTATAACTCCACCCTTCTGGCAAACCTGGTGGTTCCGCATCCTGGCAGTGGCAGCTATTTCCGCACTGGTCGTGCTGTTTACCTACCAGAAGCGCATGCAGCGCCGGCGCGAGAAAATTGAACTTCAGAAGCAGGTGAAGCAGGGCATGAGTTTAGTGGAGCAATCGAAACAGGAAGTGGAAAAAACGCGTGAAGAAATTGAAATGGCTAAAGAAGCTTTGCGGCAAAAAGAACTGGAGGATCAAGAAATTCTCTTCTTCAACAAAGGATTGGCTGAGTTTAGTGATCTGATTTCGGGACATAAAGATATTGATACACTCTGCCGTAGCCTGATTGTCAAACTCTGCGAGTACCTTGGCATTCAACTGGGAAACCTGTTCGTGCTTGCCGATGATCCAGGCCACGATTCCGAGCAAGTTTTAAAACATATCAGCACTTACGGCGGCCGTATAGGTAACGATTACCTGATAGGCGAATCCCTGGTGGGCACCAGCTTTCAACGAGGCGAAGTGATTACTCTGGACACGATTCCGACTGACAGCGTGTACATTTCTTCCGGTCTGGGCAAACAGGTTCCTGGTTTTATTTGCTATATCCCTATTATACATACCGACCGAAAAGTGGGGGTATTTGAACTGGCATCCTTTAAAGCCTTAGATCCTTTTAAAGTATCATTTGTGAACAAGTTGGGTGAACAAATTGGCTCTTCAATCCTACTTATGCGAGCCATGCAACGCAATAAGAAAATGGTAGCTGAAGTTCAGGAGAAAGCAGAAGCTATGAAATCGCAGGAAGAGATGTTGCGTCTGAACATGGAAGAACTATTGGCATCGCAGGAAGAGCAAGAGCGTAATAAAAAGAAACAGGAAGCCCGACACGAAGAGCTAAAAATGGCCTTGCACGCCAAGGAACTCGAGAATAAAAAATTGCAGGAAACCATGACGCAGCTGGAAACCGAAAATGAAGAACTACGGGATAAACTGGAAGTGGTCTAGCAGATGCCTGGTGTAAATTCCTAAGAACTCTGTTATCCCTGCATAAGGCACCTTTCCAATGAGTGGCATTGCACCTGTTCTCATTTGAAATTCTGACGGGACAGATTTTACCAGAA
Source organism: Bacteroidota bacterium (assembly GCA_003252385.1). Lineage (GTDB taxonomy): Bacteria > Bacteroidota > Bacteroidia > Bacteroidales > UBA10428 > UBA10428. The sequence continues at coordinate 23,453 of QKEH01000102.1, read as the reverse complement.
AATAATTGCTTAGCCTTGGAAACACTGTTTATCTGGGAAGTGTATTAAAAAACGCCCAAAGCGTATCGTTCATCGAAATACCCGAATTCTCGGGCACCAGCCAGTGATGCCCTCCACGTTGAGCTACATAGCTTACTATTTTCATTCCACTCCCGGAGCACGGCCACTGCTTAACCAGTAAATCGGGGATTTGGTACAAAGTGTCGCAAGAAGCAGTGCATCCATAATGTAATGCCCAGGAGCTTAGAACGGAATCATCCGATTGAATTAAGAATCCATCTATGGTATGCGCCTGAATGGGCACCACCTCATCATTGACCGCATGAAAGTAAATTACCGGAACCGAACAATCGGCCGGCCAGGCTCCCGAAAAGACCATTTGTCCTGCCAGAGGAGCAATGGCGGCAATCTTACACCCCAGTTCGGCTCCCACCCTGAAGGTCATTCTCCCGCCATTGGAATAGCCGGTAACGTAGATTCGAGAGGGATCTATGGCATAGTTTTCCGATACCAGGTCAATCAGGGCAGAAATAAATCCTACATCATCACAATGTTGTGTCCAACTCTCCCAGGGGCCACCCACATTCCAGGCTCTCGGATAATCCTCGGTCCAGGGATATTGCCTTCCCTCGGGATAGACCACAATAAAACCTTTTTGATCGGCAAATGCACTCAATCCGGTTGATGCCTCCATAACCCGTGCTTCGCCGGAATAGCCATGCAGGACAACCAGTAATGGCATGGGTGCTTCCTTATGGTAAGTGGAAGGCACATGCAACAGGAAGGTACGGTCGGTATTATCGTGTATCAGGTTATTTATTTCGTTGTTTTTAAGCCGGGGCTTTTCCTCTTCCTTTTTACAGGAAACCACCATCAGAAAGAGGAACAATGTCGATAGAAAGATGCAGCGCATAGTAGAACGTTTTGCCTTGAAATTACCAAATGTTTTCGAAAAAGAGAACCCACCTCCCCGAACGGCCTTCGGTTGAGTGCGCCTCTCAGTATTCGTTGCCAGCTACTGTTTACACACTAACTACCACTGTTTTAATGCTCTTCTCCTTCCACCAGGATTTTACGCAAGCGACTGAGCTGATTGGTGGTTCCCAGGGCAAAAAGCTTGTCACTGGACGTAAGAAGAATCTCGGGCAAAGGATTGATCACAAAAGAATTATCAGCACGCTTGAGCCCAATGATGTTGGCTCCCGACTCGTTGCGAATATCAAGTTCGCGAATGGATTTACCTTCGAAACAGGAATTTAACCGGGCACAACTCATTTCTTCCAGAGCCACATTTTCGGAACTTTGCAGCATAATGTAATCCAAAAACTCTACAATGTCGGGCTGGGTAACCAGTTTGGCCATGCGTTGCCCTCCAATGCGGTCGGGCATGATAATATTATGCGCACCCGCACGTTTGAGCTTGGTATCGGAATGCTCATCGGTAGCCCGGCTGATAATTTTTATCCCCGGATTCATTTCGCGTGCGGTTAAAACCACAAAAAGGTTATCGGCATCCACGGGCAAGGCCGAAATCAGCGCCCTGGCCTTATCAATGCGGCAGGCTGCGAGAATTTCATCCCGGGTAGCATCGCCGTGGACGTACAACAAGCCCGGATTTTCCAGGATGCTCTCCATAGCTTCCTCATCGCGTTCCACCACCACAATGTCCATTTTATGGCTCAGCAGCTCCTGAACGGCCTGCCGCCCGTTACGACCATACCCACAAATAATGACATGATCTTTCAGACGTTGAATTTTGTTTCTCACAATTCGGCTTTTATAGTAATGGCCCAATGCCCCATCAATAACGTACCGGGTGAAGGTGGTTACCGCATAAGCAAAAATACCAAAACTGATGACAATTAAGAATGCAGTAAAATACATTCCCACGGAAGATAACGGATGCACCTCGCGAAATCCGACCGTGGCAATGGTAATAATGGTCATAAAAAACGCCTCGGTGAAAGTAAACCCTTCAATAAACATGAACCCACTCACACCGGCTACCACAATTCCGAACAACAGACCTAATGCGATATAGGCATTTTTTAAGCTTTCGCGTTTCATGGCCGGCAACGATTAATTACATGGTGACCGATTGCACATTGCAGGCAGCGCCGGGGTTGGCAATATGCCGCGTGGAGCTGGAGCAAAGCCTGACTTTCCAAGGCATGTCTGGCACGAATACCAACTTGTTCCCATAGGGCTGAAATGGCATTTTTCTCGGCCGGGAGTTGTTCCAGCAACGCAAGAGCACGCTCGCTCAATTCTGTCCTATTCTTGATTTGTCCGTAATAAAACATAAATGGGATCACCGTATTGATGGCCAACAAATACACCGTACTCAGCCCCATACGTTTGGTCTTTGTACCTGAGCCAGTTCCAAATTTATAATGGTTTTTCCAATAGGTGCTCACTTCGCACGAAAAGAAATGAACGAAATCCTCCCTCGTTTTCAGTTCCATGGCCTGCGAAAACAACCGGTGTCCATGGGCGAGTAACCCGGCCAGTTGAGCGAGTCGAACCGTGGGAAAACTGAAGGGCCGCAGGCGCAAAAATTTCCAGAGATGTCCGTCGATCGGTTTCAGCCCATATATTTTCCGTTGGTATTGGTATTCAGCCAATAATTTACCACTGTATTCATCAACGGAATCCTTCGGCAGGAGCCCTGCCTGTCCAAAAAGCAAGGCCTCGGTACGCACAATGTTCTCGGGTTCTTTCAGCAGTATTTTTAAGGGTAACGAACCCGCCAGCAACTCAAAGGGAAGTGCATTCACCTTCAAACCAAAACTCCGGGCGAGCTGAATGTAAAAAGCCTCCTCCCAGCTGCCGCCTACAGTTTGCAACAAGGCTGCTATTTCAGCAGTTTTTCTTTCCAAACGGGCAACAGCCAGCGACTGCAACCAAAAAGAAATTCGGGAGTCTTCCATAGATCCGATATCGGGGAGGCAGGGGATCTTAAGCTCACTCAACATCAGGTTATGATACCGCTGCTCCAGCGTTTGGTCATAATTCAACCTGATGGCAGGAATCTGACGCCCCCTTTCGCTCACACATATGCGGTCGTTCTCCTGCACCACATGCAGTACCACATTGTTGTAACCGGGGTTTTCGTTATGCTTATGGAGGTACCAGTCTGATGCACGGGTGTGAATTTCGACATTCCCCACCCAAAGGGTTCCGTTAATCGTAATGCGTCCTTCGGTAAAATCGGGTCCCTGATCTGCGGATTGCTTGCCAGGGTGTTGAACCACCACAGTATCGCCTGTGTCGGCAATGTATTCGGTAGTTGCGTAGAGGGCATTCTTCCAGATATACTGTAACAGAGCTTCTTTCATCGGTCAGGAAGGTGGTTTCCTTAAAGATAGAAAAGATTGAACGAAAGGTCAACCCCCAAAGCTCGGATAAAGGATGGATCGCAGGACAGCCCGTACTCCTATCCGGAAGGATACTGCATCTGCACAGCCAACGGCCTGCACAATACCCAGATATAACGCTAAATAAGGCCTGCCTCGCTAAGGGTTTGTTCCATTTGTCCCTGTAAAGCCTTGCCTTCTTCGGCTGCCATCTCTGCAAAATCGGGGCCTTTGGAGGCAAAGAGAATGGAACGGGAAGCATTCACCAGCAGTCCGCACTGACGGTTCATGCCATATTTGGCCACTTCTTCCAGGCTCCCTCCCTGAGCCCCCACACCGGGAACCAGCAGAAAATGATCCGGAGCACTTTCGCGGATGGTAACCAACATGGATGCCTTAGTAGCTCCAACCACATACATGATATTATCGACCGTACCCCACTGGCTCGACTTTTCGATGACCTCTCGAAAAAGAGGCTGGTTGTCTTTGGAAGTGAAATATTGAAAATCGGCAGCTCCCTGATTGGAAGTAAGCGCCAGAATAATAACGTACTTATCCTTAAAACTCAGGAACGGCGCTACACTGTCCTGCCCCATATAGGGCGCAACAGTAACCGAATCGAAACTCATTTGCTCGAAAAATGCCTTGGCATACATGGCCGATGTATTGCCGATATCGCCCCGTTTGGCATCGGCAATCAGAAAAATATCGGGGTACTTCGTTTTGATGTATGCCACGGTATCCTCAAGATCTTTCCAGCCCTGAAGTCCCCGGCTCTCGTAAAAGGCCAGGTTGGGCTTGTAAGCCACCGCATAGGGTGCGGTAGCATCCACAATCTGCCGGTTGAACTCAAGAACCGGCCGATCCAGCTTCTTCAAATGTTCCGGAATTTTATCCATATCGCTATCGAGCCCAACGCACAGGTAACTTTTTTTCTTCTGAATATTGGAGAAAAGTTGGAGGTTATTCATGTTCTTCCAGGTTAGCTGTTTAATCCACTTTCTTTAAGACGTTCCGCATTTTCGGCCATTTGCAGCTTATCAATAAACTCCTGAATGTCGCCATTGATAACGCCCTGAAGGTTGTACATGGTCAGGTTAATACGGTGATCGGTTACCCTGCCCTGTGGATAATTGTAGGTACGTATTTTGGCCGAGCGGTCGCCGGAGGAAACCATGGTTTTACGTTTGGACGAAATATCATCGAGGTACTTCTGGTATTCGAGGTTGTACAACCGGGTACGCAGTTCGGCCATGGCTTTGTCGAGGTTTTTCAGTTTCGATTTCTGATCCTGACAGGTAACCACAATCCCGGTGGGAATGTGCGTCAACCGGATAGCCGAATAGGTGGTATTCACCGACTGGCCACCGGGTCCTGATGAGCAGTACTCATCGCGTTTTACATCCTCGTTGCGGATTTCCACATCGAACTCATCGGCTTCGGGCAAAACGGCGACGGTAGCTGCCGAGGTATGCACGCGCCCCTGGGTTTCGGTCTGCGGCACCCGTTGTACCCGATGCACCCCCGATTCGTATTTCAAAATACCATACACCCCATTGCCCTTCACATTCAGAATAATTTCCTTGTATCCGCCAACGGTTCCTTCGGCAATGTTACTAACTTCCATTTTCCAGCCTTTGGCTTCGCAGAATTTGGTGTACATCCGGTACAAATCGCCTGCAAAAATACTGGCCTCATCGCCCCCGGTACCCGCCCGGATTTCGAGCACGGCATTTTTATCATCTTCGGGATCGGCAGGCAGTAATAATATTTTTATTTCTTCCTCCAGCGGATCAACCTGATCGACCAGTTCATCCAACTCCCCTTTTGCCATTTCGCGCATTTCGGGATCCTTCTCTTCGGCCAGAATTCGTTTTGCATCGGCAATATTGCTCAACAGGTTCCTGTACCTTTCGTAAGCTGCCGCCACGGGATTCAGCGCCTTATATTCCTTATTCAGTTTCACGTAACGCTCCATATCGGCCATTACATCGGGCTCGGTAATAAGCCGCCCCACTTCCTCAAACCGGGACTTAACGCCAGCCAGCTTGTTAAGTATCAAATTTTCCGCCATACGCTCTTGTATCAATAATCAAATTTGCCGTGGGGACTCACAATGGTGAGTTTCTTTTCATCGGCAGCTTCCACCCGTCCAATAATTTGAGCCTCTACATTGAAACTCCTCGAGATGTCAATAATGGTTTGGGCATATTGCTCGGGCAGGTAGATCTCAAAACGGTGCCCCATATTAAACACTTCATACATTTCCTTCCAGTCGGTATCGGACTGTTTCTGAATGAGGTTGAACAGGGGAGGAATGGGCAGCAGGTTATCCTTAATAACATGCAGGTTTTTAACAAATTTCATCACCTTAGTCTGGGCTCCGCCCGAGCAATGGATCATTCCATGGATATAGGGCCGTAATTCCTTTAGCACCGGGATAATAATGGGGGCATAAGTACGGGTGGGCGAAAGCAGCAATTTTCCGGCATCTAAACCGGTTTCCTCGATTAAATCCGTTAAATGGTAGCGCCCGGTATATACCAGCGAACTGGGGATTAAATCGTCATAACTTTCGGGGTATTTCAGTGCCAGGTGATTACTGAACAGATCGTGACGGGCCGAAGTGAGCCCGTTGCTACCAATACCCCCGTTATATTCCTTTTCGTACGAAGCTTTTCCATACGAAGCCAGGCCAACAATAACATCGCCGGGTTGTATCTTGTTTTCGATTACCTCATCGCGTTTCATGCGACAGGTAACGGTTGAATCGACAATGATGGTGCGCACCAGGTCGCCCACATCGGCGGTTTCGCCCCCGGTAAGAAATACGTTCATCCCATGTTCGGAGAGATCGGAAATCAGCTCATCGAACCCGCGGAGGATGTGCATGATAACATCGCCCGGAATTTTGAGCTTATTGCGTCCGATGGTCGATGATAAAAGGATATTATTGGTAGCGCCTACGCAAAGCAGGTCGTCAATATTCATGATAATGGCATCGTGGGCAATGCCCTGCCAAACGGAGAGGTCGCGTGTTTCGCGCCAGTAAATGTAAGCGAGCGACGACTTAGTACCGGCGCCATCGGCATGCATTACGGTACAATAATTGGGGTCGCCGGTAAGGAAATCGGGTAATATTTTACAAAATGCATTGGGGTACAATCCCTTATCAAAATCCTCTATGGCTTTGTGAACGTCTTCCTTTTGGGTTGAAACGCCTCGCAAACCATACCTAAGGTTATCACTCATAGTAATTTCTTTTGTGCTGCAAAAGTATAAATAATTACGATACTTTAATACTTACAACACCTATATGGAGCACAGTGCCCGTCCGGGTCTGCCCGCCGCAGGCCGGTTGATCCTTTGCTGCCTATTTGTTTTGCAGGGCATACCCCAGAAATTCGTTGCGATACTGTGTGTCCAGGAATTTACCATGAAAGCTGGTGGTTGTGGTGGCACTTTGCTCGTCCTTCACCCCGCGCAGGCTGACACACATATGTTCCGAGTCGATCATCACGGCTACATCTTCGGTTTGCAACACCTTTTTTAGTTCTTCGGCTATTTGTTCGGTCAGTCGTTCCTGCACCTGTGGCCGGCGGGCGAAGTAATCGACTATGCGGTTGATTTTTGACAGTCCAATCACTTTACCGGCAGCAATATACGCCACATGTGCCCGGCCCACAATGGGAACGAAATGATGTTCGCAAAACGAATGCACTTTTATATTCCGTTCCACCAGCATTTGGTTGTAATCGAACTTGTTCTCGAAAAGAGTTACCTCGGGCTTATTTTTAGGATCGAGCCCATAGAATACCTCCTTAACAAACATCTTTGCCACCCGCTGTGGGGTTCCCCGCAGGCTGTCGTCGCTGAGGTCGAGGCCCAGGGTTTGCATAATTTCCCGAAAATGCAGAGCGATTTTAGCCATGCGTTCTTCCTCGCTGACCTCAAAAGCCTCCGGGCAAACAGGCGTTTCCTTACTGGTGGCTACGTGATGGTCGCCCACCAAATGAAGGTGATCGGCGGAATAGGTTTTCAAATTGGGACTGTTTGCCATCTGAAGTGCTTCGTTATGTTTCATGGTTGTTTTTATTTACCGGTTGTGTATGCTGTAAGGTCGTTTCCGGTGGCTTCGAAAACGGAAGCCCCCGTCTCTGTTCATGCCAATGAATGAGAAACGGGGGCGGTAAAACGAGAAATAGTTAATCAAATTAGCATTCCTTAGTCAGTTCCTGCCCTGCACAAGCCAAAAGCAAAGGCAACAGTGTGTTAAACCATTGCAACCTGTTAATTGGCACCGTATCCGTGCAGTTTCTCCATCAGCTTCTTACGGGTGAAGAAAATCCTGCTCTTCACCGTTCCGATTTTCAGATCCAGCTCATCGGCAATTTCTTTGTACTTATAGCCTTCGGTGTGCATCATAAAGGGGATACGAAACTCATCGCTGAGTTCATCAATACTCTTTTGTATTTCCTTTACCGAATACTGTGAATCGGGTATGTCGGTATTCGCTTCATTCTTCAGGTTCAGGAAGTACAAATCGTCGGTATGGTCGAAGGTGGTATTCACCTTTTGGTTCCTGCGATAGTTATTGATGAAGGTATTTTTCATGATGGTAAATGTCCATGCCTTCAGATTCGTATTATCGGCAAATTTATCGCGATAGGAAATGGCCTTGACAAAAGTTTCCTGAAGTAAGTCTTTAGCATCTTCCATGTTTGAGGTCAGGCTCAAAGCAAATCGTTCCAGATTGGAGGAAAGATTGGTCAACTGATAATTAAATTCCAGAGCAGTCATATCGTAGTTGTTTTTCGTTTTTACTTCGGTTAATTGTTTAACAAATATACACATCAGTTAAACACCAAACAAACTACAACCCGCGACATCACTGCATTTCAAGGCATTTTACCAGATAATACAAGACCTTCATGTTCTTTATTATCTGCATTTTAGGATGTTTTTATCTGTTTCTATTCTAAATAAATTCTAAATAACGGGAGTATCTCCATTTTTTGTTCAACCTTATCGGCACCTGCATTCAACAACCACCTCCTTCGTTCAAACGGCAGGTTAAAACAAATATCTTACCCCTTGTTTGCCAGTATTTTACAACACAACGCCTGTCTTTCCGGGCAAATTTTTCAAGATTCTGTCGGGAATAGCAGCTGCCGGAGTATTTTTTTACAAAGCTTTCTTCTACCGCTTCATTCTAAGTAGAACACCCTGAACCAGCATGGACAACAGCCACAGAATCCGACCGCAGGAATGACCTGCCAATACCTTAATGCGATTGAATCCGACGGAGTTCCACCGCCAGATCTTCGGGCGTATGCAGATAAACAAAGTGCTCGAAATGGCTTAGATCCAGCATTGCCGCCTGGCTACCGGTGAGGTAGATGTTTTTTTGGGGAAAACACTCGTGCAATTTATGAAGATAGGCTACCAAATCGTCGGCACGGAAACCGTTCACAAACGAAGTAAGGAAAAAATCGGATGGTTGCAGGCGTTCTACCTCCAGCAGATCCTCAAAGGGCACATTCTGTCCCAGATAAACCACCCGGTGCCCGCGTTTGCGTAGCATGTATTGGGCAAACAGCAAACCAAGCTCGTGCATTTCCCCCTCTGGCAAAAAAAGCGTAAAACGCCGGGCCGATGTGGAGCCTCCGGTGATCTGACTGTCGATCAACACCATCATCTTCTGGCGAATCAGGTTCGACACAAAATGCTCCTGAGCCGGTCGGATTGACCCGGTTTGCCACATCATTCCCATACGAATAAAAAAAGGATAAACCACCTGCACCACGGCCTCCTCAAAACCCATTTGAATGATGACCCGGGTGAGTACCTTTTCAAACTTTACCTCATCCAGATCAATCATGGCAATGGCCATATTTTCCAGGAAACTTTCCGATTCCATGTGGGCCTCGGTAATTTTGTTGATGGCATGAATAATTTCATCGGAAGAAAGGGTGGCTATCTTCGATATTTTATATCCGTTCTTGTTGAGGATGGCAATATTCAGTAGTTTTTTTAATTCGGCATCGCAATACGCCCGAATATTGGTAGCGGTTCGCTCGGGGGCAATCATTCCATACCTTTTTTCCCAAATCCGTATGGTATGCGCCTTAATTCCCGAAAGCCGTTCCAAATCGCGTATTGAATAGTGTGCCATATGCTCGTTTGATGAGTATTGAATCTAACCCAAACCGTTTACCGGAAACCTTCCGGAAGTTTCTGATCAAGAAACACCGCGGCACTTGTTTTGTTTATTTCCGGCTTATAATTTCCTAATCAAACTCAATCCATCGCGCAGAGGAAGCATTACATTCTCCACGCGGATGTCCTGCTGTACAAACCTGTTGAACTCCATAATGGAAAGGGTATCCTGATCGTTGGGATCGACCTCTTGAACTACTTTGCCGTCCCAAAGAACGTTATCGGCAAGCAACACGGCACCGGAAGGCATTTTATCCAGCACCCTATGGTAATATTCCAGATATTCCTTTTTATTGCCATCCAAAAAAACCAAATCGAACTGAACTTGCAGGGTTGGGATTATTTCAAGGGCATCGCCGGTAAGCAGCTCAATACGATCCTCCCATCCGGCTTCCTTAAAATACCGGGTGGATAATGGAGCCAGTTCGTCGTTCTTGTCGATGGTGTAGAGTTTTCCTCCGGGTTGCAGACCTGCAGCCAAACAAAGTGCCGAGTAGCCCGTAAAGGTTCCCACTTCCAGCACAAACCGGGGGCGTATAATTTTACTCAGCAGTTGTAAAAGTTGCCCCTGAACCGGGCCGGACAGCATCCGTGGATGCAACACTTTTAAGTGGGTTTCGCGATACAGACGCTGCAACAAATCCGATGGAAGACTGGTATGCGCCTCCAAATAGGCATCGATACGTGAACTCATGGCTCCCCTTTCAGTTTTTAGTTTAATACAGGATGCGACAACACATTTGATCGGGATGAAAAATTTCGTTGGCCACCTCCAAAATATCCCGGGGAGTAATGGCTTCAATTTTATCGGTAATTTCCCGAAGGGAATCAACCCGATCAAAAAGCAGCAAACTGCGTCCGTTGGTAATCATCTGATGTTCGTTGCTCTCGGCGGCAATGGCCAGTTGCCCGATGAGCTGTTTCCGGGCACGAGCCAACTGTATGGCTCCCAAAGATTTCTGCCTGAGCAATTTTAATTCGGACATGGTAAGTGAAATACAGCGATCCAGATCGCTGCGGTCAGTTCCAAAATAGATACTCGCCAGGCCGGTATCGCAATAGGTGGAATAATTGGCCTCCACATTGTAAGCCAAGCCACGCTTTTCGCGCAAAGCCACATTCAAACGAGAGTTCATCCCCGGGCCGGCCAGCAGGTTGGTTACCAGATGCAGGGCAACCCTCCGGTCGTCGTAATTGCTGTAGGCCTGAGTACCCAATATGCAATGCGACTGAAAGGTTTTTTGATCCATTCGCTGCTCACTTTTGCAATACAAAGCGGCATTGTACCTTTCGCGAACCCGCTGACGGTTTCTTGTGGGGTATTTTGCAAAGTGTCGCTCGAAACACGACACTACATGCTTAAAGGGCAAATTGCCCACACTGGAAACCACCATTTCGGTGGTGGGGTAATTGCTTTGGTAGAAGTGCAGGAGCGCCTGCCGGGTATGACCATTCAGTGCCGCCTCCGTGCCCAAAATATTTCGGGCAATGGTGTTGGAGGTGAATACCTGTTCCTCAAAATCGTCGAAAAGCTGTTCCACCGGCGAATCCTTGTAGGAATTAATTTCATCTATAATCACCTCTTTCTCCTTCTCAATCTCGCGTTGCGGCAGGGTCGAATTAAACATCAGGTCGGACAGCAATTCAAAAGCCCGATTGTAATGATTATCGTAAAATGCAGTGTGCAAACAGGTTTCCTCCTTGGTGGTATAGGCATTCAGTTCGCCACCCACATCTTCCATCCGGCACAGAATATGGTGCGACTTGCGTTTCGCTGTTCCTTTAAAAATCAGATGCTCCAAAAAATGAGCCATGCCATGTTCGCTCTCCTCCTCATCGCGCGAACCAGTGTTTACAATGACACCACAATACGCCACCGGCGAACTACAGGTCTGATGAATCAGCCGGATTCCATTTTCGAGGGTATGCGTAAAATAATCCATAGGCGCCATTAGCTTTACAACGATGCTACAAAAGTAGAAAAAGCGATGAAGTTTTAATACCTCCGACCCTACAGGCCCGGTTTCTGTTTTTATGCGAACTTCCGAAAAGAGGGTATTTGTCTGCCTAATTACTCTTCCTTTAGCTCCGGCATGCAGCCACCCATCACCAGGAATTGCTCAAAAGCACCCATACACCGGCGAATTTTACATGCCCTATTCAAAGGCCTACCAGCCATTAACCTGCTCAAGACCCTCAGAAACTTTCGTTCTTCCTGCAAAAGAAAGTTTAAATAATTGCCGAATGCATTTTGCACTACAACATTTTTTACATAGATTTGCAGCGCAAAAAATAAGGCGGTGCCATAGCTCAGTAGGTAGAGCACAGGACTGAAAATCCTGGTGTCCCCGGTTCGATTCCTGGTGGCACCACTGCCCAAGAAAACGCGAGTGCAAAAATGCCTCGCGTTTTTTTATTTTTGGTTGGTGAAAGCGAACGCCCACTTCACTACTTTTAGAGTACACAGCAATAAGGATTGATCCTAAGAAACATCCCTTTCTTCCTTTTTAGACTATCGAAAATTTATGCACAAACCCAAATTACGCAATAGGAAAAAATTATATTTAGGATACGCATGGAGGGCTTACAGCATAATGATTGCAAGAGTTTTACTTTCAAGAATTTCTAATGCTAAGCATTAGAAACTTATTGCAACTCAACCATCAGAATTTCTACTGCTTAATCTGGGATAAAAAAGATATAGCCCACAAGTTCTTTGCTTGACCCCATTTTGCCCAATCCTCCTAACAAAAAAAGCTCCCGTTAACAGGAGCTTCAATTTCTTTGTACCCGGAGCGGGACTTGAACCCGCACTGACATTACTGTCAACTGGATTTTAAGTCCAGCGCGTCTACCGATTCCGCCATCCGGGCGCCTAATTCGTTACGCCTCGAAAGGGGCATCATTGACTCAACACCAGACTTGCGGGCATAAAAAAAGAGCGAAAAACGGGACTCGAACCCGCGACCCCGACCTTGGCAAGGTCGTGCTCTACCAACTGAGCTATTTTCGCTTATTATTCCCTCGAAAGGTGGTGCAAATATAGAGTTTTTTTTATTCCCTCCAAACACTAAAAAGCATTTTTTCGGGATGCCGGAAAATTTAATTCAGCCCGGCCAGTTTCTTAATCTCGTTCAATTTATTCAAGGCTTCCAAAGGCGTGAGGGTATTGATATCAGCGGCACGAATTTCGTCGCGTATCTGCTTCAACACCGGATCGTCGAGCTGAAAAAAACTCATTTGCATACCCTCCCTTTTTTCGGCTACATGGGCTATGGGCTTCGACAAGGCACTTCCATTGCGCGTTTGCTCCAGTTCTGCCAGTATCTCATTGGCTCTTTTCACCACACTCTTAGGCATGCCGGCCATCCGGGCCACATGAATTCCAAAGCTGTGTTCGCTGCCTCCCCGCTTTAGTTTCCGGATAAAGATCACCCGGTCGTCGAGTTCCTTAACGGATACGTTGTAATTTTTAACCCGAGAGAAATAGGTTTCCATCTCATTCAGCTCGTGATAATGGGTTGCAAACATCGTTTTGGGGCGGGCATGCGGCTGTTCGTGCAAAAACTCCACAATGGCCCAGGCAATGGAGATTCCATCGTAAGTACTGGTTCCCCGCCCAATTTCATCCAGTAAAATGAGGGAACGCGACGATACATTATTCAAAATACTGGCCGTTTCGAGCATCTCAACCATAAAGGTCGACTCTCCCAGCGAAATATTATCCGACGCCCCCACGCGTGTAAAAATCTTGTCGACATAGCCAATATGAGCTTGCGAGGCCGGCACGAAGCTCCCCATTTGAGCCATTAACACAATGAGTGCCGTTTGACGCAACAGAGCCGATTTACCCACCATATTGGGGCCGGTAATGATAATCACCTGTTGCTGGGTGGAATCCAGTAAAATATCGTTCGATACATACACGGCATCCACCGGCAGCTGTTGTTCAATTACCGGATGTCTTCCTTCCCGGATGTCGATAATTTCGGTATCGTTAATTTCCGGGCGGAAATATTTGTATTCCAACGCACAGCGTGCAAAGGACAACAGACAGTCCAAACGGGCAAGCACGCTGGCATTGAGTTGAACCGGCGAAATGTAATCGGCCAGTTCAGCAACCAGATCGTTAAACAGCTTGGTTTCCAACGCCTGAATTTTTTCCTCGGCACCTAATATTTTCGATTCGTAATCCTTGAGTTCCTCGGTAATGTACCTTTCGGCACTTACCAGGGTTTGTTTACGGATCCATTCGGAGGGCACCTTATCCTTATGGGTGTTCCGTACTTCGATATAGTACCCAAATACGTTATTAAAGGCTACTTTTAGCGAAGGAATACCCGTGCGCTCGCTTTCGCGCTGCTGCAGTTCCACCAAAAAATCTTTTCCGGAGGTTTGTATGCGCCGCAACTCATCGAGTTCCGGCGACACCCCTGCGGCAATAACTCCACCCTTAGCAAGCTGGTTGCCGGGTTCGGGCAATATTTCCCGATCGATACGCTCCCGGATGGACTCGCAGGGATTTAACTGCTCCGCCAGTTTCCGTAGGGGAATCTCGTTACTTTCGCTGCATAAATTTTTAAGCGGTTGAATGGCGTTCAGGGCAATTTTCAACTGTACCACCTCACGAGGGAGAATGCGCCCTACCGCTACTTTGGATATGATGCGCTCCAAATCGCCAATGAGTTTGAGGTACTCTCCTACTTCCTCCCGAAACGAAGGATTTTTCATGTAGAATTCCACCACATCAAGCCGTTCGTTTATGGGAACAATCCCCTTTAATGGAAGAGCAACCCAGCGCTTGAGCAAACGGCTGCCCATGGGCGAGATGGTTTTATCCAGGATATCGCAAAGTGTTCTGGCGCCTTCGTTAAGCGATCCGAAGAGCTCCAGGTTTCGAATGGTAAATTTGTCGAGCCAAACGTAGCGATCCTCCTCAATTCGGGATAATCGCGAAATATGCTTCACCTGATGATGCTGAGTAATGTCGAGATAATGCAAAACAGCACCAGCTGCAATTACGCCCAGTGTCATTCCTCCCACACCGTAGCCTTTCAGGCTGGATGTATCGAAATGCTTGAGCAGCCGATCGTTGGCCGCATCGCCGGTATACACCCAATCGTCCAGGTTGAACATGTAGTATTTACTTCCAAACAGTTCCTGAAATTTGCCCTGTTTGCCGCGCTCAAAAATCACTTCTTTGGGAGCAAAACTACTCAGCAACTTATCCACGTAATCGTGCGTCCCTTCGGCAACTAGAAACTCCCCGGTAGAAATATCCAGGAAAGCCACCCCGGCAGCATTTCGGTCAAAATGAATGCTCGCCAGGAAGTTATTCTCCCGATGTTCCAGCACATTATCGTTCAGCGACACTCCGGGAGTAACCAGCTCGGTAATTCCCCGTTTTACAATGTTTTTGGTTTGCTTAGGGTCTTCCAACTGCTCGCAAATAGCCACGCGCTGCCCCGCCCGTACCAGCTTGGGCAAATAGGTATCCAGGGCATGATGCGGAAAACCAGCCAGCTCCACAAACGAGGCTGCACCATTGGCTCGTTTGGTCAGGGTGATGCCCAAAATGGACGAAGCCCTTACCGCATCCTCGCCAAAAGTTTCGTAGAAATCGCCCACCCGAAACAACAGGATCGCATCGGGATGCTGCTCCTTAATCTCGTAGTATTGCTTCATTAAAGGGGTTTCGACTGCTCTTGCTGACTGCGACACGATGGAGTATATTATGATTCGGCCAGCTAAATTAAAGCATTAGCCACGGCAGGCAAAACAACACGACCAATACATATAAAATAGTAATTAACAATGCCGTCCATGTTTTGCCTTCTTCATGCCCTGACAAACAGGATGACCAGAACAGCATCACTATTGGTAATGAACTAATGAGTGGAGGGATAACTCATGTAGAGGAGGCTCTGAGTATATACTGCTATATTCCGCTTTGGCCATTCCGTTGCTTATTCGCCCAACAAATCCGCCCAGTTCCTTCTCTCCTCACTGTATTTTGAATCGTCCATCCACCGCCATAAGCCATCCCACACCCATCAAAAAATGAGGAAATCACTCTAAAAAATTGTAAATTATACCTAAAACAACCTGTTAATCATTTAAAACATGATGGTATGACAACTCTATTTGAACACGAAAAGGCCGCTATATTTCAATGAACAAACCAATTCCATTGAGATGATCTGGAAAATGCAGCACGACCACGAAACCTATAAAATGCTTTTCTTAAAAATTTTAGACTACATTAAAGAATATCGCGCCACTGGGTTTCTTTCCGATATCCGGAAGGAGGGCATCGTGGCTCCGATCAGTTCGAACTGGGTTCAAACCGAAATAATGCCCAAAGCCTTTGCGTTGGGATTAAAAAAAATTGCTGTCATTATGGATGCGGATGTCTTTAAGAAATTTTACATAAAAACCATCGAAAAGGCCGCAGGCAGCGACCGTATCCAATATTTTGACCATTACGAACCGGCTAATGAATGGCTTAGGAGTTAGGCATAAAACTTAACCACATAAGCGCCTCCCTAGCCGAAAGGCGCTTCTTGAACTATAAAACCCGTGTTCTCCTAATGGATTGCCTCGCATTTAAAAGCGGGTGAAATCGTCATCGGTTGTTTGATCCAACACCAACCCTTTAAATTTATTTTGTGGGTGAATCAGCGGTTTTTTGGTGGTTACCGACTGCGCCCTGATACCGGCTTTCGCACTTTTTGCCCGATTGCCCGTAAGCTTGGTTCCCGTATTAAAGAAGGAAACTATTTCCAGTAACTGTCCTGCCTGAGCTGCCAGTTGTTCGGCACTGGTAGCCAGTTCTTCACTGGAAGCAGCATTCTGCTGGGTAACGCTGTTCAACTGTTGAATGGCACTATTTACCTGCCCGGCGCCATTATTTTGTTCCTGACTGGCTGCGGAAATCTCCTGGACCAGTTTTGTGGTGTTTTCGATTTTTGGAATTACCTGCATCATCACTTCGCCAGCTCCCTGGGCCAATTCCAAACTTTTTTGGGCAAGGCCAACAATTTCTTCAGCCGCCCTTTTACTATTCTCGGCAAGCTTGCGAACTTCAGCCGCTACCACTGCAAAGCCTCGTCCATGTTCTCCGGCTCTTGCAGCTTCAACTGCCGCATTGAGTGCCAGTAAATTAGTTTGAAAGGCAAAATCGTTGATAATGGTAATTTTGCCTACGATTTCTTTACTGGCCAAAACCGCTTTACCTGCCCGGTCTGCCACTTCTTTAATACCCATATTCGCCTCCATAGCGATCCTCTCGGTTTGCTGAGCATTATGGGTATTCTGTTCAATATTTGCTGAAATTTGCTCCATGGTAGACGACACTTCCTCAATGGAACTTGCCTGTTCGTTAGCTCCCTGCGACAACTGTTCCGATGCGCTGCTTACCTGAGTGCTTGCACCTACCAGGTTATCGGCGTTATTTGCCACATCGCCTATAATGGCCTGCAACCTTTCAACCAAGCTGTATAAAGAGTTAGTCAGTACCCCCAACTCATTTTCGGATCCTGAACGTTCTGCCTTAATCTGCAGGTTTCCTTCCGACAGCTCCCGCACCTGTAATATGGATTTTTCCAGGGGTTTTCGGAGCAGCTTGTCTATATATAGAAACAACACCGTTCCGATGCCAAATACTAAAGGCAATACCCAATACACCGTTTGTATTCCTCTTTGGCCCGCATAAAAATAGCCGAAACTGACCACATAGATCAAGGCAACAACCGTGGCCGAGAATACAAACATAATTGATTTCTTAAAAATCAGCTTTAATACCAGGTAGGCAGCAGGAGCTGATCCTGCCAGAATAATTGAGAACAAAGCCAAATCGCTCATGACACACCTCCGTTTTTGTTTGATTATTTTATCATTAAATTTTTGGGAAATACAAATTGTTTATTCATTACTAGTTTTATAACATCCTTCAGCTTCCCTGCAACTTCCGGTTTGTAGACAAATCCTCTGAAACCCGCGCCAATGATTTCATCCAAATAAACCTGCTCCATATGCATGGTTAGGGCAACCATAAATAGATCGGGGTACCGATAATTCACTCTCCTAGCTGCCTCAATGCCGCTCATTACGGGCATTTGAATATCGGTTATTATCAAGTCAGCCTTAGACAGATTCCTATTCTCAGCCAACTCCTTGCCATTGTAGCAGACATCAATAACGTTACACCTGAGGCATTTCTTCAATAACACCCCCAAAGCCTCCAGAAAAGCTTTGCTGTCGTCAGCCAGTATAATATTTATTCTTTCTTCGAACATTGTAATCCTGTTTCCTTTACCAAATTTACGATGACAAAAAACGAATGCAGGTTGGGTTACCCACCAATATCCTTGTGGTTTTCACTACAATTTCAGGGTGGCAAACCACATTTGAACCCAAAATCGCGCGCTAACTATTTAAGCTATTGATAAGTACAGACATGCACCGGAAAGCAGCCACAACATACTGGCAGTGTGCCATCCGGGAACCGGCAAAGAAATCCGGGCTAGATGGAGACAATTTTATTCTTAATGGCCCAGATGATCAATCCGGCAGTGTTTCGGGTGATCGTTTTTTGCATCAAACGCGATTTGGTGGTTTCCACGGTACGAAGGCTTACATATTGTTTCTCGGCAATTTCATTGTTGCTTAAGCCCTGGCAGAGGAGTTGCAATATTTGTGTTTCCCTCTCGGTGAGTTTTAACCGATCCTTCTTCTCCTGAAGAATTTCCTTCTCAATCCCTTGCATTTCGACAATAACTGTACGCAACAATTCGGGCGAAAAAAAATTGCCCCCCTGGTACACTTCCCTTATTGCGGTTTCCAATTCGTTGGAAGGCGATTGCTTCAGGACAAATCCCCTGGCTCCGGCAGTTACCATTTTATAATAAAACTTGCGGTCGTTGTACATGGTAAGGGCAATAACCTTAATATCGGGTACCAGGCTTACGGCCATCCGGGTGGCTTCTATACCGTCCATTACGGGCATATCAATATCCATTAATACAATATCTGCTGTATTCGAATGCAGGTTGTCCATAAATTCCTTTCCGTTGGTGTACTCGGCTACAATCCGAAAATCTTTCACTCTTTCAATGAGCAATTTCAACCCTTCCAACATCATGGGCAAATCTTCTACAATCACAATTTTTAGCATAGACTATAATTTGGGATTTTTATAGAAACCTGCACCCCTTGCCCGGGAGCTGTTTGATACGAATAATCTCCTCCAATTTTATGAATACGATTTTTTAGGTTTAACAATCCAAATCCACTTTTTGAAGTTATGGCTTCATGGTAATCGAAACCGGCGCCATTCTCGTGGTAACGCACCAAAAACCCGTTGGGCTGAATTTTTAAAAAGCTTATCGTGATTTCGTCGGCACCCGAATGTTTTAATGAATTGTTGATTAGTTCCACCAGGATTCTGTAAATTGTGAACTCCAGCACTTCCGGGTAACGCCTGGTCAGTTCATCGTCGATCGAAAAATGTATTCGCCGGACGTGCCCGGCTTTCTCAATGAATGAACGTACGGCATGAACCATCCCGTATTCCCGAAGAATGATGGGGCTCAGGTTATTGGAGATTTCTTTTACCGTTTTGGTTGCATCTTCCAAAATGGAGTAGGCCCGGCCGGCATATTCTTTTATCAACGATAGGTCCTGTTCTTCATTTATGGTAAAAAGATAAATCATGCTGGTAGATAAAAGCGGCCCCAGCCCATCGTGCAGTTCCTTTGCATAACGTTCCCTTTCGTTTTCTTCAGCCCGGATCATGGCACTAAAAATTTCACTTTCAAAAAACTTTTTTTCCCGCAAATCGCTGACCACCGCCCACAAAAAAGAACTGTCCTCAAAATTTGCCCTATACACGGTTACCTCAGCGGGAATAACTTCTCCACTTTTATGTACAATTTCCACCTCTGCCTTATTCTGGGGAGACGATGCCAATTCCAGGAACAGAGAATCCCAATTGACTTCTCTGTTATACATAAATTTCTTAAAATATTGTCCTTTGAGCTCCGGTAAATCGTATCCGGCAAGTTGCGTATAACTGCGATTACAACTGGTTATTTTAAAGTGCTCATCAATAAAAAACAACCCATCCTTACTTCCTTCGAAAATGGATCGGTATTTTTTATCACTTTGTATCAAAGAGTCGAGTGTTTTAACGAGCTCCATCGACTTTTCCCTGGCCTGGTTTAAAGCATCGATATAGTACGTATAAAACAGATTGACCGAATTCAACAAAATAATGATCATAAAAACATAGGCGGTGATGGTGGTAAACCAGGTGGTTCTCAGATTAACATATTCATTAAAGGACACTTTAGGATTGATTACTTGCCTAACCTGCAAAAAGCCAATTGCCACAAAAGCAGCAATAAATACCAGAGAGTAAACAATTCCCATTCGCAAACCATATAACATAGTGCACAAGGTTATTACTACCAATGCGGTATAAGCGCCCCCAACAGTACGGAAATTGATGATCCCAACAATAGCAAGAAGCATGAAAAGAAGAAAAATGGAATGGGATTTTACGGAAAGGGGTATTTTTTTTCGCAGCGCAAAAAGAATCACCAGAGCTCCAGAAATTCCGATATGAAATAAAAAAACAGGATTCCAGCCAATTTCAAAATAACGGCTAAGGGATGGAATTAATGCCAGACAGAGAAATAGCGTTGCCGTTGAAATGGTAACATTTATTAATTTATCTCTTATTTTATACAAATCATCGTTATGGCTCATACCTAAATTTATTAAAAGAGAACTGAAAATGAAAGTCCTCTGTCCCCTAATTATTTTGATTCGGCGCCCGGTATTCCTCAAATTTTATTTGTTCCGGAAACAGATAGCCCATGCATGGAACTGCCACACGAATTCTTTTACTAGTTCTACGCTACGCCATCCTGACAGATTTCCTGCAAATACTACAGCCTCGCCCTCCTTGTAAGACCCCCAAAAGAGCCAGGACAAATTAATTGCACCATCCCACGCCGACTTAACATTCAGGCAACAAACAGGCAGTATTTTAGGTTCCATATTACACCCTAAAACCTATCTATTATGATCTCTAAGTTCAAAAATTCCCAGCTGGTTTTTATCGACGGGGTTACTCCGGCGCGTATTAGGAGAGTATTCAAACAGGAGAACACGTTTCAGTATGAAATCCGGGAAACCGGAAAGCGGATCCCGGAAGAACGATTGAGTTTGCTAAAGCAGTAACACCTGGCAGTACCCACTAGAAGTTTAGGTAAAAATCGCGGCAAAGCTCCCGGTAGGCTTCCGAATATCGGTGCCGTCCGTACTGTTCCACCACGAGGTTTTCCGAAACAACGGACGTTTGGTACCGACCAAACTCCACCAGAATTCTTCCTGCCTGTTTTTCAGGTGTTGGCTGCACCGAACAGAGACGCTGTACAAACAGTCCATTCGCACGCCCCCGGGCTTCCAATTGTGCCCATTGTGCATATGGATATACCAGAGCGAACCTTCCGGTTTCAGTCAATAGCGACACTGCCCCTGCAAAAAGTGCCTCCAGGCTCAGTCCGACGTGATGACGAGCCAGCGTTCGTTCGTGAGCGGATGCATGCAAGCTGTTGCTAAAAAAAGGCGGGTTGGAAACTATTAATTCGTAGCGCAAACCTTCCGCCCTAAATTCCTGAAAGGCTGTATGGATGATCCGTACACGATCAGCCCAGGGCGAGGCCAGCACATTCGCTTCGGCCTGCAGGGCAGCCAGGCTATCCAGCTCCACCGCATCGACACCCGAGTGCCGGGTACGCTGAGCCAGCATCAGAGCGATAAGGCCGGTACCAGTGCCCACATCGAGTAGGTGTCCGCTTGCCGGCGTTTTGACCCAGGCGCCCAACAGCACTCCGTCAGTACCCACTTTCATGGCACACTTATCCTGCTGAATGGTAAATTGTTTGAACTTAAAGTAGTTATTGGGCATAGGGCTGCTCTTCTAATTGGTTAAACAACTCTTATCCATACCCATCCCAAAAAGGGCAAAATCGTATTTTACCGGATCGAGGGCATCGAAAGTACGCAAGCTGGCCGTTACTTCTTCCACTGCTTTCCAGTCGTTCTGTTTGCGAAGCAGCAAACCCAATCGGCGCGATACCGTGCCGGTATGTACATCGAGGGGCAAATATAGGGCAGAGGCGGGTATTTGCTGCCACAATCCAAAGTCAACACCCCGGTCGTCTTTTCTGACCATCCATCGCAAGAACATGTTCAGCCGTTTGGCGGAGGCCCCTTTTGAAAGGTCGGCCACATGTTTGTGCGTTCTGTCCGGATGCGGCAACTCAAAAAACACCTCTCGAAAAGCTATAAGAGCATCCTTAATGCTTTTTTGTTTCAGATAGTTATGCGTAAAAAGTGACTCCAGCCCTCCGTGTTGCATATAGATATTCCGAAGCGATTCGATAAAATAACCAAAATCCACTCCATTAAAGGTACGGTGTACAAAGTTCTGAAAGTGCCATTTATCCCGTTCGGAATAATTCATAATAAAATCATACGGATGGTTGTCCATAAGCTGCACCATGCGCAGGGCATTTCTAACAATAGTAGCACGCTGGCCCCAGGCTATGCTTGCCGCCAGCAGTCCTGATATTTCCACATCCTCTGCCAACGAAAAACGATGAGGAATCGACACCGGGTCGTTCTCAATAAAAGCTTCGTTATTGTATTTGAGATACTGTTCTTCGAGCAGTTCGTACAATCCATCCATATTACCGGATATTAACTAATTTTAGCCCAGCGCACACCTTAAAATCAACCTTTCAAAACCATACCCACAGTATGAATACGCTGCTCAACCTGCTCTGGATCCTTCTCGGCGGAGGAATCGTACTCTTCGTTGAATACCTCCTTGCCGGTTTGTTGTTATGCATTACGGTGATAGGTATTCCTTTTGGATTGCAATGTTTCAAACTGGCGCTATTTGCCCTGGCTCCGTTTGGCCATCGTGCCGTGGAAACTTCGTCATCGGATGGCTGCCTGAGAGTGCTGTTCAACGTGCTTTGGATACTTTTGGGAGGAATCTGGATTGCACTTACCCATTTGCTGTTTGCTCTGCTTTATGCCATAACCCTAATAGGCATTCCCTTTGCCGCCCAGCATGTTAAAATGGCCGGATTCGCCCTTGCTCCTTTTGGCAAACGCATCAGCTAATTTCCTTGTACTATCAAACCATCCTTCATATGCAAGGTTCGATCGGCCATAGCGGCAAGTTCCTTGTCGTGCGTAACAATTACAAAGGTTTGCCCCAATTTGTCGCGTAAGTCGAAAAAAAGTTGATGCAGTTCGTTTTTATTTTGGGTATCCAGGTTCCCCGAGGGTTCATCGGCCAGGATAACCGCCGGTTCGTTCATCAGCGCACGTGCTACAGCCACCCGCTGCTGTTCCCCACCCGACAATTCGCCGGGTTTATGCGCTGCCCGGTCAATCAGGTTGAGCATGCTTAACAACTCCTTCGCCCGGTTCTCGGCCGATTTTCGGGCGGCTCCTCCAATGAAGGCAGGAATGCAAATATTCTCCAACGCCGTAAACTCCGGCAGCAAATGATGAAACTGAAATACAAAGCCAATTTGCCGGTTGCGAAAAGCCGCCAGACTTTGTTCCTTCAAGGTCTGAATTTCCGAACCATTGATGTGCACCGATCCCGAATCGGGGCGCAGGAGCGTGCCCATAATTTGCAGGAGAGTCGATTTTCCGGCTCCACTGGCACCTTCGATGGTTACCACCTCCTTTTCCCGGATGTGCACATTAATGCCTTTAAGTACTTCGAGGCTTCCGAAGGTTTTGGTTATATTTTTTACCTGAATCATACGGTGCGAAAATAGAGAA
>QKEH01000042.1 GCA_003252385.1 Bacteroidota bacterium | reverse complement strand
CCCGAAACCATCAAAATTTCATCGAGCCAGAACCATCGTATTGCCAAAGTGCAATGGACCACCCATAAATTTTATTCTTTCCTGGTTAAAATTGCCATGTCGGGAACCGACCGTTTCGGTATCTACAACGACATTACCACTACCATTTCCAAACAGCTCAATGTGAATATCCGCAACATCCACTTGGAGAGCCACGATGGTATTTGGGATGGCAACATTGAATTGTACGTGCACAACACCAAAGACCTCAACCTGCTCATCATGAACATTGGTAAAATAAAAGGAGTGGAAAGTGTTCGCCGGGCAGAAAACAGCAGCGTTTAATTATTCGAAGGTACCCCCATTCGTACATTCAAAAAAATAGTATATTTGAGCCTTATTTATAATTAGTCTAATTATGGTTTCGAACGAAACTAAGGATACAGTCAAAAAAATCTTCACCGATTATCTGGAAAGGAAAGGGCACCGCAAAACACCCGAACGCTATGCCATACTGGATGAGATTTATTCGCGCGACGGGCATTTCGACATCGAAACCCTTTACATCTTCATGAAGAATAAGAACTACCGGGTCAGCCGCGCCACCCTGTACAACACCATTGAACTGCTTTTGGACTGTAATTTGGTGATCAAGCATCAGTTTGGGAAAAATATTGCCCAGTTCGAAAAAGCCTACCAGTGCATTCAACATGATCATTTGATCGATATCGACACCGGCGATGTCATTGAATTTTGCGATCCCAGAATGCTGGATATCATTCGAACTGCATGCCAGTTAAACGGCTTTACGCCATCGCACCATTCCCTGTATATCTATGGAAAGAAAATCAAGAGTTAATTTTTCTCCTTTCCGTTGAAAAAGGACGAAGTTATCTGACCAAGTCCCAAGCGCCATCCATGCCAGCTTAAATGCACTATTTTGTCCGCTATTGTAGAAATAATTTGTACCTTGGCAGGCTGTAAAAAACAGCGTAACATACAAATCACAATCAACACAAGTGTTTACCATTCAGTTGTTTACTGTTGAATAACTCGTCTTTCGCTTGTGTTGATATCAAAACCAAATAACAATTCGATGAAAGTAGATGTGCTTTTAGGGCTCCAGTGGGGCGATGAAGGAAAAGGAAAAGTTGTGGATGTACTTACCCCGCGATACGATATCATTACCCGTTTTCAGGGCGGCCCCAATGCCGGACATTCGCTGGAATTCAACGAAATAAAGCATGTACTGCACACCATACCTTCGGGCATTTTCCGCCCCCGGCAGATCAATGTTATTGGCAACGGTGTGGTGATTGACCCCATTATCTTCAAAAAAGAAATTGAAGGCCTCAAAGCTCTGGTTCCCGATATTAAAGAAAAGCTGTATATCTCCAAAAAAGCCCACCTTATTCTGCCCTCGCACCGAATTCTGGATGCCGCATCGGAACAATCCAAGGGCAAAACCAAGATCGGTTCCACCCTCAAGGGAATTGGCCCTACCTATATGGACAAAACCGGGCGCAATGGACTGCGCATTGGAGATATTCTGTCGCCCAACTTCAAAGAAAAATACGCCGAACTGGTTGCCAAGCACAAACAGCTTATTGCCATCCACAATTTCGAATACCGGATGGAAGACTATGAGAAGGGTTGGTTCGAAGGCATTGAAGAATTGAAAAAGTTCACCCTGGTGGATAGTGAGCATTACATTAACAAGCAACTGTCTCAATCGAAGAAAATACTGGCCGAAGGGGCTCAGGGAACCCTGCTCGATATCGACTTTGGCTCGTACCCCTTCGTAACCTCTTCGAATACAATCTGCGCCGGAGCTTGCACCGGGTTGGGTATTGCACCTGGAAAAATTGGCAAGGTGTACGGAATATTTAAGGCATACTGCACCCGAGTTGGGAGCGGGCCGTTTCCTACCGAACTTTCGGACAATATCGGCGAAGAACTTCGGAATAAAGGGCACGAGTTTGGCGCCACAACGGGCCGTCCGCGTCGTTGCGGCTGGCTCGACCTTCCTGCACTAAAATACGCCATCATGCTCAATGGTGTCACCGACCTGATTATGACCAAAGCCGACATACTTTCCGGTTTTGACAAAATTAAAGTATGTACCGCCTATAAAACCGTAAACGGTATCACCGAAGATTTCCCTTACGAGTTGAATGACGTGATTGAGCCGGTATACGAAGAACTGCCGGCATGGAACGATGACCTGACTACTGCCCGGAGTTTGGCCGATCTTCCACAAACCATGAAAGATTACGTACGTTACCTCGAACACAAACTGGAAGTACCCATCAGTATAATTTCAGTAGGTCCCAATCGCGAACAAACCATCGAAGTATAAGCTGCTGCTGCCAGTTTACATACCCTCCGGACACGAACCGGATTGCGTACCTGGACAAGTTCTAAATTAGCCGATCTAAGGCAGTTAAGGCGCACGCCCGGATGAACAACTTTATTTTGTCACAAAATATTCTCATCTTTGCGGCGCAATTTTAAAACGCTTCTATTCACTAAAGATTATTTATACCATATTATGAAAAAAGATGCTATTGCCATACTTTGCGCAGGAGGACCAGCTCCTGGTATCAACACCGTTATCGGTTCTGTTGCAAAAGTATTTTTGAATGCCGGATACCGCGTATTGGGGATTAACGAAGGGTACAAAACCTTATTCATTGAAAACACCACATTCGAAGAATTGGATTTCAATTTTGCCGACAATATTTTCTCCCGTGGTGGCTCAGCCCTGCAAATGAGCCGATACAAGCCGAAAGACGAAGAATTTACCACCACTTTCTTTACCAAAAACAATGTTAAGCTCTTGGTAACAGTAGGAGGTGACGATACGGCATCTACTGCCAATCGACTGGCTAAATTCCTGGCTGCCAATAACGTAAAGGTATCCAATATTCACGTTCCTAAAACCATCGACAACGACCTGCCGCTGCCAGCCGGAAGCCCCACATTTGGATACAACTCGGCTATGGAAGAAGGCGTGAAACTGGCTACCACCATCTACGAAGATGCACGCACCAGTGGTAACTGGTTTATTGTATCGGCTATGGGCCGCGAAGCCGGCCACCTGGCATTTGGTATTGGCACCGCTTGCCACCTTCCCATGGTTATCATCCCCGAGATGTTCAATAAAACCAAAGCTACCTTCGATAAAATTACCCGTTTGGTCATTTCGTCCATGGTGAAACGTAAAATACTGGGCATTCCGCATGGTGTAGCCATGATCAGCGAAGGTGTTTTCCACTTCATGAGCGATGAGGAGATTGAAGGTACCGGCATCAACTTTACCTACGACGATCACGGCCACCCTGAGCTGGGCAATGTGAGCAAATCGCACATTTTCAATATGCTGGTACAACGCAAACTCAAAAAACTGGGCATTACCGTAAAAAGCCGCCCCAACGAACTGGGTTACGAACTGCGTTGCTGCCGCCCAATATCCTTCGACCTGGAATACGCCACCCTGCTGGGTACCGGTGTAATGAAACTGTTCCAGGATGGAGTAACCGGCTGTATGGTAACTGCCGATCCGGCAGGGAACATTGCACCTCTTTACCTGAAGGATGTTGAGGATGAAAAAGGAAAAGTTAAACCCCGCCTGGTCGATATCAATTCGGAACGCGCTCAGCTGGTTTATCATAACAACCTGCACTATATTACCAAGGACGATTACAAGGAAGCCAAAAAATACCTTCCCAATCCGGAAGAATACGACTTCATTAAAATACTGGAATGGTAAAATTAACAGGGCTTCGGCCCTGTTTTTTTTATCCGGTAATTTCCGTTACCCAATGTAAACATGTACCATTGTTTTTGCTATATTTATGAGCAACCAAAATTTAAACTGCTTAAAAATGGTACAGGAAAATAAGAAGAAAGGTACTATTGCCATTTTAACAGGTGGCGGCGATGTGCCTGGATTGAACCCGGCCATACGTGCTATTACGATTCGGGCTATTAAGGAAGGCTACCAGGTGCTTGGGCTCCGCCGGGGCTGGGCAGGTATTCTGGAGTTTGTCCGCGATAAAAAAGCGGATAATAGCGACAAATATATGGTTCTCACCGAAGAAATTGTTAGCAAGGCAGGCCGTACCGGAGGTACCTTTCTGCACACCTCCCGAACGCGTCCCAGCCATGTACCGCTCGATAGTGTTCCACCTCAATACAAGGATAAATATACCGACGATGTAAACGACCTTACCCCGGAAGTAATTAAAAATCTGGAGTACCTGGGTATTGATTACCTGATCCCCATTGGAGGCGACGACACCCTGAGCTATGCCGTACGGCTTTACTCCGAAGGTGTAAAAGTAGTAGCTATTCCAAAAACCATGGATAACGATGTGCCCGGCACCGACTATTGTATCGGCTTTAGCACCTGTATAACCCGAACCATACGCATGTGTAACACCCTGCGAACATCGGCAGGTTCGCATGAACGCATTCTGGTGCTGGAGGTATTTGGCCGCTACGCCGGATTTACCGCCATGCTGCCCACAATGGCAGGTGCAGCCAACCGATGTGTTATACCGGAGTACAAATTCGATATTGAATTACTCACGCAATTATTGGTCGATGACCGGAACAAAAATCCCAGCCGTTATTCCGTGGTACTGGTGTCCGAAGGCGCAATGTTCTCCGGCGATGGCGATATGGTTTACCGTTCCACCGAGAAGGATGCTTACGGCCATGCCAAACTGGGTGGTATTGGCGATTTGGTCACCCTGAAAATCAAAGAACTATCACCCAAATATAACAATGGACAAACCGTGGGAGTAATCAATCAGCAACTGGGATACCTGGTGCGTGGCGGCGACCCCGATGCCATTGACTCAATAGTGCCCATGGCTTATGGCAACCTGGCACTCGACCTCATCCTGAAAGGCATACACGGCCGACTGGTGGTATTGCGAAACGGCCGCTACGATAACGCTCCCATAGATGTGGTAACCAGCACCAATAAAAAGGTAGATGTGAAACGCCACTACAACCCGGAGCGCTTACGCCCTACCTATAAAAGTTTTGAGTTCCAACCCCTGTTTATCATGACGGGCAACCAGTAAAGACCCGTACCCAAACAAAAAAGGGAGGCGATTTTGCCTCCCTTTTTTTGAACTTGGTCGGTTATTTTTTAACATGTAACCAGGCATTCGACGAAACCGATTCCCGGAAAGTCTCAATTTCCGAAATTCCGGTACGGTAATCGGAATACGACTTGGCCGTTACCCTAAAATAGCCATTATTTGCTTCAATAATTTCGGAGGTATACCCCATTTGGCGTATCTTATTGGAGTACGATTCGGCCAAATTGCGGTTCTGAAAGCTCCCTACAATCATAAAATACTTTTTACCGGACGAAGATGAAGTTGCAGGTTCCATCGCCACAGGCTCAATATACTCATCCACAAATGCGGAATCGGGCAAAACAGGCTCCGGTTCTGCAACCGTCATATCTAAAACAGTATCAACATCTTTAGAGAACAATCGATGCTTTTTAAAATAATTACACCCACTAACGGAAAGTGCTCCAACAGCAATGACCACAAAGAATAGTTTGACTTGCATAAGTATAAAATTTAATCTCCATCAAATTACAACACTAATGCTGTTTTACCAAATTTTTAATTAACAATGCCAATGTGCTATAAAACCAGTAAATTTGACTGAAGATGCTGCCGGAATACCAGCCACCAGAAAAACCTCCCGGGAGCGTGCTTTTAACCGATCAACAAACTGCAATACGCTGCTTATGAACCTGACAACACAATACGGCCGACTTACATTAAAAAACCCTTTTGTAGCAGGGAGTTCGGGATTAACCGACTCAGTCGATTCACTAGTGGAACTGGAACGCGCCGGAGCAGCCGCGGTGGTTCTAAAATCGCTTTTCGAAGAAGAAATTCTGAACGATATGAAACTGCAACTGGGCACAATGTCCTCCTCTGGCTTTGTGTATCCCGAAACTCTCGATTTTTATAAATACTACGATGGGCCCAAAGAATCTGCCAGCTCCTATCTCGACCTCATACAAAAGGCCAAAGCCAAACTAAGTATTCCGGTAATTGCCAGTATAAACTGTATGGATGCCGAAAACTGGACCTATTTTCCCAAGCAGGTGGAACAAGCCGGCGCCGATGCTCTGGAACTCAATATTTTTAACCTTCCATCTGACATGAACAAATCGCCCCTGGAAAATGAGCAAGTCTATTTTGAGATTATCCGTAAGGTGCAAAGCCAGGTGAAACTACCGTTGTTTTTGAAGATCAGTTATTATGCTTCCAGCCTGGCTGCATTTATTAAAGAACTTTCCGAAACCGGAATTGACGGACTGGTTCTTTTCAATCGCTTCTATAACCCGGATATCGACATCGACAGTTTGGAACTCACTTCTGGTGCGATACTGAGCAATCCTCAGGATATCTATCAATCGCTCCGATGGGTAGCCATTATGGCGGACCGGGTACCCTGCTCATTGATAGGTTCAACCGGCATACATAATGCCAACGGGGCTATAAAACAGATCCTGGCAGGGGCTACCGCCGTGCAAATTACCTCCACACTCTATAAGAACGGCATTCCCTACCTTACACAAATCATCAACCAATTTGAAACCTGGATGCAGAGTAAAAATTACCACCAACTATCGGACTTCCGGGGTAAACTCAGCCAAAAGAACAGCGAAAATCCGGCGGTTTATGCACGTACCCAGTTCATGCACTACTATCGTAATTTTCCAAAGGAGCTGTAGTATCACCCCCTGCACTAACTGACCTTTCCTCACCAGACTAGTTAGGTATCAGATCGCAGGCATCTGGCGGCATCCAGTGCTTATCTTTACCTTCCCATTTTATGGTACATCCAACAGGGTTGGTAACAGGCACCGTAACCGGCCTGCCCCCCGTGATCTCTTCCAACACCCTTTGCAAATCATTAACGGTCACTTTTTCAGCTTCCTTTGGATTATCGACTCCTCGTCCAGTATACACGAGCTTCCTATTTTGATCGAAAACAAAGAAGTGAGGGGTTCGTAATGCACCATACTGAATGGCTACCTGCTGTGTTTCATCGTAAAGGTACACCCATGGAAATTGAAACTGCTGCATGCGCTCCACCATGTGCGCAAAATCGTCTTCCTTATAGATAGTTGCACTATTGGAATTAATTGCCACAAAGCGCACTCCCCGATCCAAAAAGTTATCGGCTGTTTGCCGTGTTAGCGCATCGGAACCGGTAACATACGGACAATGATTGCAGGTAAAAAATACCACTAAAATGTCAGCATGCTGAAAGCTGTCCAACGTATAGTTTTTTCCGTCAGTCGCTTTCAGATTAAAATAGGGTGCCGGGCTTCCCGGAGTAAGCGTATAGGCCATGGGGATCCTGTATGGTTGTATTAAGTAAACACCTGCCACTCATATATGTAAAAAAAAACTGCCTAACGGAGACCATCAGGCAGCTCAAAGGATAACTCAATCTGTTGGATCTATGAGCCAACCACCACTTTGTAATCCACTTTTAGAAGCATATCCATGTCCTGGACCAATTCCTGGCCCAATTGTGCTTCGATACGAATATCGTATTCGTCTTTATCCAGCATATCCATTACGTCGGCTTCAACCACTCCGAGTGTAACCACAGTTACAGAACCCAGATTGGTAGCCGTAGCTACCAGCTTTTCGGCGGCACCATCGGCACTTACATATACTTTAACCCAATCGTATACAGCCAAGCTTAAACCAGGAGTGGTCACTTCCAAAACAACGTCGTCGATCCGCACCTCTTTAAGTTCGGTTCTTCTACCCCCATGCTCATCAATTTCATCTTCTATATCGGAAGCCATTACCTTGTCTACCAGGTTATGAACCCCAACAGCCTGAGGTGCCTCAACGGTAAAAGGCATTTCTTTATATCCTGTATTAAATTCCACATCGGGCAGTAGACCGCAGGAAATCACGGATAACGATGCAATCATGGCTGCTGCTATGGGCAGAATGATAGTTTTTTTCATAATGTTTAGTTTTAAAGATTATTCGTTAAAGTGTTTATTCCGCAATAAAACGGAGTTAATCTAAAAGTTTTAGTGTTTGTACCGCCAAGTTACGGCATTTATCCCGCCTAAAAATGCCTTTATTGAGCAATGGGGCGAATTCATCAACAAATTGTACCGATGGTTTGATTAAGTCGTATTACCATCAAACTCTATCACATAATGCTCACTTACACCTGGACTAACTACACGGCACTTATTGCCGAGGATGATCCGTTGAACAGGCGCTATATGGAATTGCTGCTTGATCGCCAATCGGATATTAAATTACTTTGGGCCAAAGACGGCCATGAAGCCAGCGATTTATTAAACAACCATGTCGATATCGATATTGTTTTACTCGATTTACAACTTCCGAATAAAGATGGCCTGACGATCTTAAAGGAACTACGGCTTCAAAATTCGTTCCTTCCTGTGATCATTCAAACCGCCAATACCTGGAATAACGAAGAAGAGATTTGCCTGAGTGCAGGTTGCGATGGTTTCTTTACCAAACCCCTGGATATGGATGGGCTGCTGGCTTGTATGGATAAGTGTCTGCGAGGCTATGCTCCGCACAAATACCCCCTGGTTGAGGAAGAATAACCGGCCGCTTTCTTTTTAAACACGCCTTCTAAAGCAACTTACGAACACCCATCGTAAGCGATTGGGCTATGGTTATAGCGTTTTTTCAGAATACCCGGTTTTTTCCTTATTTTGTCCTCGTTAAATAATCTCCTTTTGAATGGAATCCATTATTGAACTTTTTGAGACCAGTGTAAAGAACTACCCTGACAACAACTACCTGTGGCAGAAAAAGGGACCCCGGTTTGAAGGCAGCAGCTACACCCAGGTTCACGAACAGGTACACGCCTTGGGTGCCGGACTGATGCAAATGGGCATACAACCGGGCGATCGGATCACCCTGCTTTCTGAAGGGCGTAACGAGTGGGTAATTAGCGAATTGGGTATACTTTACAATGGAGCCATTAACGTACCGCTTTCCATAAAACTGAACGAGCCGGACGAAATTGCCTTCCGCATACAACATTCGGGCTCTCGGGCAATCATCACCTCCGGGCGTCAACTCCAAAAAATACTGAACCTTGCCAAAGGAATCGAATGCCTGGAAACCATTATTTGCCTCGATCGGACAGAACACCAGGATCCACAGATACGTTATTATGAGGACCTCCTGCAAGCCGGTCGTAATTACCTTCAAAACCACGCCAAAGACTTTCGAAACCGGTTTGAAGCCGTACGTGGCGACAACTATGCCAACATTTGTTATACCTCAGGCACCACTGCTGATCCAAAAGGAATTATCCTTTCACACCGAAATTACACGGCCAATGTGGAACAAGCGGGCAGCTTGCACACGCTTCCCGGGCACTACAAAACCCTGCTCATTCTCCCCTGGGATCACTCCTTTGCACACACCTGTGGCATCTATGCGGTTATGAAATTTGGTGCCAGCCTGGCTTCGGTAGATTCGGGTTCGTCTCCCATGGACACGTTGAAAAACATTCCTAAAAACATTAAGGAACTTCAACCTCACTTTATCCTGAGTGTTCCGGCACTTGCCAAGAACTTCCGCAAGAATATTGAAAAAGCCATTACCGATAAAGGTGCAGTAACCCGCCGATTGTTCTATACCGCATTAAAAGTGGCATATGCCTATAACGGCAATGGCTTAAACCAAGGCAAAGGATACCGGATGCTGCTTGCTCCGCTGAACCAGCTTTTCGACCTGATCCTCTTCCGCAAAATACGAGAAGGCTTTGGTGGTAACTTAAAGTTTTTTGTTGGTGGAGGAGCCTTGCTGGACATCGAACTACAGCGCTTCTTCTATGCAATCGGCATTCCGATGTACCAAGGGTACGGGCTTACCGAATCGGCTCCCGTAATATCATCCAACAGTGAGGTAAAGGCTAAAATGGGATCTTCAGGGATCGTTGCCCAAGGCATTGAACTTAAAATCTGCGACGACAACGGATTGGAACTACCCCAAGGACAAAAGGGTGAAATTATTATACGGGGCGAAAACGTTATGAAAGGCTACTGGAAAAACGAATCGGCCACTAAAGAAGCACTCCGGGAACAATGGTTGTATACCGGCGATATGGGTTTTGTGGATCGCGATGGTTTTTTGCAGGTTCTCGGGCGGTTTAAAAGCCTGCTCATTGCCGATGACGGAGAAAAATTTAGCCCGGAAGGCATCGAAGAAGCACTTACCGACCAATCGCACTATATCGATCAGTGTATGTTATACAACAATCAACGCGCCTACACCGTGTGCCTGCTGGTACCTAACCGGGAAGCTATTCGTCGTTACATTGCCAAACACCCCGGCCAAGCCGATCCCGCGCACATTCTACATCGTATCGAACAGGAACTTCTTAAATATCGAACCGGCGGCCCCTACGACACCATGTTTCCACAGCGGTGGCTGCCTGCGGCCGTAGCCATTTTACCCGAAGCGTTTGCCGAAGAGAACCACTTCATTAACAGCACGCTCAAAATGGTTCGCCCCAAAATAACCGAACACTATCAGGAATTGCTGAACTTCCTGTATACCCCTGAAGCTAAAAAGATAGACCATCCGGTCAACCTTCAGGCTATTGTCCACTATATGGAGTAGTTGAAGAGTAAGACCTCAATTCGATGCGCCAATCTGTTGTAAACAAACCATTATCAATGGATGAAAAGACTTTCGCTCCTGACACAAGTAATTAGTGGACGAACTGGCAGAAGAACGAACTTTTACCACCCAACAGCAAGCATCTGGTCTAAATAGGGAATTCCAAGGAGCAGATCAAGCGATATCGTATAAAATACACTACTTTTGCGGTTTATTAAGAAACCTCACAAAGGGTGCTTCTCCTGACACAGAGAAGCACTTTTTAAAGGTTCGCTAACAACTCCGAACGAATGTCGAAAACATATTCTATACGCACCGAACTGGAAAAGCGAATCCTGGTACTTGATGGTGCCATGGGAAGCCTGATACAACAATACAAGCTCCAAGAGGCCGACTATCGTGGCGAACGCTTCGCCCAATCACCCATTGACCTGCTGGGAAATAACGATTTGCTTTCTATAACGCGCCCCGATATTATCCGAACCATACATGAACAATACCTGGATGCCGGTGCCGATATCATTGAAACCAACACCTTTAACGCCAACCGGATATCGCAGGCCGATTACCAACTGGAAGACCTTTCGTACGAACTCAATGTGGTTTCTGCCCGGCTGGCCAGGGAATCAGCAGACCAATACACTGCCAAAAACCCGGACAAACCTCGCTTCGTGGCAGGCTCCATTGGCCCAACCAACAAAACCACTTCCCTCTCCCCCGACGTAAACGATCCGGGATACCGTGCTGTAAGTTTTGATGAACTTAAGGATGCCTATGCCGAACAGGCTCGTGGCTTAATGGATGGCGGTGCAGATGTATTAATGTTGGAAACCATCTTTGACACCCTCAATGCCAAAGCCGCCCTGGTAGCTCTCGATGAGGTATTTGAGGAAAAGCAGCGTAAACTTCCCATCATGGTGTCGGGCACCATTACTGATGCCAGCGGACGTACCTTGTCGGGTCAAACCATGGAAGCTTTTCTGAACTCCATTTCGCACCACGAATTGCTGAGCGTGGGAATTAATTGCTCATTGGGTGCGCGTGAGATGAAACCCTATATTAAAGTACTGAGCGAAAAAGCGCCCTTTTATGTAAGTGCCCACCCCAATGCCGGATTACCGAATCAGTTTGGCGGCTACGATGAATCCCCCGAAGATATGACCCTGGAAATAAAACCGTTTCTGGAAGAGCGGCAGGTCAATATCATTGGTGGCTGCTGTGGCACCACCCCCGACCATATCCGTGCGCTAGCCCGGGAAGCAGCCCAATACAATCTTCGGAAAATACCTGTCCGCGATACCACCACCCGACTCAGCGGATTGGAGGTACTTACCATATCGAAGGAAAGTAACTTTATCAACATTGGCGAACGTACCAATGTGGCCGGTTCCATCAAATTTGCCCGCCTGATTAAAGAGGAAAATTACGAAGAAGCCCTCTCTGTTGCCCGCGAACAGGTGGAAGGCGGAGCCCAGATTATCGATATCTGCATGGACGACGCCATGATTGATGCCGAAAAGGCCATGGTGCGCTTTCTCAACCTGATCGCTTCGGAACCCGAAATTTCGCGGGTGCCGGTGATGATCGACTCATCGAAATGGTCCGTAATTGAAGCCGGCTTAAAATGCGTGCAGGGCAAGTGTATTGTCAATTCCATATCGCTCAAAGAAGGAGAAGCCGTTTTTATTGCCCAGGCCAAAGAAATTCTAAAATATGGAGCTGCCGTGGTGGTTATGGCCTTCGACGAAACGGGACAGGCCGACTCCTTCGAACGCAAAACCACCATTTGCCAGCGTGCCTATACCATTCTTACCCAACAGGTAGGTTTCCCGCCACAGGACATTATTTTCGACCCAAACATACTGGCCATTGGAACCGGCATTGAGGAACATAACAACTACGGGGTCGACTTTATAAAGACGGTGGAATGGATCAAAACCCATCTGCCTCATAGCAAGGTGAGTGGCGGAGTGAGCAACCTGTCGTTCTCGTTCCGTGGAAATAACACAGTGCGCGAAGCTATGCACTCGGCCTTCCTGTACCATGCCACCAAAGCAGGCATGGATATGGGCATTGTTAATCCGGCAATGCTGGAGGTGTACGATGATATTCCGGCCGATTTACTGCAATATGTGGAAGACGTTCTTTTTAACCGTAGAAACGATGCCACGGAACGCCTTATTGATTTCTCCGAAACAGTAAAACAGAAGGACAAGACCGTTGCCCAAAACGACGACTGGCGCCAGGGAACCATTGAGGAACGCCTCAGCCATGCCCTGGTGCGTGGAATTGCCGATTACATTGAGTCCGATGTTTTGGAAGCCCGCGAAACGTATTCCCCTGCGCTTCGCATAATTGAAGGCCCGTTGATGAACGGCATGAGCGTGGTGGGTGACCTGTTTGGCGCCGGTAAAATGTTTCTGCCTCAGGTGGTTAAAAGCGCCCGGGTGATGAAAAAAGCCGTGGCTGTTCTCCTGCCTTTTATTGAAGCCGAAAAGAACGGCGCTGCCCACTCGGCTGGCAAAATACTACTTGCCACCGTTAAAGGCGACGTACACGATATTGGTAAAAATATTGTGAGTGTAGTGCTGGCGTGTAACAACTACGAGGTGATTGATTTGGGCGTTATGGTTCCCAGCGAAACCATTCTCAATGCGGCCATCGAACACAACGTGGATATTATCGGCCTGAGCGGGCTCATTACCCCTTCGTTGGAAATTATGGCTGAATTTGCCAGGGAAATGAACAAACGAGGCATTGACAAACCCCTGCTGGTAGGCGGTGCCACCACCTCCAAGATACATACCGCCGTAAAGTTGGAGCCCCATCTGCAATCGCCGGTGATCCACGTTAAAGATGCCTCACGCAGCGTAGGTGTGGTAAGCCAATTGTTAAATCCCAACCTGAAAGAAGCTTTTGTCCGCTCGATACGGGACGATTACCAGGCTCTGCGCACTTCCTACTCCAAAGCCAGTTCGCAGGTAAAATACATTTCTTACACCGAAGCTCAGGCCAACGCCCTGGCTCTGGACTGGAAGCAGGCGCCCATCGTTCGCCCTCAATTTCTGGGAAACCGCGTACTGACCAACTATCCCATCGGCGAAATACGCGAATACATCAGCTGGGTGTTCTTTTTTATGGTATGGCAGCTCCGCGGAAAATTCCCCGAAATACTGCAGGATCCCAAAATAGGTGAAGAAGCGCAAAATCTTTACCAGGATGCCCAACGCATGCTCGACCGGATAGAGAAAGAACAACTGCTCACCGCGAATGCTGTCTTCGGGTTTTATCCGGCCAATTCTGCCGGCGACGACATTGAGGTGTACTCCGATGAAAACCGCAGCCAAACCCTGGCCGTATTCCGGAATCTGCGCAACCAAACCAAGAAAACGGACGGCTCCCCTAACCTGTGCCTGTCCGATTATATTGCTCCTCGTTCATCGGGACGGATCGATTACCTGGGTTCTTTTGCCGTTACTGCCGGTTTGGGCATGGACCAACTGATACAGGAATTTGTGAACGATCATGACGATTACAACAGCATTCTGGTTAAAGCCCTGGCCGATCGATTGGCGGAAGCCTTCACCGAGTTGCTGCACTATAAGATACGCACCGAGTACTGGGGATATGCTCCGCAGGAAAATCTTTCGCTGCACGATATGCTATTGGAGAACTATCAGGGAATTCGCCCTGCTCACGGCTACCCGGCCTGTCCCGATCACTCGGAAAAGGGCACCCTTTTTCAACTGCTTCAGGCCGATGCCCGGTGTGGCATCCAACTAACCGAAAGCTTCTCCATGAATCCGGCCGCTTCGGTCAGTGGTCTGCTTTTTGCACACCCCGATGCCCGCTACTTTTTTGTAGGTAAAATTGGCTCCGACCAGGTAGCGGATTATGCCCGGCGGAAAAATGTGCCCATAGCACAAATTGAGAACTGGCTGGCTACCGATTTAAACTATAAATAATTTTAACTTAGTGCCTGATATTTTGAAATTGGACACCCCCTATGAAAATTACCGACTTATTTCTATCCCAGGATAAAACCTTTTCGTTCGAGTTTTTTCCTCCCCGCGACGAGATTTCGGCAGTTGATTTTGGAATAAACATTGGACGGCTGATGAAGCTCTCGCCATCCTTTGTTACGGTTACCTATGGTGCGGGCGGCTCCACTCAGGAACGCACCTTTGCCCTGGTA
The DNA here is from genome assembly GCA_003252385.1 of Bacteroidota bacterium. GTDB lineage: Bacteria > Bacteroidota > Bacteroidia > Bacteroidales > UBA10428 > UBA10428. The sequence continues at coordinate 79,774 of QKEH01000042.1, read as the reverse complement.
GACTACCTCCAGAATCGAATAGGATTAACCACAGTTGCGCATTACACCTGCGTAAATGCCACCCGCGACAAGGTACGCGCCGATTTGGAGGCATTGAGTGCCAAAGGCATTCAAAACCTGATGCTGCTGCGCGGCGACCCTCCAAAAGGCGAAACCAAATTTGCGCCCCCGGCAGGTGGATTTCGCTATGCCAGTGAGCTTTTTGAGTATGTGGAAGACCAATTTGATTTCTGTAAAGCCGGCGCTGCCTACATCGAAAAACATCCGGAAGCCATCAGCCTGGAGGAAGATATACTGAATCTGAAAACCAAGGTGGATGCAGGTGCCGATTTTCTGATCACCCAACTTTTTTTTATAAATGAGCTTTACTATCAGTTTGTAGCCATGGCTCGGGAGACTGGCATAAACCAGCGCATCATCCCGGGAATCATTCCCCTAACCTCCTATGCACAAATTGAACGTTTCACCAAAATGTCGGCAGCCACTATTCCGGACGAACTCCGGGACAAGATTGAAACCTATAAAAACAATCCACCCAAAATGTATCAGGCGGGTATCGATTTCACAATCAGCCAGTGCAAGGATTTGTTAGATAATGGTGCCCCGGGCTTGCATTTCTATACCCTGAATAAATCGCGGGCAGCCATTGAAATTTTCGAATCGCTGTAAATGTGGTTAACCTGCCCGCATCGGCAGGCTTGGTCTTTATTATGAAGCGGGGATGTAGCTTCATGTAAACGCGAGGTATTTGCCGTGCGATTGCCTCTTTTAATTACCAAGTCGCAATAACTTAAGGGTATTATGTACGGTGTTGGGATTTGCTTCCCTTACCATTCATTAATTGATCAAAATAGTTGGGTATACCCGTCTCAAAAGTCATTTCTTTATGGGTGTATGGATGAGTTATGGTGAGCGCGCAGGAATGTAGAGCCAAACGCTTTATGGTTTTGTCCGCCTTACCGTAGACATTGTCGCCCAGCACAGGATGCCCCGTATCGGCAAGATGAACACGAATCTGATTTTTCCTACCTGTAAAAAGTTCGATTTCTACCAGACTAGACCTGTCCGTTTCTTTAATAACCCTAAATCCCGTTTTGGCATACTTCCCTATAGTCTTATCTGTTGTTGAATACACTTTAAATGCTTTATTTTCTGCAAGAAATGATTCAATTATACCTTCTTTATCTTTGAGATTTCCCGATACAACAGCAACATATTTTTTTCTGAAATTCGACCAATTTTCCTGTAAAAAGAATTTAGCCTTTTCTGACCTTGCAAACACAAGTATTCCAGAAGTATCTCTGTCGAGGCGATGCACTATGAAAACCCGCTCATTGGATTTTGAGTTGCCCTTTTTTACATAATTGTTTAATAAGAAATGTGCAGTATGCTGTTTATCTCTATCGGTACCCATCGACAATAATCCCGACATTTTATCAATCACAATAATATCGCGGTCTTCATAAAGAATATCCATGCCTTTGGGCTGATGATTTTTTGATCCTAATTTAATGTCCGGCATACTTTTATTGAACTTTATTGCTGCTTTATGTCAAGTGTCAAATCTAAACAATAGCTGGGTACAGCTCATAGAGACACTTAAAATCAATACTAACATTTTTATGCTATCTACTAATTTTAATACCGATTTTTTAGCAAATTCTCTTGTTTATTCCCTTTGTACTAGTCGATTTCAAAATTAGGAGTACTCAAGCGGAGCGGGAATGTACCACAGCGTTTTGTATAAGAGCAGTAGCCGACTGCGTGGCTCTTCTCTGTTAAGTTATTCGAAAATTAAAGCGGGTCACAACTCTTCAATTAAAAATCATATCTGGCTATGGTTATTTGCATGGTTGTAGTACCTTATTTATCTCAATCCTCGCTATTACTTATTCCTATTGTTTACTTCAGTTATTATGTCAACCAATCATTATAGTTTTCCATATTAATCACTTCAAATGAGGCATTTGGATATGCAATTTTCCATTGAGACGGAATTTTTACTTTGTCTTCCTTCCACTTAAATTCGTATCCGAACAAAGAACCGTCACGTTCTTCGACCCAATCAATCTCTTGTTGTTCATAGGTTCGCCAAAAATAATTATTGGATATAAGTCTATGGTATTCTTGATATTTCAACCTTTCACTAATCATATAGTTTTCCCATAACGAACCAATATCATTTCGAGACTCAAGAGGATTAAAATTTGCAATGACCGCATTTCTTATCCCATTATCCAAGAAATACCATCGTGAATTTTTAGTGATTTCTTTTCGAAGATTTCTGCTAAATCCTTCAACTTTATGGAGAATAAACACTTTACTTAATAAGTCCAAGTACTTTTCAGCTGTATTCTTACTTATCCCTAAATGACTACCCAGTTCTTGAAGCGAAACTTCTGCCCCAATCTGAAAAGCGATTAATCGTAATAAATTGAATATTTTCTGTGAGTTCTTAATGTTTTCATAAACCAAAATATCTTTTAGAAGATACGAACTAACCATTTCATTTAAATAATCCATTTTATCTTCCCTGTCGGGTAGATGCAATAACTCGGGATAATTCCCGAAAATCATCCTTTCTCGTATCTTATCTTTTTTTGAGATGCTATTTTCAATCTGATTGTACTCATTCTCCGATAAAGCAAATAAATTGAAAGAATATTTCCTGCCAGTCAGTGGCTCTCCGGCATCTTTATGAATATCAAATGATGATGAGCCGGAAATAATAATTCTAAGACCTTCTATTTCATCAATCATAAGTTTCAACTTCAAACCTATTTCTGGTATTTTCTGTGCTTCATCAATGTATAGCAATTTATAGGAACCCAGAATCTGTTTATAGTTTTCCACACTTCTAATTGCAAGTTTATCATGGACGTTTATGTCCTCTCCATTTAATGTGAGAACTGGTTCATTAATATGTTCCAGAATTTCCTTCACCAGAAAAGTTTTTCCGACTCTGCGAGCACCAAGAACAAGTACAACCTTATTTGGCTGTAATTTTTTAATAATATTTTTTGATAATTCCCTGACTAAATAATTCATAATTCCGTCATTGCTTTGACGCAATTTATAAATATTCCGTCAAAGTATCAAATCTCATAGTTTATTCTCACAATTGAAGTGAACCATTAAATAAACGAACCCAGGCCGGAACGAACTGGTATGCTGAACGTTTGCAGTACCGCTCATTACCTTTCCTTCGCAAGGTGTTCCAGCAGTGCTATCAGGTAGTTCCAGAACCGAGCCACCGAAGCTACTTCCAACCGCTCGTCGGGCGAATGTGGAAAACGTATGGTGGGCCCAAAGGAAAGCATCTCCATATTGGGGTAACCCGCTCCAATAATGCCACACTCCAAACCAGCGTGAATAACCTTAACCTGTGGCTTTAATCCATAAAGCTGCTCGTATACCTGCTGTGCCTGCCGAAGTATCCGTGAGCCATAGTTCGGCATCCATCCCGGGTATTCGCCTTCAAAAGTGGTAACTGCATCGATATTGCGGAAACACCCGGCAATTTCCACTTTATACTTCTCGCGGTCGTCAACCGAAGCATTGCGCAGCAACATTTTCACCTCAAACTTTTGAGAATCCATTTCGACCACCGAAATATTGTTTGAACTGTGCACCACCCGGGGCTGCATTTCCGAAAAAGCAAGCACCCCAAAAGGACAAGCCAGTACGGCATCAATCAGCCGCGGAAACTCAGCCACTGCAAGCACTGGAACTTCGGGCACCCCTACTGACCATTGCAAGGCGATATTCGGATCGGTTCCGCAAAAATGTTCTTGTAACGCATGCTGTTGATGTTCCAAAGCAGTCTTCAGCAGGCTCAAATGGTTCTCCGGCAGCCATAAAACAGCCTCGGCTTCGCGTGGTATGGCATTTAGCAGGTTTCCTCCTTTAAAACGAACGAGTTGCACAGGTAGTTGACGTACGAGGTTTCGAATGACTTGCAGCAAAATTCGGTTGGCGTTGCCTCGCCCTAAATGAATATCGAGGCCGGAGTGCCCGCCTTTGAGACCCCCGATCTGCAAGTCAACGCAGCAGCCCTCCCGGCATTCCAATGCCTTGGCAGGTTTCTGTACCAAAACATCAACTCCGCCGGCGCACCCTATAAAAAGTTCGCCTTCGTCTTCCGAATCCAGATTGAGCAATACCGCTGCTTCCAGCACCCCGGGCTCAAGTCCAAATGCACCGTCCATACCCGCCTCTTCATTCACCGTAAAAACCGCCTCCAACGGACCGTGTTTTATCTGCTTCGACTCCAAAATAGCCATTATGGCAGCCACTCCAATACCGTTATCAGCGCCCAGCGTAGTGCAATTGGCACGCAACCATGCTCCATCCGAAACAAGTTCAATGGGATCGCGGGTAAAATCGTGAATCTTGTCCGCATTTTTCTGGGGCACCATATCCACATGCGCCTGAAGCGCCACCGTAATCCCCTTGTGATCTTCCAGCGTGGCCGGTTTCTTCACCAGTAAATTTCCCACCGGATCCACCCAGGTGGACAAGTTCAGTTTTTCGGCAAACTCCTGTATGTGATTGATAAGAGCAGCCTCGTATCCCGAAGGGTGAGGTATCCTGCAGATGGTTTGAAAATGACCCCAAACTATTTCCGGTACCAGAGCAGCTATATCCATGATTTCTATTAGTATTGGGGTGTAAATATAGTGGCTTTACCCAGGCTGTATCGGTACTTATCCAACAATTTTTGTTTCTTTGCGTAATCAATCCATATAGGATATTTTGGACCATGAAGACGATTGTAATTATTACCGGCTTATTTTTAGCTATTGCAGCCCATGCCCAGGAGGTCAAATGGTACACCTTCGAAGAAGCGGTGGAACTCAACAAAACGCATCCCAAAAAAATACTCATCGATGTGTACACCGACTGGTGCGGATGGTGCAAGGTGATGGATAAAAACACTTTTTCCAACGATGTAATTGCCACCTATCTGAACGGATCGTTCTATCCGGTAAAATTCAATGCCGAACAAAAAGAAGATGTGCTTTTAAACGGCCACACCTATCATTTTGTAAATCAAGGGGCACGTGGCTACCACGAACTGGCTGCTGCCCTTCTCAACAATCAAATGAGTTATCCGGCAGTGGTTTTTCTGAACGAACAAATTCAAATAATCCATGTGCAGAAAGGGTATGTTAAACCCCAACCTTTCGACGAAATCCTGAAATTTATTGGAGGCGAACACTACCTAACCAGTTCCTGGGAAGAATGGCAGGCTTCGTACCAATCGCCTATCGCAGAATAACCCACCAATTGCCTCCAAATATCCGGTAACTTCCTTCAAGTAAACCAGGGGATGGAGGTTTTGTGGGAGAACGCAATGAAACTATTACTTTGAAAGTTTTTTTTTGCAATGCAGGCTCACCACCTATTTCAAGAACCTTTTACCGGGTTAAATAAAACTCACATTTATCCATCCCGCCACATCGGCCAGATAGGTACACAGCAACGACAATGAAAAGGAGATCAATGGGGACACCAGCCACATGATAAAAAACTTATTGACCTCAGTTTTTCGAAAAATATTGCGGGCACCCAGCTTGGCCACTCCAATACCTATAATAGCCCCTACATTAAGCTGCACCAATGAAGTAGGTATCCCTTTCACCAGTGATGCCACCAACAGCAACGATGCGGAAATGAAGGCAATGATCACAGCCTCTATACGTCCAAATAATACAATCTCCCGGCCGGTATTCTGCACTACTTTATGTCCAAAAAGGGAACTTCCAATACCAAAACAGGGAGCCACAATAAGAGTGGCTAATGTTAAAATGTAAACATAATGATCCGGATTACTGTCCAGCATATTCAAACTTAAACTGGTAATAGGCCCCACAGCATTGGCCACGTTGTTGGTTCCAATAGAAAATGCCACATACATTGACATGATGATGATCAACCCCTTGAGCACGTAACTCTCATTGATTTGCCGCGAAATGGTATATCCCCGTTTGCGTATGGGCTTGTAGATATATTTGCCAATCAGAAAGGAGATACAAAAAGCCGTTACAGGCATAATGAACCAGGTAGGTATAATTTCCCACAACAGTTTATGACTGTTGAGCGAATGAAAGTAAATGGCAGGAGCCACCACTGCCAGCACCGTTGACTGACTGGTAGACTGCGGTATCCCCATTAAATTAGCTATAAGCAACGATATTGACACGGAAAACAGAATAATGGACACGACGGTAAAGGTCATGAGCTGAGGATCCAGCAATCCCTTTCCAATAGTTTTTGCCGTTTCCTTACCCCCTACCACAGCGCCTAAAAATACGGCTACCCCAAATAAACCGGGAATCAGACTTCTTTTCAGAATACGGGCGCCATAGGCTGCCGAAAATGCCGGTGCGGTTCCGCTGCCGCCCATATTCACAGCAAGAAACATGGCAATAACAAAGGGAATTAAAAAAAGGGAGAGCATATTGACAGGTTTTAAATTTTAATTCGATTGACCAACGGAAGCAGGCAGGTTCTTTGTTCCTTATCATTCCCATCGACAATCCAACCCTTACACAAACAAGTCTTTGTACGATTAGGTGCTAAACAAAGAAGCGACAACCACTTCGGTTACCCACTCTGCATCAGTACAAAGTTAAGGTGGCAGCCACTGAAGGAACAACCGAAAAAAACGTATCCATCGACTACGCTTTTAAGCGTACGAAAGGTATCCCGCCCTCCTCACACTTCGAAATAACCCTTCCGAATGGCAAACACCACCAGTTCTGCGGTATTCTTCGATTGGCTTTTCAGCAGGATGTTCTCGCGATGCTTATCGACGGTACGTTTGCTGATATCGAGTTGTTCGGCAATTTCCTGATTCGAAAGCCCCCTGCATATTCCATACAACACCTCTTGTTCCCGGGCAGTTAATTCATTAATCTGACCGTGCGACAGGGGCTTGCGGTTCAGATTGTCGACAATGGATGCCAAAATTTCCGGCGAGAAGAAATTCCGCCCCATATACACCTCCCGGATAGCAGCTTCAACCTCCTGAAACGGCGCATTCTTTAACAGGAACCCTTTGGCTCCCGCCTCAATCATTTCGGAGTAATATACTTCTTCCGAATACATCGAAAGGGCAATTATTCTCAGATCGGGATATCGCGCCAGCGCCATACGGGTGGCATCCACCCCATTCATGCGGGGCATTTCTATGTCCATCAGCACGATGTCGGGAACAAAATTTTCCAGATTATCCAAAAACTCCTTTCCGTTGGTGGCCTCCTGTACCTCGCCCGCCCAATCACAGTGTTGCAACAGGTAATGCAAGCCCTCCCGAAAGAGGGAGTGGTCATCAACAATGCTTATTCGTATGGGGGATATCATATAGGAATCTGAATATGTGCATAAAAACCCCTGTTCAGGTCGCTGTGCATTTCAAGGGAGCCATTGAGCGATTTTACCCGCGACCGGATATTGGTAAGCCCCATTCCCTGAGCATCCGATGTCTCGAGGTGGCATCCTTTTCCATCATCATCGTACTGCAAACTCAAAAACCCGGGTCTTTCGGTTAGCAGTATCGAAATCCTGCCGGCATCGGCGTATTTAAGAGTATTACTGATCAACTCACAACATATCCGGTACAGAATAACCTCTATTGGGTTGGGATAGCGACGTTTTTCGAGATTCGTATTTAATTCTATCCGGATATTTTTCCTGGATACCGTATTTTTTACATAGGTCTCAACCGCCTTTCTCAAACCGTAATGTTCCAACACATGAGGGGTTAAATGATTGGCAATTTCTTTACTGGAAGTGATGGCATTATCCACCAAACTTTCCACCTTGCCAATCAATTCAGCATTCTGCTCCGACAAGCTGGCGCGATTTAATGCCGAAAGGGTCATTCGTGCAGCGGACAAGAGAGGACCTAATCCGTCGTGAATTTCACGGGCAAAGTATTTTCGCTCTTTCTCCTCCGTAGTAATAACGGCGGTTAACAACCTCGCTTCATTGTCCCTGTGCAATTGCTGAATACGGTTAAGCACCTGAAAAATGCGCCGGATGTACAGGGAAGCAATGAGCATGGCGACGGAAATAACGACCGCTACCCAGCTGCTTACCATACCGAAGGTATTCATGGTATCCAACTGGTACCAGCCCTCAAAAAAACGACGCAGCGCCATCAACAGGAAACCTGCCGAAATGCTGATCCAGGCAATCTTAAAGCGTGTTTTTGGGATAAGGCTTATGGTTACGGCGAAAGCCGCAAACTGCAAGACCACCGAAAGCATTAAGGCTACCTGTAATTTCATGGGATAAAATTAGTAAAAAGGGGCCTGCAGAGGATACGTTTTAAGCCGTATTTCGAATCTTGCCGGGGATGCCAAACCTTCTCCAGTCCCTGTCAATGGTTGTCCCTTACCTGCCGGATTGGCTCCCTTGCCTGTCGGGGCTGTATTTGTGTTTGTAGTACCTGCTCCCGCGCCGGCAGGATTAAGCCCTTTTGTTGCCGGGCTTAATCCCTTCGCGGAGAATTAGTTCCCTGACCTGTCGGAGTGAAGGCCTTGTTTGTAAGGATGGCGTACTTATCGGTCAGGGGCTGTCCCTTCCCGGAGAATCCTGTCCCTTTTGAAGCTGCCGAATGTTACACGGGGATCGGATCTGTTGAGGGAACTTTAGCGGCCACCCCCAGATTGGCAAGTGCCTTAGCAAAGGTGAATTGTTCTTTCTTTAATGGCTCGTATTGGTAATAGTTTGACGCTTTCTTGCAGATGCCGATGATCTCGTCGTAAATGGCATTGAAAACATCGGCAACTTCCCGGGTTATGGCTTTGGTGGAAGTTTTTAACGATTCCTGAGTTGCATTGGCTTGTTTGAAGGTATCGGCGTAGGTGATAATGTTATCGAGCAGCACAGCATTGATCCCTTTGTCGGTTATTGCCTGGCGCAAGGCAGGGGTAAGGTTGGTTTTGAACTGAAATAGCAATTGAATCAACGATTGCTGGCTGCCTTTTTGAACTTCCCGGAGATGTTTGGCAAAACCCAGGGTTTTAAGGATTTCATCGCGCAGGACGGGTTCTTTTTTGAAGTCATCATCCAATTGGGTTTTGAGATAGGATAAATCGCGCCTGGCGGGGGCCTGGATGGTTGCCAGGGTGGAGGTTGCATTGCGCAGCTCTTTTTTGGCATCGATGCCCAGATGGGTTTCGATGGCCTGGTCGATTTGGTTGATCAACTGGTTGGCGTACTGTTCGGTCCAGTCGGTACGGGTGGCGGAAAGTTCGGGGAGGTTTATTTTGAAACTTTCGGCGATGGTTTTGGATGCCATTAACATGTCGACATCTTTGCAACTGTAATTACGATTTTTTGCCATGATACTTAAGCATTTGGTTAGTACTAATAGGTATATAAAACGTAATATATAAAATTCTATTTTACTATTGTACCGTTCCGAATTTAAAATATTAACGGAAGGTAACCAGGAGTAAGCGGGTGGGCAACAGGGGGTTTGGGCTGGATAGGATATTTTTGAATTGCACGGTTGCATTTTGGGCGGTGCACTTGGAAAGGTTTTTCGCACCAAGGATCTAAGAGGCTAAAACATGGTGAGCCTAACAGACTGCAAGGATGGGTGGGTACCCCCTCTCGTGGCGCAAGCGGCCAATACGGATCCTTTTCTTATGCGCACCATTGCTTGCGCAGTGCGGTAAACGGGGCTCAGGCTTAAAAAATACAACACATCCGGGTTTACGAGCAGGTTTTTTTCGGCTGATGGGCTACTTGAGGGGCTTTCGCTATATGGCAAGGGCACAAGCGCAACGCTTGTGCCAGGGAGAGATTTGAAATTTTTATCGGACAGAAATTTTTTAGCTATAAGAAACGGAGAGTGTTAATTTATAGTGCCAATCAGAATATCCTATTTTTTGTTTTTTCTTATATACTAAGCTATGTTCTGAATTTTCTGGTAATTTATCCAAATCAAGAGTTAATTCTTTTGTACCTAAATTATCATCTTTATCGAAATAAACCAAAATACCAATGGCAGCGAGTATTCCAGCTGCCGCCGCCGCTATAATCCCACCTGCGGCCACACCTCCTGCTGATGCCACTATTTCAGCAGCTGTAGCACATTCTTCCATTTCCGTAAAACTTTCCAGTACCTCGATGCATATTGCAGCTTCTTCTTCATCCAATGCTTCCACAAACGCAGAGAAGACCTCATCATCCACGGCCAGCAAATCTTTAGCCAAGCCATCAATCAAAGCAGCATCTTCTCCTTCAATTTCTTGACCAGTTTCAACCAATTCAATTATTTTTTGAACTTGTTCAGGTGAGGCTCTGAATAACGTAGGAAACTTTTTAACCAGGTCGTAAATAATTCCACCACCAATTGCACCAAATAAAAATTTAACAATCGTATTGGATATGGCCTTCTTCATGAACTTATGAATGGTGCTACATGCATGAATAATTTTCTTTTTTGTGAATTCTTTTGCATCTAAGTCATGTGCTGAAATTTGAATATGAACATCTTTGTTTGGCATAACATATTCATCATAGATGGTATATTCTTTATTGTTCTCATATTTTCCCTTCCATGTTTCACCATGAACTGTTCCTACTTTGTAGTCTTTGTGCGACTTTTCAGATTTTGTACTCGTAACAAATGATGTATTCTTAAGAGAACCAGTGCCATATCTATTAATAATACTGGTGTTTCCTACCAAATAAAATTCATCACTTCCAAAAATATCCTCCGTATTGTAACAGTGATTTTTTTTAATTCTTACGATTAATCTTTTTTCCTTCATAATGATCTTTTGATATCTGTTATTTAGTGATTGTATTTTTTATCGTCTATATCCAACAGATGGGCTCTGAAACATAGGGGTTCTAAGAAATTGCTTATTAAGTTAGCATTGAGCCATATTTACGATTAATTCAACTTTAACACATTCGGAAAACCCAACAATTTTAAAATGTGTTAAAGTTGAATTAAACCAAATATAAATTTTTTAATCAACTTTTCAAATTGCCAATTAAACGGATGGAAATGTAGGTTAAAGTACCCGCCAAGGCGCCAGGCATGGCATGAAAAACCCGACATCGGATGATTTGAGGATCAGCTGCACGGATTGCATTTTGGGCGGTAGACTTGTTAAGGTTTTTCGTGGCAAGGATGGGTGGGTATCCCCTCTCGTGGCGCAAGCGGCCAATACGGATCCTTTTCTTATGCGCATCTTCGCTTGCGCAGTCCGGTAAACGATGCCCAGGCTTACAAAACACAACACAACCGGGATTACGAACAGTTTTTTTCGGCAGATCGCCTAAAATAAGCTGATGGGCTAATTGAGGGGCTTGCGCCAGGGAGGGGGGGGGCATGGAGGAACCCTCCCTATAAAAAAAGCAAGTCCCCTACAGAACTTGCTTACTTCGTTTGCTTTGAGCGGGAAACGGGATTCGAACCCGCGACCCTCAGCTTGGGAAGCTGATGCTCTACCCCTGAGCTACTCCCGCGTGGCCGAAAAGTACTACAAATTTCTGATAGTACAATACTCTGACAAAATCAGAAATATTTCACTTTTCAATCTGTCATATTTTCAATTTTACCTGCCAGGATGACTGGGCAATATTAAAATTTATGATTTTTTAAGAAACGCGGCATTCTATTTTCTTCTACCTGTCATACATACTATTACAAAACTAATTCTAACTCAACCATGTAACTTTTTTTAACATTTACTTGCGCTACATTGGCATTTCATTTGAATATTGCTGGTCGTTAATAAATACTATGTCGAACTAAAATTATGGAGGATTAAGCCATGACACTTGCAAAATTATCGAACAACTGGTTACCATCTGTGCCTTCATTCTTCGATCGGTTTTTTGATGGCGAGCTGATGGATTGGAACAGAAGCAACTATTCCAGCACCGACACTACCCTTCCGGCTGTGAATGTAAAAGAAAACACCAACGAGTATCTTATTGATGTGGCAGCCCCGGGTTTGAAGAAAGACGATTTTAGGGTGAACTACGAAAACGGCCGCCTCACCATTTCTTCGGAACACAAAAGCGAGAAAGAAGAAAAAGAAGGCGAAAAGGTTACCCGCCGCGAATTTAGCTACCAGTCGTTTCAACGCGCCTTTACCGTGGCCGAAAATGCGATTGACGCCGAGAGAATCGCAGCGCACTACCAGGATGGCATTCTGCACATTACCTTACCGAAGCGTGATGAGGTAAAACCCAAGCCACCCAGAGAAATAAAAATCTCATAATCAATAAGGGGCTCCCTGCCCCTTATTACGCTTTAGAGCAATACAGGATTGCCCAAACCACCGGCTGAGCAACCGGAAAGAATTCTAAAAAACACGAAGTATGGAATCTTAATGGACCAACATGACAGGCTTACAACAAGCTCCTGCCCAATTCCGCCACGAACAGTTTCCATTTTAAACACCAATAAATAGTAGTATTATGAAACGTTTTGGATTAGTATTGATTGCCGCCATACTGGGCAGCGCGCTAACGGTTGGTACCTTCCAACTTATCGAGCAGAAACAAAGTAAAACCTTTAAAATTGAACATATCTCGGGAGCCCCCGTGATTGGAGCAGCTTACACCGTTAATAATTCGGGCGAACTGGTTCCCCTTGATTTTACCGGAGTTGCCGAAAAGGTGCGGCCGGCTGTTGTCCACATAAAGTCGACTCAAATGCAATCGGCTCAAAGTTCTACCGACCCGTTTGGTGAACTCTTCGACGACGAACTGTTCCGACACTTCTTTGGCCCTAACTACCGATACCAGTCGCCCCAGCCTAAAAATCAACAACCTCAAGCGCAGGTAGGTACCGGCTCGGGGGTAATTATTAACCCCGATGGGTATATCGTTACCAACAACCATGTAATCGATCATGCCGATGATATTGAAATCACCCTGGAAGACAACCGGGTTTTCAAGGCTAAAGTCATTGGCGCCGACCCCTCTACTGACCTGGCTCTTCTGCAGATCAAAGCCACCGATTTACCTTTTATCCCGCTGGTCAATTCCGACGAAGTAAAAGTTGGGGAATGGGTACTTGCCGTTGGAAACCCGTTTAACCTTACTTCAACGGTAACTGCCGGGATAGTTAGTGCCAAAGGCCGAAATATCAACATTCTGCAGGACCGGAGTGCTATCGAATCGTTTATACAAACCGATGCAGCCATAAACCCAGGCAACAGTGGCGGTGCTTTGGTGGATTTGCAAGGCGGACTCGTAGGCATTAACACGGCCATTGCCAGCCCCACAGGCGCCTATACCGGTTACGGATTTGCGGTGCCTGCCAATATTGTATCCAAAGTGGTAGGCGACCTGAAAAAGTACGGCATGGTGCAACGAGGCTACCTGGGAATTATGATCCACAATGTGGACGGCAACCTGGCCAAAGAAAAGAACCTGGACGTAACCGAAGGGGTTTACGTAGACAGTATATCGGCCCAAAGTGCTGCCGGCGATGCCGGAGTTAAGGCTGGCGACGTTATTCTGGCTGTAGACAATACTCACGTTAAAACCTCATCGGAGCTGCTTGAAATTATAGGGCGCCATTACCCGGGCGATAAAGTGAACCTTACTATCGACCGAAAAGGCAAAGAAGCCCACTACGAGGTAACTCTGCGCAACCGCGATGGCAAAGAAAAAATGTACGAACAAAATACCAAAGACATCCTGAATGTATTGGGTGTTGAATTGGAAGAAATAGATAGCGCTACAGCTAAAAAACTGGATATTGCCTGTGGTTTGCGCATAACGAATTTACAGAATGGCAAACTAAAACGCCATACCGAAATCCGTGCCGGATTTATCATTACCAAGGTCGATGGCAAAGTGGTGACTACCGTGGACGACTTCATCAAAAACCTCGAAAATAAAGAAGGTGGTGTGCTGCTGGAAGGCGTTTACGAAGACTACCCGGGCAAATACTATTATGCCTTTGGATTATAGCACGAAACCATTCCCGATAAAAGGATCACCCTTCCTGTCCACAGAGTTTCCCTCTGTGGACAGGTTTTAAAACCAAAAAAACATGCTGGAACATCAAAAAAAAGTACTCCAAGGAGTAAGTAACGATCCTTTCCTGTTCAGAAAGGAATTGATCAAATCGGCCGCATGGCTGAATTCGCATGAACTCACGCAACTGCGGCTATGGGTAAGAGAACAATTCTACCCGGTACATAAAAATATCATCGATGATATCCTGTATCCCCGATACGATTTCGCTTCTTAAACGGACAGAAAAAAGCGGGGTATGTTTTCAACGTTGAACTCCTGCAAATCAACTGGCCACACTATCTTTATACCCTTAAGCAATATACCGTACCTGAAGCACAATGCCCATACAAATTATTGAAACGCACTGCCAGAGCAAAAGCCACCAGCCAGGCGAAGACCACATTGTGGTAACCCAGGCGTATGCTGCCGTGCTGGACGGTGTTACCTGTAAAACGAATCACAGAATACTGGGTAAAACCCCGGGCGAGATGGCGGTGGAAATTATCAAGCATACTATTCAGCTTTTACCTGCCAAAAGTACTTGCGATGCTGCGATAAAACATATTAACCAGGCTATCCTGAAATTCTATCGGGAGAGCCACCTGAATGAAGAAGTGGCCCAACACCCCGAAAAAAGAATTGCAGCTTCGGCGGCCATTTACAGCGAGTACCATCAGGAAATATGGTTGGTGGGCGACTGCCAGTGTCGCTGCGACGGACAGAACTACAGTCCGGTCAAAAAGGCCGACAGGCTTTTGGCTGAAATGCGTGCCTTTATCCTGGAATCGAAACTTCTGGCAGGTGAAATCAATCTGGAAGACCTATGCTCTAACGATCCAGGACGCGAGGCCATTCTGCCTTTTCTCCGTTTACAAAGCCAATTCCAAAACTGCGACACGGACTCGCCGTACCGTTATAGTGTTCTGGATGGTTTCACCCCCAACCCCGGCGACGTTCAAGTAATTCCTGCGAGGGGCAATCAAGTAACCCTTGCCAGCGACGGTTACCCCAAACTGTTGGATACTCTGCAGGAATCGGAGGAATACCTGCAATACATTTTAAGCACCGATCCCTACTGTTTTCGGGAGTACAAATCTACCAAAGGCTGGCTGCAGGGCAACCATTCTTACGACGATCGGGCGTACTTGCGTTTTAGCATTCGACCCTCGGAATTCTAACCTGCAAAAACTACCGCTTTTTACCTGTACAGCCCTTTGAAATCCGCCTGGCGTGCATTAAATGAGGTAGGTTTTCCGACTGGCATCGAGCCGGATAAAAATAAACAGCATGACACTGAATGTAAGGAAGGATGACCCTCCATAGCTTAGGAAGGGTAAGGGAATACCTATTACCGGAAACAGGCCAATGGTCATCCCTAAGTTTACGGCAAAATGAAAGAAGAGCACCGCCACCACGCCGTAACCGTAAATACGGCTGAATTTGGACCGCTGTCGTTCGGCCAGAACGATCAACCGGAGCAACAAACCCACGTACAGCAGTACCAGACCGAAGGATCCAAGAAAACCCCATTCCTCGCCCACAGTACAGAAGATAAAGTCGGTACTTTGTTCCGGTACAAACCGGAACTTCGTTTGAGTGCCCTGCATAAAACCCTTGCCGACAAAACCACCGGAGCCTATGGCAATTTTCGACTGGCGCACGTTGTACTCGTAGCCATAGGGATCGGACTCCAATCCCAGCATTACGTTCACCCGGTTTTGCTGATGCTCCTTCATGACATTATGAAAAACATAATCGACCGAATAGGTAAATCCAACCGCCACCACCAATACCAATACCGTGCTTATTATAATCCTCGATTTGGTTCGAATGCCCAACACCAAACTGCCCACTACGAGCCCCCCAAGTGTATAGTATGCAACGGCCAGCTTGTTTCCCGGAATAATACCATAACGAGCTATCATAGTAACGATCAAAATCAGGCATGCTGCCGCCAAGCTGACCAGTACAAAATGCAGCGGCTTACGATTTACTATAACATAAATCAGCAAAGCGAGCGAAGAAAGAACAATAAGCAGCACAAATGGAGACAGCAGCAAGGTAATCAGAAATAGCCCAGCCACCGACAAAAGAAAAACTAAAATCATACCTGGAAGCCCTTCGCGGTATAACACCAGCACGAGTGCCACATAAACCAGCGTCGATCCAAAATCGGGTTGAAGCATGATGAGCAACGCCGGGAAGAAAGTAATCCCAACTGCAATCAGCACATCGTGTGGCCTGGTTATTTTCATATTGTACCCCGAAAGGTAGCGGGCCAAAGCTAAAATTGTAGCCAGCTTGGCAAATTCGGAGGGTTGCAAACTGACCGGCCCCAACACAATCCACGATTTAGAACCATGTACAGCAGTACCAATTACCACTACCGAGAGCAACATCAGCATCGACAACGCATATGCCGGGTAGGCCATAAAAGAAAAGAAACGACTGTCGATGGCAAAAATAAACAGGATCACGACCATCGATAGTATCATCCAGGCCATTTGCATGGTATAACGATGACTGAGACTGAAGAAGGAGCCATCGGCAGCGGTGTAGTTTACGGCAAACACATTCAACCAGCCAAAAATAATCAGCAACAAATACAGAAAGACTGACAACCAGTCGATAGTGGATAGTATATCAATTTGTCGTCTCATGTTCTTTATAGAGCAAGTTACCGTCGAGCATACGCTGCTCTATCCCTTTTCTTTCGGGAGCTATGGTGCCGGTCAAATATTTTTCGATCATCAAACTGGCTATTGGAGCCGCATAGCGTGCTCCCCAAACCCCATGTTCCACATATACCGAAATTGCAATCTGAGGATCGTCCTTGGGGGCAAATGCAATAAAAACCGAATGTGCCGGTCCATGTGGGTTTTCGGCAGTACCCGTTTTACCACAAATAACAACCTCCGGATGTCGGACCCAGTAAGCCGTTCCGCTCGGCGAGTTAACGGCCAGTCGCATCCCTTCAATTACGGGAGCAAAGTATATTGTATCAATATTCGAGAGCATCGGAGTGGTATATTTACTGTCAATGGTATCCACTCCGGCAATCTTTTTCACAATGTGCGGAACATAAAAATACCCTCTATTGGCTATCACAGCGGCCATATTCGCGTTTTGAATCGGCGTGGTAAGCACTTCGCCCTGCCCAATAGCCATAGACAAAATGGTGAGACCGTACCAACGACCCGCACCAAAGTAGCGGTCAAAATAATCCGGTTTGGGAATAAAGCCCCCTTTTTCGTAGGGCAGATCCACACCAAGAGGATCGGCAAATCCCAGGTTAAGAATGTATTGCCGCCAATGGGAATATGCGGTGGCCACATCAGGGTATCTTCTGTTTTCGATGGTCAGGCGGAATAGGTTCGAAAAATACGCATTACAGGAAGTTTCCAGCGAATGGATAAAATCGAGGGGAGAAGGATGGCTATGACAACGCTGGTAAACCCCACGGGCATGGTAACCCAGATTGCAATAGTAGATGGTACGTTCTGTCGCTACCCCTTCCTGTAAAGCAATCATCCCGGTAACCGGTTTAAAGGTAGAACCTGGTGGATATTGTGCCTGAATGGCATAATTGAACAATGGGTTCACGGTATCGTTGCGTAGCATCCGATAGTTGGCCTCACGATCGCGCCCTACCAGTAACGAGGGTTTATAGCCAGGTGCCGATACAAAGGTCAGTATTTCCCCGGTTTTGGGTTGAATAGCCACTATGCTCCCTTTGTATCCGTCCATTAAGAGTTCCCCGTAAGCTTGCAGTTCCGCATCAATGGTCAGGGTGAGGTCGTGCCCGACTTCTGCATCGGTATCGTAGCGTCCCTCGTTATACGATCCCTGCTCCCGTCCATGAACATCAATCAGTTTGTATTTACGCCCCTTCACGCCCCGCAGGTATTGTTCATAGGTCGACTCCACTCCGCTTACCCCATAGTAATCACCCAACTCGTAATAACCATCTGCTTTGATGACCGTTGAATCGACCTCGCCCACATAACCCAGCAGATGAGCCGCAAAATCGCGCCGGTACTCACGCAAGGTACGGGTGCTGAAATAAAAACCCGGAAACATCCACTGTTTTTCCTTCAGGGTTCCATAAACTTCCGGAGATAATTGTTTAATAAAGGGATTGAATCGCTCAGCTGCCGAACGTTTTACACGTCGGATCCCATTTCGCAGGGTTTCCATATCGATCCCCAGAATTTTGCAAAGCTGGAGGGAATCAAACGCTTCCAGTTCGTAGGGTGCAATTTTCAGGTCGTAGGAGGGCAGGTTGTCGGCAATAAGTACTCCATTGCGGTCGTAGAGCAGTCCACGTGCCGGATAGACAATTTCCATCCGCCGGGTGTTACTCTCGGCCGATAGTTTGTACGTCGAACTGATTACCTGCAGCCGAAAAAGTTGTATGGTAAAAACAAACCCGACCAACAGTATGATTGCTCCAATGATAAATTTTCTGTTGGTATATTGCTCCATGGGCTATTTTCTGAACACAAAAAACTGACTCCCCACAATGAGCACCCCCGAAAAAAGCGTACTCAGAACCACTCGCAACAAGGTGGTAAAAAACTCTTGTATCCGGAATATTTCGAGATAAAAGAACACCAGGTGGTGGACCAGTATCAAGATCAGCGCATATTTAACAAACCAGGGCAAACCATAGTAATGTACCCGCGGAAATGAACCCGACTCGTAGCCGTCGCGCGGAGCAAAGTTCGCCAGTACATACGGCCTGATATAGGCCATGACCACCGTTGCGGCCATGTGCATACCGAGGGTTTCCGTAAACACATCCATCGCCAATCCCAGCAAGGCACCTAAGATAAGGGTCATCCAACCCGGGGTTTCAAAGGGTAACAGAATTACAAACAGGATATATACATACGGAATCATGTACCCACCCCCTATTTCAATATTATTGAAAACCAGAATCTGTGCAAGCAACAGTACCAACAGGCGTATACTATTACGGGGTAGTATTTCAATCATCTTGCAATCCCTCCTGTAACTTTATTTGCTCTTCACGCATCAGGTTCTTAATCACCATTACATGGGAAAGGTTCTTAAAATCGGTCGACAAATCCACTTCGATGCGATAATAGTTTCCATCGTAATTTTCGTAGCTGGCAACGGTTCCAATGAGTATTCCTTTGGGAAATACCGTGGAATGCCCACTGGTTATAATGGTATCCCCCTCTTGTACATTAACGTGCAAAGGGATTTCCTTCAGTACGGATTTGCGGTAGTTCAACCCTCCCCATGCCATACTGCCAAAATAACCATTTCGCTGGATCATGGCATTGGGAAAAAATTCCTTATTCAATACTGATACTACCGAAGAATAGTTATCGCTGCACTCTTTCACCACGCCTACAATACCTCGGCTGCACACTACTGCCATTTCGGGTGCCACACCCTGTTTACTCCCTTTGTCGATAATCAGAAAATTAAACTGCTTATTGGTGGAATTCGAAATCACTGATGCTTCCACGTACACATATTTCTGGACCAACGATGAATCGATCAGATCCTTTGCCAACGGATTGTAATAGCTCGAAGGCAGAAGATTATAAAGCCGGACGTTCTCGTGCACCAAATCTTCATTCTCTTGTTCCAAATGAAAGTATTGGGTAAACTTTTCGAAACGCTGTTCCAAACCGCCCTGTATTCGATGCTTCATTTTAAAAATTTTTGCTCGCTGAAAGCTATTAAACTGGCCAACCAGTATCAGGGCAAAAATCTCAAGAATCAGAAAAAGAATAAACTGATGGTACCTGACTAAAAAACGTAACAGGCTCCTCATAAACTACAGGTATTTCTAGCGTAATAAGAAAGAGAAATTCTCCACATTCTTTAATGCAATACCGGTTCCACGAGCCACCGCGTGTAGCGGATCTTCGGCGATATGAAAAGGTATGTTTATTTTATCGGTTAAGCGTTTGTCCAAACCACGCAGCAGTGCACCACCTCCGGCCAGGTAAATACCCCGGTTTACAATATCCGCATATAGCTCGGGCGGGGTTTGTTCCAACACCGAAATGATGGCCGATTCAATTTTCGAAAGCGATTTATCCAGACAGTGCGAAATTTCCTGGTAGGAAATAGGAATGTCAATGGGCATGGCAGTCATCAGGTTGGGACCCCGCACGTTGTAATCGGGGGGTGGCACATCCAAATCGGGCAGAGCCGATCCAACTTGTATTTTAATTTCTTCGGCGGTACGCTCACCAATTTTAATATTGTGCTGATGGCGCATGTAAGCTTGTATGTCGGCGGTGAAACCATCGCCGGCAATACGAATAGACTGGTTGCACACAATGCCTCCCAGGGCAATTACGGCAATCTCGGTAGTACCGCCTCCAATATCTACCACCATGCTTCCTTCGGGGGCTTCTACATCGATACCAATACCTATGGCGGCAGCCATGGGTTCGTATATCATGTACACATCACGTCCCCCGGCATGTTCCGACGAGTCGCGTACGGCACGGATCTCCACCTCGGTACTTCCTGAGGGAATGCATACCACCATTCGCAGGGTGGGGGTAAAAAACTTCTGACGCGGGTTAATCATCTTTATCATCCCCCGTATCATCATCTCGGCGGCATTAAAGTCGGCAATTACCCCATCCCGTAACGGACGAACCGTTTTCAGGTTTTCATGCGTTTTACCATGCATCTGTCGCGCCTGTCCTCCAATAGCCACCAGTTTCCCGGTGGTCTGATCTATCGCCACTATCGAAGGCTCATCCACTACCACTTTATCGTTATGAATAATGATTGTATTGGCTGTTCCCAGGTCAATAGCAATCTCTTGTGTTAAAAACGAAAACAATCCCATTTAGTCCTGTCAGTTTGAAGGTTATTACTTTGGCGTATAAAGCTACTAAGAAAAACAACACTATTGAATTTGAATACTACAAGAAATCAACAATTTAACAACCCCTATTCTTTTCCTCTTTCAGCCTGTACATCTAGTTGTTGCACACGCATTTCCGATTCCGGCAAGCAACTTGTTCACCCGGCTATCTTCCAATAAGTTACAACAAGATGCCAGCCGAATGCAACAGGAATAGCAGCCCTTATCTTCAAACTCATATCCGGGCATGCCGCCATCCGGTTGCAAAAGAAAAGCCGAAAAGGAAAATCCTTATCGGCTTTCATGGGTTATTTCCCTTGAATTTTAATGCTTGAAATGGCGAACACCGGTTGTAACCATAGCCATATCGTGGGCATTGCAATAATCAACCGAATCCTTATCGCGAATGGAACCTCCCGGCTGCACCACCGATCCAACACCTGCCTGACAGGCTATTTCCACACAGTCGGGGAAGGGAAAGAAAGCATCCGATGCCATAACTGCTCCTTTAAGGTCGAAACCAAAGCTGCCGGCTTTTTCAATGGCCTGGCGTAAGGCATCTACCCGCGAGGTTTGACCTACGCCGCTGGCCAGCAGTTGTTTGTTTTTTGCCAGAATTATGGTGTTCGATTTGGTATGTTTAACCAGCTTATTAGCAAATTCCAGATCGGCATATTCCCTTTCCGATGGAGTTTTACGGGTTACTGCCTTCATATCTGCCTTAGCTTCCATGGACAAATCCCTGTCCTGTTCCAGCACCCCGTTCAAAAGGGTTCTGAATTGTTTTACCGGAAGGGCACATTCTTTGCGCACCAAAATGATACGGTTCTTCTTCGATTTTAAAACATCCAGAGCCTCGGCAGCAAACCCAGGAGCAATCACCACTTCACAGAACAGCTCGTTAATCTCATTGGCAGTTTCCGTATCAATGGTTCGGTTGGTAATCAGAATACCGCCATAGGCCGATACCGGATCTGCAGCCAAAGCATCTTTATAGGCATCTGCCAGTTTCTCGCGCGAAGCCAGGCCACAGGCGTTGTTATGTTTCAGTATGGCAAAGGTGGTATCTGCAAACTCATCAATCAGGTAAACCGCCGCCTCAATATCCAACAGGTTATTGTACGATATTTCTTTACCATGCAATTGTTCAAAAAGCGCATCAAAATTACCATAGAAAACCCCCTGTTGGTGCGGGTTTTCGCCATAGCGGAGCACCTTGGCCGGTGCCACACTTTGCTTAAACTCCTTGTAATCGCTGGCAGAAGCAAAATGGGTAAATATGGCCGTATCGTAATGCGACGAAACCGAAAATGCTTTCATCGCCAGTTCCTTCCGTTCTTCGAGGGTGGTTTCGCCCCCTTTTTCCAAAATTCCCAACAAGTCGGCATACTGTGCCTGGGAAGCAATAATCACCACATCTTTAAAATTCTTGGCAGCCGCACGTATCAGCGATATGCCTCCAATATCAATTTTCTCAATAATATCTTGTTCCGATGCTCCCGAAGCCACCGTTTCTTCAAACGGATATAGGTCTACCACAACCAAATCAATTTCGGGAATGGAGTATTGGGTCATTTGCTCCAAATCCAATGCCTCGTCGCGACGACCAAGTATTCCACCAAATATTTTGGGGTGCAATGTTTTTACCCGGCCACCCAATATGGACGGGTAGGAAGTAAGTTCTTCAACAGCGGTTACCGGCACGTCCAGTTCTTCAATGAAGGACTTGGTCCCACCGGTTGAAATAATCTGTACCCCCTGCTGATGCAGTTTGTTACAGATTTCATCCATTCGATCCTTATGATAGACCGACACCAGGGCTGTTTTAATTTTCTTCGTATTGCTCATTTATCTAGTATTTGTTGTATTGATTTCTAAAAAGTTCACGAAGGTATTAACTTTTGGTATGGCTTTTTTTTACAGGATGTCAATTGTTAAAATCTTAGCCCAATCGTTAAAAACTTCATCGCCACATGCTCCTTATCGCTTATGCAAATAAACCATACATTATCCGCCCGATGCCCAGATAAATCAGCATACCCAGAATATCGTTGGTAGTAGTAATAAAAGGTCCTGTTGCTAAAGCAGGGTCAATTTTTAAGCGATTGAGAATGATGGGTATAAAGGTTCCGAAAACCGAGGCGAACAGAATTACAATAAACAGAGCCAGACTCACCGTAATGGTAAGCGGCAGGCTGTTACTGCTCAGGAAATAGCTGTACGATAAAATCAGACAGGCAAAGGCCAGCCCAATGAACATTCCAATGGTAAGTTCTTTACCCAGCTTTTTCCAGGTAGAATCGAGATCGAGCGATTTGCTGGCCAAACCCTGCACCACTATGGACGATGACTGCACACCAACATTCCCGCCCATGGCCGCAATAAGAGGCAGGAAAAGCGCTATCCTCGGATCCGACTTTATATCGGTTACAAACAAACCTATAATGTTCGCTCCGGTGATCCCTCCCAACATTCCAATTACCAACCAGGGGATGCGCGCCCGGGTCAGCACAAATACATTGTCGGATGGCTCCACATCTTCCGAAATACCGGCAATCATCTGATAGTCGCGTTCGGCTTCCTCCTTAATAACGTCTACCACATCGTCGATGGTGATCCGTCCAACAAGCCGCCCTATGGCATCCACAACGGGAAGAGCCACAATATCGTATTTCTCCATGATATTGGCTACGTCTTTCGAGTGGGCGTCAGTGTTGATGGAAATTACGTCGGGCTGGGACAGGTTTTTGATTTTGGCATTGGACCGAGCCAACATGATACGCTTCAACGATACCGTACCTTTGAGCACTCCGTTATCATCGATCACATACACATAGTATACCTCATCGACTTCTGAAGCCTGCTTGCGGATTTCGCGGGTACAGGTTTCCACATCCCAGTTTTCATTAACCTTAATGAGCTCTTTGGCCATAAGCCCCCCGGCCGAATCTTCATCGTAGCCCAGCAGGTCAACAATTTCGCCCGCCTGCTCCATGTCCTCGATATGCTGAAGAACATCCGCTTTCTTATCCTTAGGCAGATCACCGATGACGTCGGCCGCATCGTCCGAGTCCATCTTGTCAATAAACTGTTTGGCAATGACCTCACCGGATAGGGCCGATAAAAATTCATCCCGATCGTCGTCCTCCATTTCGGTGAGCACATCGCCCGCCATTTCGCTGTCGAGCAGCAAATAAATAAATTTGGCTTCGTCAATGGACAACCCCCCATACAATTCCGCAATATCGGCCGGGTGAAGATCCCTGATCTGATTGAATACCGCAACTTCATCCGTATTCCTTACCGCATCTTTTAGCGTATCAATAAACTCCCGGGTTAGTTCAAATTGTACTGGCATGAGATTTTCTTTTTACGGGTTCAACTTCTCAATCAGATGGGTAAGCTCAGCAAACTGATCGACCGAAAGTTGTTCCGGACGCAGGGTTAGCAACTCACTTTCGATAGGTAAATTTATAAAAATGTTTTTTAGGGAGTTACGTATCGTTTTCCGGCGCTGGTTAAAGCTGGCCTTTACCACCTTGTGAAACGCCTCATGGGAACATCCCAGCTCCATTCGTTGATTGCGGGTAAGCCGGATAACGGCCGACTTCACTTTTGGTGGAGGGGCAAAACAATTTTCGTGTACCGTAAACAGGTATTCAATGTTATAATAGGCTTGCAACAGAACACTTAAAATACCATACGTTTTATTGCCCGGAGGAGCCGCAATGCGTTCTGCCACCTCTTTTTGAATCATAAACACCATACTGCTCACACGGTTGCGATGATCCAAGGCTTTAAATAAAATCTGACTGGATATATAGTAGGGCAAATTCCCAACCAACGCCATAGGGGCACCATGTTGCTCCAACGGGTATTTTAAAAAATCGGCAAATACAAACTGGTTGGCATGCTCCGGGAAATGAACCGTCAGGTAATCAATCGATTCTTTATCCAGATCCACAGCAATGAACTCCTCCGGTTCCGCTTGCAGAATGTATTGAGTAAGCACTCCCGTACCTGGCCCTATTTCCACCAGCGAGGCAAACGGTTGCGAGAGCATACTGTCCACAATTTTCCGCGCAATATTTTTATCGGTAAGAAAGTGCTGACCCAGTCCTTTTTTTGCTCCAACGCGTTGCATAATGCCCAATTTTGCCGCAAATGTACGGAATGACCATGAATATACACCTTTCTGTGTGAAATTTCACTTTGCCCTGGCACCCGGTATCGTCAGGAACAATGAAACACCCTTTTTACTCCCCAGCCCTGCCTGCTTCTTACCTCACGAAACAACAAGTAAAAAAGATCTTTACATACCACACCGGAACAGTAGCTGATAAGCGAACTCTTATGCTTTATCCTAAATTCCGGGATAACCATCAGGTAAATGCGCGCACTCATCAAGTGGAAACAACTTACAAACCTTTTAGGCGTAATCCAACTACAACCTAAAGCTATGCACAATGGAAAATATTACCCGTGAAGAAACTTCCAACACACCTTACATCCATTTCGACACCTGCGGACACCTGATTATGCAGGGCCGTTCCTTCCCCAAGAAGGTACGTGCATTGTACGATCCGCTCATTGAATTTGTATCAGCCATGCACGCTCCATCGATAACTTTCGATATCAATCTGGACTACATCAATTCATCTTCCACGAAACGAATTCTGGAGTTGTTGGAATCCATTGAAAACAATCCTGCAGTTCAAAGCATTCAGGTAAACTGGTTCTTCGAAGAAGGGGATGACGACAGTTTGGAAATTGCTCAACTCTATGAGGATGCCTTGACCCGTACCGTTTTTGTTTATAACGAATACGCCGAGGCCTAATTTCTCCATATCCCAAAACATTAATATGCACGGCACATTGCGCTGTGAGCATTGATCGTACAATATCGTGTTTTCTACTATAGAATACTCCCGGAACACACACTATCCAATCAGAGGATATCAACACCAGCTCAACATTCAACTGGCATGTTGAGCTATTTCTATATACAAACTGAACTTTGCCACCTGAGTGGTGATTTTGATCGACTTCCATAGGGTATAGCTGGTACAATGGCGTATCTTGGCCTAGAAATGTAGCTATGGTATGTACAGAACTTTCTTTGTTTTCATCTTTCTGCTAAGTGCACTTTCGGCAGGTGCCACAAAAAATACTTACTACACCGGACACATTAAGATGGACGAGCCTGTTATTGATGGTTCGTTGAACGATCTAATTTGGAATAAAGGCGCATGGGCAACTGATTTTGTACAGCGTCAGCCCCAAACCGGCCAGCCGGCTACTCAACAAACACAATTCAGCATAGTATACAACAACAACTACCTTTACATTGCTATACGCTGCTTCGACTCTGCCCCAGACAGCATTGTTCGCCGTATGTCGCGCCGCGATGGTCAGGATGGCGACCTGGTAAAGATAGTTTTCGACAGCTACCACAATTTGCGTTCCGGGTTTTCTTTCGGAGTCACTGCCGCCGGTGTTAAAGTTGATGAATCTATTACCAATTCAAACGAGTGGGATGCAAGCTGGGATCCAGTATGGGATGTAAAAACTCAAATTGATGCATTGGGTTGGACCGTTGAAGCCCGAATTCCATTCTCACAATTGCGTTTTACCCCAAAGGAAGACCTGGTTTGGGGACTCGAAATCCAACGCGTGCTAAGCCGTAACTCCGAAACTTCGGTATGGCAATTCATTTCCCCCGATGCTGCAGGTTATGTCAATTTTATGGGCGAACTTCACGGCATAAGCGGTATTCAACCCAGAAAACAACGAGAGCTTACACCCTATGTGGCCGGTGGCATTAAAAACTACCAGCGCGATGCTGCCAACCCTTTTGCTCCGGGTACCGATTACCTGAAGAATGCGGGCATCGATGGAAAATTTGGCCTTACAAACAACCTTACCGTTGACCTTACCGTTAACCCCGATTTCGGACAGGTGGAAGCCGACCCCTCTGAGGTGAATCTAAGCAGCTTCGAAACACTGTACTCTGAAAAAAGACCTTTCTTTGTGGAAGGCAAGGATATTTTAAGTTTCAGACTTCTGGAAGGTGGCGGACCTCTTTCCTTCGATAACCTCTTCTATACGCGGCGTATTGGCCGTGCACCGGGGTATGCACCCACCCTCTCCGATAATGAATACAGTAAAGCTCCGGGAACCACCAGTATTCTGGGGGCTGCTAAACTTACCGGCCGAACCCCGAAAGGCTGGTCGTTGGGTTTTCTGGAGAGTGTAACACAGAGAGAATACGCCCTGATTGACAGAGAAGGTGACAGACGGGAGGTAACCACCGAACCATTAACCAATTATGTAGTATCGCGGGTTGAAAAAGACCTGAATAGTTCACAGACCCAGCTGGGCGCACTATTTACCGCAACGAACCGGAAACTCGACGAAAGCTATATGGCAGCCAGCATGCATCGCGAGGCCTATACCGGAGGGATCGACTTTACCCATCGCTGGAAAAACCGAACCTATTATCTGAATTTCAACACGGCCTTCAGCCTGATAAAAGCCTCCCCGGAAGCCCTGCTAGGCACACAAACCTCGGCGCCTCATTATTTTCAACGACCCGATGCGCCTCATTTCGAGGTCGACTCCAGCCGAACCCGGCTTTTTGGGCATGGGGGCAGCATTCAAATGGGACGCGAGGGCAACGGGCACTGGCAATATACTTTCTGGGTAACCTGGCGGTCGCCGGGCTTGAACCTCAATGATGCCGGTTATCTATTTTGTAACGATGAAATCCAGCAGGTGGCCTGGATCAAATACAGTGAATTTCAGCCCACCGGAATTTTCCGGAAATACTTTGTGGAAGCCAGCCAGTGGTACAGTACTACATTTGCAGGCGAACCCCGTTACTACGGGGGTAATGTGGGAAGCCAGGTCACCTTTATCAACTACCTCACCGCCGGATTAGGTTTTACGCGCGAAGGCTACGCCCTGTCCACCGAGATGCTCCGCGGAGGTCCGAAATTGACCGAGAATCCCTCCTGGAATTTATACTCACATCTTTCAACCGATGATCGAAAGAAGATCAAAATCACCCTTTGGAGCCATACGTTTCAACGACAGAGCCATAGCTTCTCCAGTCAAACGGAAGGTGTGGAGTTTCGCTATCAGATGAATCCGGCCTTTCGGTTCACTTTAACACCGCAATTCGGAACCACCCAGAATCCGGCACAACGAATACCACTTCCCGATACCCTGACCAACAACCACTATCTTGTCGGGGAAATGGCACAAAAAACCGCCTCGCTGGTATTGCGAGCCAGTTACAACATCACCCCCGATTTCACCATCGAATTGTATGGCATGCCTTTTCTGTCGGCTGGAAGATATCAGAAATTTAAACTGGTAAACCTTCCCGGCTCCCGCGATTTTGAGCGTCGGTATACTCCCTTCCTACCGGAGGAGATAACCTACTATGAGGCTGAACAGACCTATCGTATCGGTTCCAGCGAAAACGCACCGGCCACCTTCTATTTCGACGACCCCGATTTTCATATCGTAGATTTCAATTCAAATTTAGTGCTTCGGGAGTTTAAACCCGGTTCCACAGCCTATTTAGTGTGGTCGCAAAAACGATTTGGTTCATCCGGTCACCAACCCTTTGACTTCATCGATGATACCAACGCCTTGTTTCAAAACACCTATCCCACTGACATTCTGCTTTTTAAAATTTCCTATCGTTTTGAGGTATAACCCAACTGAATAATTCGAAAAAACATCGTTTTTACCAGTAAAAACAGTACTTTTGTACCTTCTAAAATTAAGTCCCCAACACACATTATTGGACAGATAGTATGGTTTGATTTGTAACAGCCTGAAATTGATTGATTTATGACGAAAGATTTTTTTAAAGTACTTCAAGAGAAAGGAATAAAGGTTCCCAAGAACATCACCCTTCTGCTTGAAAATTGTAAAAGCTACCAGGTATTCAATACCGTTGATGAAATTATTGATATCACGTTGGGAGACAAGGAAAGCAACTCGTTTGAGGTTAAGTACGACATTCCGGGTAAAGGGGTATATACCGAAGCCATCGTTCACCGGGTAAGTAATGGTATTTCGGCCAATTACACAGAGGCCTACATGCGCCGCCGCGATCCTAACACCATGGTCATCGCCGACAATCTCCCCACCGACAAAGAACGTTTTGCCGATCGGTTTGGATACGAATTCAGCAAATTGGAAAAGGAAACCATGGATTGGTTAAAAAACCAGGATCTGGGCGTATTTCTCTACTTTGCCGGCCGCGATAATATCGGGGTTGGTGGTATTGCAATAGTTCCTGCCAATGCCGGATTCTTTGCTATGGGACTTGCCATGCTGCAGCAAATTGTTTCGTTAGACAAGATCCCCCCCCGCTTTAACATAGGTTCAGCCATATTTGTAGCACCCACCTTCCGCCACACGCATTTCGAAGGCAAACAGGTGGTGGTTCATAATCGCACCACCAACGTGCACGAGATCTATTCCTACAACCTGTACCCGGGCCCCAGTGCTAAAAAAGGCCTATATGCAGCCTTACTTGATGAAGGTGAAAAAGGGGAATGGATAACCGCGCACTGCTCGGCAGTTGAAGTGTACAGCCCATACGACAATCGCACCACCTTTATGCACGAGGGTGCCAGCGGGGGTGGTAAGAGTGAGATGTTGCAAAACATTATTCGCGAAACCAACGGTATGGTGATGCTGGGAAAAAACCTGATTACCGGCGAGGAGCGAAAAATCAATTTGCCCATATTCTGTGAGTTCAACCCGGTAACCGACGATATGGCACTTTGCCCACCTTCTATACAGAGTGGTAATGGCAAACTTACCCTTACTGATGCAGAGAATGCCTGGTTTGTCCGTGTTGATAGCGTTAACGCCTATGGCGACGACCCCTTCCTGGAGAAGGTAACCATCAACCCTCCCACTCCACTGCTGTTTTTGAACCTAAAATCGAATCCGGGCGGAACCGTTCTGATTTGGGCACATACCGAGGATGAACCTGGAAAACCCTGCCCCAACCCCAGGGTAGTTCTACCCCGAGAAATTGTTCGCAATGTAGTCAGTAAACCCATTTCCGTGGACGTACGCAGTTTTGGCGTTCGCACCCCTCCGACTACCAAGGAAAATCCCAACTTCGGAATTGTAGGCATGTTCCACATTCTGCCTCCGGCTTTGGCCTGGTTATGGCGTCTCACTTCGCCCCGGGGGTATGCTAACCCCAGTATCGTTAGCGATGGCACTATGGGCTCCGAAGGTGTTGGATCGTACTGGCCATTTGCCACCGGTAAACGGGTTACCCACGCCAATATATTGCTCGATCAGATACTGCATACCACACGTACCCTCTACACTCTGGTTCCTAATCAGCACATTGGTGCGTGGAAAGTGGGCTTTAAACCCCAACTTCTGATGCGGGAATACCTTACCCGTCGTGGTAATGCCCGGTTAAAACCCGAACAGTACCAGGATGCCCGTTGCCCACTATTGGGGTACGAACTCAACTATCTCACCATCGAAGGTGCAAAAATACCATCGCGTTTCCTTAAAGTTTACCGCCAGGACGAAGTTGGAACGGAAGGCTATGATGCCGGAGCTCAAATCCTGATCGACTTCTTCAAACGCGAACTGCCTCAGTACAAAAGCCCTGCGCTCTCCAAACTGGGTAACGACATTATTGATGCCTGCCTGTCAAACGCATCGGTAAGTGAGTATGAAGCCTTTATTAAAGTGGAATAACCTTTCACTTTAATAAATAAAAAAGCAAGCATTCAATGAATGCTTGCTTTTTTTATGTTCTGATGTCTAGAACCCCCGCTTATCCGGTCGTTTTTTCTTCGCCTTTCGCTGTTTGGAACTTTCCTTTTTCTTGACAGGTTGTTTTCCTTCCGTATCTGCCGGCTCAGTTACCACGGCTTGACCTCTGAAATCGGCCTTATTCAGGGCCTTAATCAAGAGCTTTTCGCTGGGAGAATCCACCTCAAAAAAGGAGAACTTCTTGAGAATCTCAATTTTCCCAATCTCAACCCGTGATCCCTTGCTGTGCTTGTTGATCAAAGCGATCAGACTGCCTGCATCCATGCCGGTTTTAACCCCCTGATTGATAAACAAACGTACGTATTCTATCTTATTCTTGCGACGCGAAGGCTCCTCTCTATCGGCATGAACATTCACATTCAAATCTTTAGCATCTTTGTAATACGCCAGAAAACGATTGAACTCCTCAGAAACAAACCGTTTAATAAGTTCCTCGCGGGTAAGCCATTCCAGTTTCTTATAAATAACCGGCAAAAATTCATCAATACGAGCGTCAACTTCGGCTCGTTCCATCCGATCTATCAGCATAAAGAGTTGTTTTTCGCAAACTTCACGGCCATCGGGAATGGATTTGCGTTCGAAACTCTTATGGGTGATGCGCTCCAAATCCTTTATGCGGTTGTTCTCGCGGGTATGAATGATAGATACACATACCCCGCTGCGTCCGGCACGCCCGGTACGGCCGCTGCGATGAACATAGGCTTCCAGATCGTCCGGTAGATTATAATTGATGACATGGGTAAGTTCATTTACGTCGAGCCCCCGTGCAGCCACGTCGGTGGCCACCAACAGTTGTAAATTGCGAAGGCGGAACCGTTCCATGGCATAATCGCGTTGCGATTGCGATAGATCGCCATGCAGGGCATCGGCATTGTATCCGTCATGCATCAGTTTCTTTGCTACGTCTTTGGTTTCTTCACGGGTTCTGCAGAAAATAATTCCATAAATCGACGGATTGATATCCACAATCCGTTTCAGCGCCAGGTAGCGATCGCGAGCATGGACCACATAAAACTCGTGGCGCACATTCTCAGCCCCTGCATTTCGTTTTCCAACGGCAATTTCGTCAGGGTTCCGCATATAGCGCTTGGCAATCTGGGACACTTCCTTACGCATAGTGGCCGAAAACAAGAGGGTTTGCCGAGTGTCGGGAGTTTGTTCCAGAATGGCATCCAGATCGTCCTTAAAACCCATATTCAGCATCTCATCGGCTTCATCGAGCACCATCCAGCGAACATTTTGTAATTTCAGCACATGACGTGAAATCAAGTCCAGTACCCGACCCGGGGTACCCACTACAATCTGGCACCCCTTTTTTAAAGCCTTAATCTGCGGTTCAATACTGGCGCCGCCATATACCGATACCACTTGCAAACCTTTCAGGTATTTTGAAAACTGATCCATGTCCTTCGTGATTTGTATACACAATTCGCGGGTTGGACATAAAATTAGTGCCTGCACCGAGGTGTTGTTCGCATCAGCAAGTTCCACTAAAGGCAGACCAAAAGCAGCGGTTTTACCGGTTCCGGTTTGTGCCAGAGCCACTAAATCGTTGGTTGAATTCAACAAAACCGGCAGAGTTTGTTCCTGAATAGGAGTTGCGTTTTCAAAGCCAATTTCTTCAATGGCCCTGATAATTTCGGGCCGAAGACCCGATTCCGAAAATTTTAACATATTTTTTCCTTTCCCATTGATCCCATTCAAAACCAACCAGGAAGGAGATTTTGCACCGGATCAATATCCATTAAATTTGAGGGTGCAAAGGTAGTATAATATATTTATTTTCAGGTTATTTAACCGGAAATAACACGGATGAGCCGAAGTAAGTACTCGTGACCTCAACTGAATTTCAGGAATACTCTGATGCAGGAAGGTAAAAGCAGATCCTATCTAGGATCCCAAACGCGAACACTTCTGTGCCGGAATTTCCAGAGGGATCAGCATTCTTCTGCCATTCAGTTAAAAAGGAACCTCCTCGTCAAAATCCATACCCCTGGGCAATTCGTTGTTCGTAAACCCTCCACTAAAATTGGGCTGATTCATTTTTGAACCCATGGTCACAAACTGATTATCTGCCGGGACTGACTGGAACCCTCCGTCGTCAACCGGCCCAAAATAATCGTCACCCACTTCCACAAACTTGGTAAATTCGCCAATAAACTTAAGGTGAACATCGCCCAGTGCCCCGTTACGGTGTTTGGCCAGAATAATCTCCGCGAGGCCCACGAGCGAATTTCCTTCCTCATCCTGCAAAATACCATATTTCTCGGGCCGATGAATAAACACCACCATATCGGCATCCTGCTCAATGGCACCCGACTCGCGCAGGTCGGAGAGCTGAGGCCGCTTACTTCCGGTACGCACTTCCACCGAACGGTTCAACTGCGACAACGCTATCACCGGAACGTTCAGCTCCTTGGCCAAGGCCTTTAGCGAACGGGATATGGTACTCACCTCCTGCTCCCGGTTCCCCCTGGTTTCGGGCGTTCCGGTCATCAGCTGCAGGTAATCTATAATAATTACATCGATATTGTGCTGATTTTTTAATCGCCGGCACTTGGCCCGCAACTCGAACACCGAAATACCGGGGGTATCGTCAATGAAAATCTTGGCATCCTCAAGGCGTTTTATCCGGTAATCCAGTCGTTCCCATTCTTCATCGGTAAGGTTACCCACACGTATTTTATCCGAAGGAATTTCGGCTTCGCCCACAATTAAACGGTTCACCAATTGTACCGCTGCCATCTCGAGACTAAAAACCGCAATCGACTGCTTGTGCTCAACCGCCATGTTGCGAGCCATGGACAAAACAAATGCTGTTTTACCCATGGAAGGACGGGCAGCCAGAATGATTAGGTCGGAACGTTGCCAGCCTGCAGTCATCCGATCCAGTTTGGTATACCCCGAGGGCACTCCACTCAGATTGTCCTCACGCTTGGCGGCTTCCTGAATGAGAGTGATGGCATCTTTCACCAGAATATTCATAGGTGCTGCTTCTTTTTTAATATGCCCCTGAGCCACATTAAAAAGCTGTCCCTCGCTATAATCGAGCAAGCTATCCACATCGGTGCTTTCATCAAAAGCCTTCGATTGAATATCGGACGTTATACGTATCAGCTCCCGTTGAATAAACTTTTGCTGTACAATGCGGGCATGAAACTCGATATGGGCCGCAGAAGCCACCCTGCTGGTGAGTTGCGTAAGAAAAGCGACCCCTCCAACTTCTTCCAGATGATTGTTTTTGCGAAGCTGTTCGGGTACGGTCAGGAGGTCAATGGCCTTATCGGAAGCAAACAAGTCGGTTATGGCCTGAAATATCTTCTGATGTTCATCCTTATAAAAGCTTTCGGATCGCAGTATATCAATTACCTCAATAATGGCATCCTTTTCGAGCATAAGGGCTCCCAAAACAGCTTCTTCCAACTCAAGAGCTTGCGGCGGAATCCGGCCAATCTCCAGGGTTGACGGTTTATTCTTGGGAGTGTATTGTCCTTTTTGTGCCATTGAGATTTATTTTTTACGGAATTCCTGAACCGGAACTGATTCAAAATATCTGTGCAAAAGTAGTATGGCTTTCCGGTTCGTTTCCTATAATTTTGTTGTTCTTTTAAACATATTATCCGGTACTAACACCCTGTAGTGTTAATAACTTGTGGATAACCAGTATTTATTTGGCATTCAATTACTTAATTACTATTTGCATGTTACTTTTCCCCAATGCTAAAATCAACCTAGGGCTCAATGTTATCGAAAAACGAGCCGATGGTTTCCACAATATAGAAACTCTGTTTGTGCCCATTGGTTTGCACGACATACTGGAATTTGTGCCCACCCAGGGATCAACTTGCAGCATTAAAATTACCGGCATCGACCTGGACAGCCACCCCGGCGATAACCTGGTGATGAAAGCCTGGCAACTTATGCACTTGACCTACAAGATACCACCGGTGCAAATTCATCTGCATAAAATAATACCGGTTGGCGCAGGACTGGGAGGCGGATCGGCCGATGCCGCCTTTATGCTTAAGGGGCTCAACCGGTATTTCAAATGCAATGCCTCAGAAAGCAGCCTGGAACAAATGGCTGCTTCGATTGGCAGCGATTGCGCTTTCTTTATAAAAAACACCTGCGCCCTGGGAAGCGGCCGTGGCGAGATTCTTTCTCCAACAACCCTTTCCTTCGAAAATTATGAAATCCTTTTGGTCAACCCCGGAATCCATATTGGCACGCGCGAAGCCTATGCAGGCATTCAACCACAACAACCCGATACTCGCATTGAACAACTAATACAGCTTCCTGTAAATCAATGGCAAGGCTTACTAAATAACGATTTTGAGCCTTCGGTTTTTCCCGGCCATCCGCAAATTGCAGGCCTAAAAAAGAACTTACAGGATATGGGGGCAACTTATGCGGCTATGAGCGGAAGTGGCTCAAGCGTATACGGAATCTTCGATAAAGGACAGTTGGATAAAAAACCGTATGATTTTGGCGATTGGTTTATCTACCGGGGCACCTTTACCAACGCCGGTTATAAATAGAAGAAGAAACCCAGGTTTAGCGTTTGACTGCCAACCAACAGTCCACCCTGCTTTTGGCTAACCCCATCGGGTAAACGGTTTATCAGACTTTTGGAGTAAGTCAGGTCGAAAGCAAAGTTGCCGTGGTTATAGCCTGCTCCAAAAACAGGACCTGCATCGATCGGACAAAATTCCTTCAACGGAAACACTTCCGTATCGGCTGATTTCGGTGCGTCGTAAGCGAAAAGTTCCATTCCGGAATTCTTCAGACTCTTGGTATATGCGTACTCAATCTGATTTTTATTGCTGCTGTTAACCAAGTACGAGAAATACCCTCCGGCAAACAACCGAACATTGGAAATGGTATAACACAATCGAACCGGAAGCTGCAAGCTCAACTGACTGTAACGGTCGTACCCCTTGTACTGATCGCCATATACCTGTGGGACATCCAATCCGTAATTTTCGGTAATTATTTTCGCTTCGGCAATAACGGAAAAGCCCTTTTTAAGTACTACCTCGGATCCCAGACCCGCATGAAAACCAAAACGGGGAATGCTGCCCATACTGCCCAGTTCGCTATTGCTTATTACAACCGAGGTTAGGTTAATACCTCCACTTAGCCCCATCTTAACCTGACCGTGAGCAACAGCCCCAAGATACAGCAGGATGCTAATAAGAATTTTCTTTTTCATTCCGTTATGCATGGTAAAAACCTGTCTCAAATTAAGTAAATATATTTCTAAAATGAAACATCCACAAAGGGAAGGAAGAGCTATTCTGAAGTTTGTGATTCCGACTGTTCCGTTGAAGTGAAAGCTGGAATTGCCGACTGTGAGCATTCTGTATTACATACACTCTGCGTAAACCGGTTGATAACTCACAACCCATCGTAAATTCGCTTCGATAATTAAGACCAACTTCTCTCATCCGGCACGTACATCACGTATGCCTTTCGTACGAAGTTGCCAATGGGAAAGTTACTCTGATCGTGGTGATAGATGAGCCTTCCCTGCAATCATCTTCGAATACCCCAGGAGGCTTGTGCCTGAAGATTCAGATCAGCATAGAATCATCCGTGGGCTGTTTGTACCGTGAAAGAACTTTTACACCACTCGAAAGAAAGCATCCAACTACTCACTAATCAACCGAACCTTCTTTTCCTGATCCCCATTGTAAAATAAAGACAGAACGGCTTCATCACCCACCTTCTTACCCAGGTGCTTAATTTCCAGTCGCAGTATTCCTTCCACATCAATTAAAACAAAATTGGTACTGCTCAGTAACTGAAAATTCCCGTCCCTGTCATCGGCTATCTCAACTCCGGAAATAAAACTGGCGGTAGTTCCCCCGGTATTTTTTATTTCCAATGCCTGCGAGGAATTCTTCTGAATACGAAGCGTATCAGGGGCCACTATTATTGAGGCTATCCACGCTTCGCCCTCCGGTACATCCTGATTGTATACTTCCATATTCAACTGACGTCCGCCGCCTTGATTGGGCGACCCACAGGCTATGTAAATACCCCTCCCCGAGACAATCGCCTGGGTTCCATGACGGGCATAGTGCATGTCGGCCTTTTTCGACCAGCTGCTAGAGCCCGGATTGTAGGCTTCAACACATTTAAAAGCCGGACCAGGGTTTTCACCCTCGCCCCCCATTACCAGAAGCTCGTCGTTGGCCACTGCAACGGCAGGAGCAGCCCGGGGTGTTGGCAGGGGTTCGGAAACCGACGACCAGATTCCGGACCGAAAATCGTAAACATCCACGGTGTCGACCAAAGGAGCAAACACACCTCCGGTGCCACCGGACCAACGCCCGCCGGCAGCATACAATTTATCCTGAATTATGGCAGCATGAAAATGGTCGCGAGGCCGGGGCGCATTTTCTAAAATCTCCCAGGTATTATTCCAGGGATCGTATACATCAAACCAATCAACAAAACCGCCATCGTGACCGTTAGTATTTCCGGCTACGACATAAAATTTATCCCGATAAACCACCAGCCCGGCACCGCCCCGTTTCCGTTCTGTTGGGATCCCGGGTCCCTGAATCCATTTTCGGGTGGGAGGATGATAAAGCCAGATGAAATCGGCCGGGATTTCGTGCGGAAAGGTATTGGTTTTATAGGCAGCAATCACCCAAACAAAACCCTTGTAGGCGGTAGCCTGAAAGTGATTAAACTCCTTGGGTGCAACCCCTCCGGTATCCCATGCATTGTTTTTAAAATTGTACTGATCGAGCTTTTGCGCCTGTTCCCTGCCTCCGAACATAATAAACCGGTCGCCTGCCTGCACAAAAGAGCATTCGTGACGTCCGGTATAATTTTCATTTTCGTTCCGATCCGTCCACTGGTCGGTGCAACAATTTTGTACCTGACCAAACGCAGCCAACGAAAGCCAATAAAAGAATCCAATAAGTATGTAACGTTTCATGTTAGTTATTTTATCGAACCAAATTACTGAATACATGGAACCTCTGAGCTAAAAAGCGGGCACGAAATAGCGTTCGAAACGGTTTACAACTTACCGATCCTAAGGTATCACATCCTGATGCAGTGTGACCTCAAGACTGACTTAATTGTGAGCCAATTTATAAACTGTTTGAATTCCACGTTCTTAGAGCCTGCCTCCCTAGTATTTCACCATAGTTAATTCCACAATTTCCGGAATACCCTTCATTTCCAAAACACGAATCCGGTATTTCCGGGCAGTAATTTCGCTGAAAGCATGTTTCTCGTGGAAGGTGGCAGGACCTCCGGTAAAGAGTTGCACCCACTTGTTTTTCACCAGTGCCTCAATGGAATATTTCTGAATGGATTCCTGATAACCGGCATGCATGGAGAAGAAATTAAATGTCTCCGGCTTGCCAAAATCCAACTCCACCCAAGGCGACGGATCGTTTTCAGCGGGTTTCCAAGCGGTAAACAGATTCAGATCCAACAGATTTCGATCAGTTATATCCGCTTGAGCCATAGTGCTCGATGTTTTAACACTCACTTCTTTATGCGGCATTTGTACCTTAGGTAACGTTATGCAGGGCTCCGACAGGTGTATAACTTCTCCCACTTCTTTCAGCCTGGCTACCACGTTTTCGTCCATCAGACCTTTATCGTTGGGTGCGGCATTGAGTAAATAATTGCTGTAGTAGTGGTTGGTATAGGCGAGTTCATTCACAATGTCCTCAACCGGTTTTAATTCCAGGGTATCAAAGCCCTTGTCCCAAAACCAACCCGGCTGAATTACCGGCCCTTGTTGCGAGGGGAAGGTGTTGTCGTATGGTATATGCTGCCCATGCGTAGCTTCGTAATGTACGATCTGGGTATAAGCCAAATCGGCCCGACAGCTGTGGTTTATCACCAAACAATTGGGCTGAATGGAATGAATGTGATCGGCTAATTTGTAATAGGGTAACTCTTCAAAATCGGGCCCGCCTCCCCAACGCGACCCCCATCCGTCAATCACCATGCAACTGATTGGGCCATACTGGGTAAGCAATTCCGTAAGTTGTTCCTTGGTAAATGCTATATTTTCTTCGTTAATATTTCCGTGTTGTACCCCATGGTGCCGATCCCAAACCGAAAAATAGAGCCCAACGGTAAGTCCGGCTTTCCGGAATGCATCCACGTATTCTTTTACAATATCCCGATTCTTGTACGCATCCTCCGCAGAGGCAATATCGTAGTTGGTAACCTTGGTATTCCACAGACAGAAGCCATCGTGGTGTTTGGTGGTAAATACGGCGTAGCGCATTCCGGCCGATCTTGCCGCCTCTGCCCACTGGTCACAATTAAGCTGAGAGGGCTTAAATTCTTTCGGATCGTGAAAGGGATAGGCCCACTGTTCGCTGGTATAGGTTCCCATATTGTAATGGATAAACATGCCGAACTTCAGGTTTAAAAAGTTCAGAATAGTTTCATCCTGGCTGCCTACCGGTGTCTGAGCGGTCAACAGAGCAGGAAGGATAAAAAGCAGCACGATACTCAAATTCTTTTTCATAATTTTTGGGTTCAGTTTAGCCGATTAATGATTGTACCGGGTTGATTGTCGTTTCTCTTTGAATACGTCCGTAAGTTACTAATCGGGCATGAAATAAACACAATCCATTTTTACCAACCCAAAACATGAATAACAATGGACGAAGCACCAGAACGAACAACAAATGGTAAGAAAGCCTCGAGGTTGATACGCTGACTGCATTTGCCTGCCACTTCCGCGACCACTTTATCCGGGTATTCCGCAAGCGAACGGGGTTAACTCCCGGTGCCTACGTTATCAATAAACGGATCGAAAAGCACAGTTCTTCTTGTTAACCACCAACGATCCCTTTAAGAAGATTCTCGAAGAAACCGGTTTAAAAAGTCTTACCTATTTTTCACGAACCTTTCGTAAACCTACCAGCTACTCCCCTTCGGAGTACCGAAAGTTCAGGCCCTGAACCTGCCGAAAGGTGGCATTTCTAACGAATCATTTTTCAGATCCTTTCCAACTAACTTTCGTTTTACAACCCCAATATGCCCGGGAGACCAGCCAGATTTTAGACGTAGTAGTAAAATACTATCTTTAATGCCTATTTTTAGCAAAACGTAAAGTGTACTCCTGGTGCATCGCAAGGTTAGTTACCGTAGCAGAAGTGTTCAAACCTGCAGGAGAAATGGCTGCTTCACAACTTGTACCACCATTGAAAACAAAACCCCACAGCATGATGAAAAAATCAGCTCTAAAATTTGCGCTCGCATTACTATGTAGCCTGCCTGCTTTTGCAACACCTTACATCGAGGTGGAAATAATTGACCGTGTGGAAAGTGCAGGTACCCGGTTTGCCCTAACCGAACTCAGAAACACGCTCATGGGCAATACACCAAAGAGTGGTAAGATACAAGCCGGCTTTACAATGGTTATTGAAATGGACTCGTTACTAGGCGAGCAGTCCTACCAAATTCAAAAAAGCAACGATACCCTGCGACTGATTTCCGGCGATTACTCCGGAGCGATGTATAGTATACTTGATTTGGCCGAGCAAATTAAGTTGAACCGGGATTTTACACAAATCCGCGAAAAAAACCAGCACCCCTACCTGCTTAGAAGGGGCATTAAAATGAATATACCACTCGATGCCCGCACCCCCAGTTACGACGATACCGGCGATGCAGCCCAGCAAAACATTGCCGTAATGTGGGACTGGGATTTCTGGCAAAACTACCTCGATCAGCTAGCTATAGATCGATACAACGTCTTAACCTTGTGGAACCCACACCCATTTCCCTCCATGATTAAACTCGAGGAGTATCCCGATGTTGCTTTGAACGATGTTTGCATCACCACTTTAAAACCTGTTGGGATAGAAAATGAGTGGGCAGAACCGCAATTGGTGTCCACTCAGGTAATGGAAAATCTCGTGGTAGTAAAAAGCATTACTATTGATGAAAAAATAGCTTTCTGGCAAAAAGTCATGCAATACGCCCACGACCGTGGAATTGACATCTACTTTTTTACCTGGAACGTTTGCCCCAATAGCGTTGCCAAGCCAGTTTCGCCGTACTACCGAACTTATAACCAGCCCATCTGGGAAGAAGAGCCCGGCAAGTATGGCATTACCAACCAGATGGACAACCCAATGAATATCCCCTACTACCAGGCAGCAATAAAAAAGTTTCTGGAAACCTATCCATTGGTTAAAGGCATCGGCGTTACTGCCGGCGAACACATGATTGACAGTGCCGGCATTTATACTCGGGAACAATGGATATGGGAAGCCTACGGAGAACCTATTATTGAATTTCTTGAGCAGCATCCCGGGCGGAAGGTCGATTTTATTCACCGGGTTTGGAATAGCAACATGGATAAGATTATGCACTACTGGAACAACTACCCTGGTAATTTCGAGGCCAGTTTTAAGTATGCCAAGGCCAGGTTGTATTCGTCGCCCACGCTGCCCTTTGCCGAGAAACATATCGAAAGCATGAAGAAATACCAGCTCAAATCGTGGTGGAACCTTCGTAACGACGATATTTTTGTTTTGCGCTGGGGCGATCCGGATTACGTGCGGGATTTCATTACCCATTTCGACCTGGAAAGCACTGCAGGCTTCTACATGGGTTCCGATGGCTATGTTTGGGGTCGTGTATTCAATGCAAAGAATCCGAAATTCAACGGCCAGCTCGAAATGGAAAAGCACTGGTACAATTTTATGCTATGGGGGCGATTGGCGTATGACACACAACTGGATTCCTCCTTCTTTGCAGAAAAACTACAGACCCGTTACCCCGGCACCGAGGCCGAAAAATTGTACACGGCCTGGAAAACCGCATCGCGAATAATTCCGAAGGTGAATTGCTACCATTGGAACGACTGGGACTTTCAATGGTCGGTTGAAGCATGTATTGATGCCAGAGAAGGTTTCCATGATGTTATTCGGTTTATGGAAAACCCGACTCTTGAAAAAAGTGGCATGCTAAGCCCGAAAGAATATACACAGCAAATTGCATCCGGTTCCACCCAAGGAATCACGCCGTTCCAGGTTGCTGCCGCACTGCGCTGCGATGCCGGTAACACCCTGAACACCGTGACTCTTCTTCGCAAAAAAACGAATCAGCCGGAGCTGTGCACCCTATTGGACGATTTAGACGCAACAGCCAATCTGGGCAATTACTATGCTGCCAAAATTGAGGCGGCTACCGAACTGGCTCTGTTCCTGGAAACCCACGACCCGGAGTATCAACAAAAGTCGGTGGAACTTTTAACCGAAGCAGCCGGACACTGGAAAGCGTATGCCCGAATCCTCGATAAAAATTACCAGCCGCAAATGCTGGCACGCACCAAACTTTTTGATCCCAACCAAATTATGAAGGAGGTGGAAGCCGATATCCCACTGGCCAAAAATGTAAAACTTCCTGTTAACCATTAACCACCGGAAAAGATAACGATAGGCTGGCTGCTAGCTGGAAACCCCATTCCAAAGCAATAGGTTCCCATGGAAAATTGGCCATTACCCGGCATCCTGTATACACAATGCCAAACAGCAAGATAAACTTCACTCGAGTATGCTTTGGGGAGGTAGTCCGTTTTGAAACATCCCGTGCCGATGCTTCAAGCGTGCTCCATTCAATCGATTTTAGTATTACTCCGGCAGTTACGACACGGGAATGGTGATAAACTTAGGTAGCCAAAAAAAATACCCCCTAAAAAATGAGAGCAAAATTCTCCATTGAGTTTTTCCAAGCAGTTAACTGAAGCTCAAGTCCCATAGCGAGCCCCTACTACTACAGCAAAACCCCGACTGGCAGAGACCAACCGGGGTTTTTACATGGTATGGAATTAAAATATTTACTACTTTCTAACCAGCAGTGGCAGGGTGAAATTGCGAACGTTGTTTTGTATAGCAAGTATGTACACTCCGTTCATCAATCCGCTTACATCCAGCTGAATTTCCTGCTGTTCGTTCTCCTCATACCGGGAAGTAAGCAGCAATTTTCCCTGTATATCGCGCACTGCAATATTCAGTACTCCGTGTACTTCAAAATCAGGAACCAGGGTAACCACACTCTCGGCAGGGTTGGGATACAAGGCAATGGTGCACTGTTCTGAACTTCCATCCAGTCCGGTAGGCTCCAGAATCCGAACCTTGATGCTATCGGTATAGCTACAGGTATTATCCGAAGTAACCTTCAACCATAAGGAATGAGTACCTATACTCACCTGTGGGGA
Organism: Bacteroidota bacterium; assembly: GCA_003252385.1. GTDB lineage: Bacteria > Bacteroidota > Bacteroidia > Bacteroidales > UBA10428 > UBA10428. The sequence continues at coordinate 36,833 of QKEH01000042.1, read as the reverse complement.
ACGAATCAGAATACTGGCTGACTCACTTCCATTGGACCATTCATAAGTTCCGACTTGGGTGCAGGTTATTCTCAGCGAGTCGCCAAAGAGTACTTCCCGATCGTTACCCAGTGAAAACTCAGGAACCGGAAGAATGGTGAAATTCAGTGTACTAGTCTCACTTTCGCAGTCATTCAAGGTTTGGGTAACGTATGCCCGATGCGAACCAAGCTCTGGCGTACCTTTATTGATCCTATCCCCTTCGTATAGGAAGTTATTCTTGTCCGCATCGTTATACCAACGTAAGTTCAAACCATCGGCACTCAACCAAAGCGTTTCACCCTGACAAATTTGGGCTGCAGCCACTTCGGGAGCTTCCACCTGCTCATGTACATGCAATGGATAGACTACCACCTCGCTCTCGCAAAAGTCTTCTTCCCGGGCCACATAGTAAGAATAGTCTCCCGGAGACAAGCTGGACACGAAATATTCCGAACTGGCATATTTTATCAAATCTGCCTTTAATGGATCGGAATACCAGTTACAGATCTGTCCTGCCTGCAAAGTAACCGATGAATTGTAACAAATGGTATCAGGAGTAACTTCGGGCAGAGCCAGCTCAGGGGATAAATGCACGGTAAATGTCGATGGGGAACTGGTACAAAGGTTCACAGTCCGGGTAAGATAAAAAGTGGTATCTCCGCTGTGTTGCATTACGGGCTGGTAGGTAGATGTGCCCGATACCATGTGCTGTAATTCACTGTCCTGATACCACTTCACTTCATCGCCATCAGCTACCAGTTCCGGTATGGTTTCTCCGTCACAGAAATACACGGTGGTATCGTACATGGCCGCAGGAATGGCCTTCACAAGAACGAAGTTTTCCTTAACCATCAGGCTGTTTCCCCAGGAATTAGAAGCTACCAATTCCACGTCATAGCTTCCCGATCCGTTAAATACGATTTTCGGATTTTTAGACGCCGATGTTGAATTGACAAACGAATAGCTGTCAGGGGTAACTACCCACGACCAGGTGGTCGCATTGTCGCTTGACAAATTGGTAAACTGTACCGTTTCGCCGGCACAAATGGTGGTTTTATCGGAAGTAAAATTAGATACCGGAGCGGTCTCCACCAGAATGGTATCCACCAGAGGTATACAATTGTGCTTGCTGAACGTAATAATCACTTCAATAACATCGGCACTAATGGGTGTAGGAAGAGTTAAAGTGCCACTGCCCCCCGAAATTTCGACCACACGTTTTAAGGCCCCGTTGTAACATGCAGTTACTGTAACACCTTCTTCACTTACATTCGTAACCGGAATGGAGGTAGCCCCAACCCCCAGTTGCGATGGATAGGTTGCGGTGATAGCATGCGGAACATCGGTCCATATTTTCATGGCCGGATCGCCAAAATAGTGAAACAGATTATACTGTTCCTTGGAAGCCCAGGTTTGATTCCAGGTTTCGGTCATGCGCAACAAGCCCTGAACCAGCACATCGCCCATGGAATAAATAGGATCGTGCGTCGGATTTGTCGGTGTCCTGGCCTCAGCACCCAGGTTGGGTATAATTCCGGGATTGGACCAGATGGCATCCATCATGCCGATGATCAACCCATCGTTGTAGCCACTAAGGGTAACAGCCGTTGCAGCTACCACACCGGCAGCCCCGCCATTCGGGTGGCGCAGTACACTTTCTGCAAAGCTGATCTTATCGGGTTCCGAAGAATCAAATTTTCCACTTCCACAGTTTACACTAAATACAATGGGAAGTTCGTTTCCGTTGTGTAGGGACGCTACGTCATCCACTTTAAATTCGGGAGCCATCCATCCCCATTGCTGGCCATGGTCGCGGTGCCAGGCATACAAGCGGCCATCGTTCCATGCATTTAGTATATCGTACCGGTCGCCATCCCAGGCATAGCCATTGGATCGTTTATAAGCACTGGGAAGTGTAGTTACTCCCGAATAGTAGGGGTTAAACCGGTCAGGTACTACGTTGGGCTCGGTATACAAGATCAGATCGCTTTGAAAACCTCGCGCCGTCATATAGTCGTACATTTCTATGGTAGTCTTAGCATAGCGCTTGTCCGATTCCCCATTGCGGGTAGAATCCTGAAAGTAACCCGCATGTAATCCTTTGCGGTAGAAAGTAGGATCGGAAGGTGGATTGCATTCGTAACCAATTATTTTGTTGACTACGGTCATGGCCTGTTCGGCGGTTTGAACCGGAATACGTCCATGAGCAAAATCCGGAATATAATCGTTGGCGCCGTTCATACAGGCATAGTAATTGGTACTAAATATCCACCAATCTTCAGCATTCGGTTTGGTGACATCTTTAGCATTGTAGCTATAATCCGGAATTTGCTGATGATCGCCCAGAAGGGTTAAATAGGACAGATTGTAGCCTGCATTGAGGTAGCGGTTGGTGGTGAGACTTTTAACCTGGCTCACCGTCCAGCTTGCCTGCGAAACGATTTCGGTGGTGTAACCCATTTGCTGTTTCCAGGCAGCCAGTTTGGCGGCTGCCTCGGCAAATGCAGGCACCGTTACAATCAGGTACCCTTTGGTGGCTTTTACCACTGCCGATTTATTGGCACTGCTTGCCGGCGTCAGACTTTCGTAGTTCACCACCAAGCCTTTAAGCATCTCAGTATCGCTGGTTACCTTTCTTTTAGTGGTAACCGACTTGCTGGCTTTAGGGGTAAATTGTACGGTAATCTTGAGTTCCTTATAGATGCGCACCGTTTTGGCAGCGGCATTGTATTGCACAGGATGTACTGCCAGATAGGCCAGCTGAACTTCGCGGTAGGTTTGCACCTCTACGATTTCGCTTGCAGTGGCCGGCAGATAAGTATCTAATTTATAGGCCGCGCTGTTCAAAGTAAACTCGGTAGACTGAACAATATCGTCGGTTCCAACAAACTGAGCCGGAAACAGAATAATATTCGGAATCTCAACAAAATCGCCAGGCTGCACACTAACCATAGCCTGCATTCCGTCCGGTATGGCTACTTTATCCAACCTCTCCGGCAGGGAAGGCAAGCCCGGCTCCGAGGAAACCCCAAAGCCCTCCATGCGGATTAACTGATACGCATTGCCGTCATCAGCAACCATATCGTACTTCGAAAATCCGGGAAACACGTAATCAATTTGCAGCGTGTTCAAGGTCTGCGTTTGGGTATAACTAGGCAAGGCCGTAAACTCTGCCGGGCCATAGCCTTCATCGGTCATTTTGAAGTGCAGTACCTGAGCATTCATCCACACCGGTGCCAGCATCAGCACCACCACCATGGAACGGAAAATAAATCGTAGAGTCATACATAATTTGTTTTAAAACAACCTGTTTTCGCCTATTACGGCTCTTTTGAACCAATGTTCAAATATATTGCAAATACTTTTGCCCAGACAAGCCCATTTTTATGAACGGCAGCCAATTGCTGACGAAGGATGAAATGGAACTAACAGACACGTGAAATATCATCCTATTCCGGTGAGCAATGCGCCTTACTTCCCTGAAACTCTACACCTAACGATGCGTTCTTTAGATGGTACTTTTTAAGGAATACCGATTTTTTTTCAAAAAACCACTTACTCTCCAATAAGGATAAGATCCCTCAGCGAACGGTTAAAAAACGCTCTCTTTCAGGAGATTCAAGGTGAAGTAAGTGAGAACAATTCGATCGTGTTGGAAACTCACGTAAGTATCAGACATTCTGTTTCTTAACCGTCAGACGTATGAAGCAACGTTTCGTAATTCCAATAATGCATGCACTGCCCCTAAACAAACTGCGGACGGTTCTCGTGGTAAGTCTCCTGACATTTACCATCACCTGTACCGAGAAAGAAGAAATTCAATTGGAAGAGGATCAATGGAGTTTCATTGTTTTTGGAGATATTCGAATGGGAATGGGTATATACAGCCAGCTGGTGCAGAACATGGCTTCCCTGTCGCCCGACCCCGTTCTGGCCATTTGCGGTGGCGATATCATGAACCATGGCGGCAACGAGGTTGAATGGGCGGCATTTTGGGAATATACCCGCCCCTTGACCGAGAAAATGGATGTTCATATCACCCGGGGCAATCACGAGGGTAACTCCGATGGGGATGAACGTATATTCCGGCAACAACTCAAATCGGTACATGAACATTTTTACTACAGTTTCCAGCACGAAAACACATTGTTCATTATTCTCGATACCGAAATACCCGGAGAGGAAAAAGGCATCCTGAACCATCAGCTGGAATGGTTGATTGCCTTGCTGAATACTGCCGACAACAACCCGCTAATCGAGAATGTCTTCGTCAGCCTGCACCGGCCCTTGTTTGCGCAAGGGGAACATTACGGCGGCCAGCTGAAAAATACCTTTCAGCTACACGACCTGTTTATTGAACATCCCAAAATCAGAGCCGTACTGGTTTCGCACGATCATGTGTATAACCGATACGATCGCGACGGTATAACCTACCTAACATCAGGTGGTGCAGGGGCTCCACTCTACCATGGCCGGGGCGGCGATTTTTACCACTTTCTGCTCATCTCCATCAACAAGAATACCAACAGGGTAAATGTAAAAACCATTGGACTGTACAACGAAATTATTGAGGATTTTGATTTATAGCCAGCTGTTCTGGATAACAGGCTATACTTCGGTTTGCGCCAAGTATGTGTCGCTCAGTGGGGGCATGTACGATTATTCTACCGAAGCAGCACGCGATTTTTATGCTTTATCGCCAATGGCGCAGCTTTCCGCAAGTATTTTGGAGTTCGACAGAGTTCAGATTCTGGTTGCCAGCGGGATGGCCTACAAAAAAGTACTTTACAACGCCAACAAACACACCGTAATGCTTTTACCCATAAGCTCTTCCATGCTCTATCATTTACCCAATCTGGGGTCGAAACTCCGCCCTTACTTTGGTGCGGGCTTAGGCATGGTAGTTAAATACGACAAAAACAAATGGCTGGATAACGCCCACATAGTAACTTCCTATGGTTACAACTTGCTCTTTGGGTTCTCCTACCGGCTTACCGACCGATGGGGACTGGGTACCTGCATGACCTACCATTTATTCAATCCACCCAATATGGAATCCATTAATGTAAGTGGAATTAATACAGCTATTGAACTCCGTTATGAATTGGGAACCCTGCGCCCGGAGCCATAAGCCATGAACCGATCCTCCAAGTTAGCCCACAGTCCGTTTTTCGTTTTAATTACAAGGGCAGGTAGGTATCGGTAATTTCACCAATTATCAGGTAATGATAGATTTTATCCGAATAGAACTTTGCATCGGTATCGGGCAGTAAGAAATGTTGGGCATTCAATTCGTCGTAATAAATTTTCCGACACTCCAGGCAAAGTCTTCCTTGTTGATAACCTATTCCGTTTTTATGGGTTAACAACGGAGTTATTCCGGTGGCTTGTATCTTGTCATGGTTGCGACCCGACACCGCACCGCATTGTTTTAACACTTCCCTGTATTTTTCGGGAAAGAAAGTAAGGGTAAATATTTCATGGGGTTCCAGCAGTTCGAAGGTATAGCGGGAGGGCCGGATGAAACAAATTGCGACAGGCTTATTCCAAAGCACGCCCATGGCGCCCCAACTTGCAGTCATAGGATTAAACTTATGCTCGGTGCCGGCTGTAAGAAGCATCCAGTCGCTACCAATGCTGTGAATAAAATTATCCGTCAGCTGATCGGCTGCAGCCTTTTTAAAATATTTGGTGATATGTTCCATGGTAACCCATTTGATCTTCGTCTACAAAGTTGCAAAAAATATTAATTCTGTATATTTAGCCACGCAAACCGTTAACCAAAAACAATGTACGAAGCTCTACTGCAGCTGGATGAAGTTCGCCTGAATTTTTCGTCGGAAGGATTATTTGTATTGAACAGCGCCCTGGCATTCATTATGTTTGGTGTGGCTCTGGAGATTAAACTGGAACATTTTCAACATATTTGGCAGAATAAACATTACCCGGTTATCGGATTTATTGCCCAGTTTGTTCTTCTTCCGGCAGTCACCTTTCTGGTGATTGGCCTATTCCACTCATTCCTCACTCCCACGGTGGCCGTTGGTATGATACTGGTAGCCAGTTGCCCGGGAGGTAATATTTCGAATTTTATATCGGCGCTGGCAAATGGCCACGCCGCACTATCGGTAACGCTAACGGCCATGGCCACGCTTGCTGCGGTGGTGCTAACTCCTTTCAACTTTTTATTCTGGGGAGGCTTGTATACAAAATATATTGGCGCTATGGATTCGGACAAATTGCTGCGCCCTTTGGAAATTAGTCCACTGAGTATTTTCGAAACCGTTTTTATCCTGCTGGGAATTCCGTTGCTAGTAGGCATGCTTTTCAGCCATTTCTTTCCGGGAGTCACCCGGAAAATCATTAAACCCATTAAAAGCTTGTCGATTATGGTCTTTGCGGCTATCGTGATACTGGCTTTCCGAAATAATTACGACTTCTTTCTGCGTTACATTAAATATATATTTCTGATTGTTCTAATACACAATGCATTGGGATTGCTAACCGGATATGTTTTTGCATGGGCCACCCGATGTAACGAAGCCGTTCGACGAACCATAACTATCGAAACCGGAATTCAGAATTCAGGATTGGCTCTGGTATTACTCTTCAATCCCAATGTATTCCCGGTCGATTTGCATAACGGTGGCATGGCTTTTATAGCAGCCTGGTGGGGTATATGGCACATTCTGTCCGGATTGACCATTGCGGGAATATGGTCGAAACGAAAGCCTCCCATTCCTAAAGAGCTGGCGTAAGATAATTTTTATAAATTCGCGCTTTCCATAACTTAATTAGTATGCAAACCGGAAAAGATATTGATCACTGGTCGTTGAACTATGCCCTGCTTAAAACCTATGCAGTAGGCCTGGCGTATAACCTGTTCTATCGCAAAAGAAAAATAGCCAATCTTCATAAACTACCCAAGGGAGCTCCGGTAATTATTGCCCCCAACCATCAAAATGCCCTGATGGATGCATTAGCTCTTGTTTCGCTGCCACACACCCAGCCGGTATTTCTGGCCCGATCTGATGTTTTTAAAGGTAAATTTGTAATCTGGTTTCTTACCGGATGTAAAATTCTTCCCATTTACCGAATTCGTGATGGTCGTTCCAACCTGCAGAAGAACGATGAGGTTTTTGACGCCAGCGATGTGGTAATGCGAAATAAACGCACTCCCCTGGTAATATATCCCGAAGGCAATCATAGCGACCGTCGCAGGCTTCGCCCTTTACAGAAAGGAATTTTTCGGATTGCATTCCGGGCACAGGAAGAGTACGGAAGCCAGCCTGGGGTTAAAATTGTTCCTGCCGGAATCGATTACGAGCATTATTGGAAACTGCGCCGGAACCAATTCATCAATCTCGGAGATCCGATAGAGGTTTCAGAATTCTGGGACGCCTATCAGGAAAACCCTTCCCTTGCCACCAATCAGCTTCGCGATTGCCTTGCTGATGGCATGAAAAAGGTAATGATTCACATTGAAACCGAAACCTACTACGATTTATACATGGGTATGCGCGTTTTGTACCGCAGCACCCTGTGCAAACAGCTCGGTTTGAATGAGAAAAAGCTTAACGATGTTTATACTGCCGATAAGCAACTCATTGCATCGCTAGATACCTGCCTGGATACAGATCCGGAAAAAATCCAACATCTGGATACCTTATATAAGGAATACACCCGCCTGCGCGATCATCTGCACCTGCGCGACTGGATTACCCGGAAACCAAAATACAACATTCTGGCAAACCTTATGGGTATGGCATTGGCGCTTCCTGGTTTCCCTTTAGCTTTGTGGGGGCTTATCAACAATGCACCCCACCTTTTTATACCTCTCCGGTTGATTAAAGGCATTAAGGATACCCAGTTTTACAGTACGGCGCTGTACGGTTCCGGACTGCTCATTTTTACGTTGTACTCGCTCCTGCTCTTCATTTTAGGATTGCTGCTTCTGCCCCAGTGGTGGATGGCTTTTGCGTACCTGCCCTGCATACCGCTTTCAGGAATTTTTATGCTGGCCTATCGTACCTTCTATATTAAAAGCTGGATCCGAATAAAATACACCACAGCATTGCTCCGCAACGGATCGCCAGCCCGGGAGCTGCAAAAGCGACATGCCGAGATCCTGCAGCTTACCAACTCCATCATCACTACTAACCAATAGAAATCAAAGCATGAAAAAAACTTACAGCAATAAGGTTGTTTGGGTAACCGGTGCCGCATCGGGTATTGGCAAGGCAGTAGCCCTGGAATATGCTCAACGGGGAGCCACCCTGGTTCTTTCGGATCGTGATGTGGAGAATTTGAATAAAACGGTTTCGGCTTGTAACGACATGGGGGTTCCTGCACTGGCAGCCCCTTTCGATCTGGCGGAAACAACCCAAATTATTTCCGCTGTGGAAACAGTGCTGAGGACGTACCCAAAAATTGATATTCTGGTTTGTAATGGAGGCATCAGTCAACGCTCCTATGCTATTGAAACACCGGTTGCTATTGACCGCAGAGTTATGGAGATCAACTTCTTTGGCACCATTACTCTTACCAAAGCCCTTTTGCCCGCCCTTATAGCCCAGGGTGGGGGAAATATTTCGGTAACCAGCAGCATGACTGGTAAATTCGGATTTCCCCTGCGCACCGCCTATTGTGCCTCCAAGCATGCTATACAGGGTTTCTATGAGGCACTTCGAGCCGAATTATACAACCAGAACGTTAAAGTTACCATTGTGTCACCCGGTCGGGTGCGAACCAACATTTCGTTACATGCCATTACCAAGGATGGCCAAGAACATGGCAAAATGGACGACGGACAAGCCGGAGGAATCACTCCCGAGCAATGTGCCCGGCGTATGGTTCGGGCAATTGAGCGAAATAAGAAAGAACTTTGGGTGGGAAGCACCGAAATTCTGATGATTTATATCCGAAAGTACCTTTCGCCCCTGTTCCATATCCTGGCACGAAAAATAAAACCCACCTAAGTTTTTTTCAACCGTCGCATGCAGGTTGGGTGAGATTATATAAGGGTAAGTATCTTGATCTTGGTGAGTCGATTGAACCATTAACCATATCCAGGCACCTCCCTGCCAGGTTTTTGGATGCCTGGCATCTTGCAAATACGGCTTAAAAGCTACATTCTCCTGTTTATCCGGATGAAGGCTTTTGTCCTTTTATCCCGCTGTCCATCCGACCAGGAACACCCCGGAGTAACAGAATACCAATTCTGATCAAGGTCTTTATTGGCCTGACCACCATTATATTACACATCCGCGCAACCTGCCAGTCTATTCCTGTACCATCATTTTTATCCCGGTTGATTTTAAGCTGCCTTTTTATTCTTATTTTTAATAGAGAAATGAGATGCATGCAACTATTTACATCCGAATCTGGTAACTAATTTACGAACCCGATGTTCGAATTGGAGAAAGTCATTCAAGGCTGCATTAAAAACAACCGCAAAGCACAAATTGCTTTGTATAAGCAGTATGCCTCGACACTCATGTCGGTGAGCATGCGCTATGTGGCCGACACCAGCGAAGCAGAAGATATCCTGCAGGAGGCCTTTTTCAAGATATTAAAGAATATCAAAGAATATCAGGGCAAGGGACACTTTGAAAACTGGATGAAAAGAATAGTGGTCAACACAGCCATCACCCATTTTCACCGTGAGAAGAAGCATTATTACCACGATGAAATCGAAAATGTGAACGATGGCGAACTACCCTTCCACCTGTCGGCCGATAAGGAACTCGATAGTCAGGAGTTGCAGGAACTGTTGACCCGGATGCCGGACGGTTACCGCATCATTTTCAGCATGTATGCCATTGAGGGCTACAAACACCGCGAAATTGCCGAAAAGCTGAATATTGATGAAAGTACTTCAAAGACCCAGTATTTGCGTGCCAAAAACTGGATTATTAAAGAAATGAAAAAACTGAATTGGATCTGATGGGGAAAGAGTTTCATAATTTAGAGGATTTGTTCCGGACACAAATGGAGCACCGGGAGCAAAACCCGTCGCCCGATGTGTTACGCAAACTTAAAAAGCGTTTGTGGTGGTCCGATTTTATGGGATTCCATCCGGCCAGGGTGAATATTGGATATGTCACACTGGTGCTGGGTGGGGCAACGGTATTACTTTTAAATACGGACATCTGGCATTCGGAAAATCCAACCTCAGATGCTCTGATCGAAGAAACATCCATTGCCGAACCGGAAGCAGACGAAGTGCTGGCATACAACGAAGCCATGCCCGCCCGTATCCCCGAACCCGTTTCCAATGATATTGCCCGCGCTTTGCTTTCGGCTCGCTTCGAAGCTGAATCCATGCAGGGTTGCGCTCCCTTTACCGTCCAATTCAAAGACAAATCGGTTCAAGCCACCGAATGGAAGTGGAAATTCGGCAACGGAAAAAGCTCAACTCTTCGAAACCCGCAAGCCACTTTCGAAGAACCTGGCGAATACCTGGTTACCCTCACGGTGAAAGATGAGTCCAAAGCTTCTGCCGAACATACTAAAACTATCCGTGTATTGGCAAGACCTCAGGCTCATATGGATATCGACATCAACGGATCGGATATGGCGCTGCGGAAAGTGCTCTTTAAAAACAAATCGAAAGGTGGCCAAAAATACACCTGGGATTTTGGCGATACCCGACTGGATAATTCTCCGGATGCCATTGAGCACATCTACGCCGACTTTGGGGTATATCCTGTGCGTCTGATTGCCGAGGCCGAGAATGGCTGTCGCGACACAGCCTCCCTGGTGAATCGTTTTCTCGAAGCAGATTACACCCTTTATTTTCCACTAAATTTCAGGCCTAACCCTTACGAACGAACCAATGGTCTGTACGAATCGGCCGGCAGTAATTCCGGCATCTTTTACCCCAAAAACGCCGGAGTTAAAACCTACCAGCTTAAGGTGTTTCTATCCAACGGACAGGAAATTTTTACCACCAGCAACATCAAACAGGGATGGAACGGATACATACACGGCCAGCTGGCACCTTCAGGCTACTATCGTTACGAAGCCAGCGGAACCTACCCCAATGGACAGGAATTTACTTACAAAAGCACGGTACGGGTAATTATTGATCCGAACGATTACTACTAAGCGCCCGAAAAAGAATACTACTGCTTTGGAACCGCATACAACAAAGCCCATGAATACGTTGGGCTTTTTATTGGCATCCGGTTTCAATGCTGGCGAATCCAACCCATTCACCTTAACACAATTCCTGCTCAGCCAGCCTTGCTCCTGTTTGCGAACCAGTCATTGAAATCGGATCCTGCTGTTATACACCCATTCGAATATCTGGCATCCCGGATACAGGGTCTACCGGTCTGATTCGCACCTCTGAAAACCGAAAAAATGTCGGCTACAAAGAATTCTTTTAAACGTCGGTGCAACTTTTTTCTCGTTTCGTGAGTCTATCAGGTAAGGAATTTATCAAAGGAATTAAATCGGAAATGCCCCGCCTGATCAGCGGGGTTTTTCATTGGGTATCGTTTAAAAGTAAACACCATGGTGCAGGTATTTTTATTTACTTTGTAGCTTAAAATTATACCTCACAATGAAAAAAAACCTGGGATTAGTTTTCGGAGGCCGGTCGGGCGAACACGAAGTTTCACTACAATCAGCCAAGTCGATTGCCGGAGCCGTAAACCGCGATAAGTTCAATCTATTCCTTTTAGCCATCGATAAAAAGGGAGACTGGTACCTGGCCGATGAGAACAATTACCTGTTGAATGCCGATAATCCATCGACCATTACATTAAATGTAAACCCGGAACAAGCCATTGCATTGTTTCCTCGTAACGGTTCCAACCGGATGATCCGTTTATCGGACGGAGCCGAATTGGGCAGCCTGGATGTGATGTTTCCCATTGCCCACGGCCATTTTGGCGAAGATGGTGGTTTGCAGGGATTTTGCGACATCCTGAACCTGCCTTGTGTGGGCCCTGATGTGTTAGGTTCTTCCGTTGCTATGGATAAATACATCGCCAAACAATTACTACTCCAGGCCGGAATTAAAGTGGCCGACTATGTGTGTGCTGACTCGCTCTCCTCCCTGGAAGAAACGATAGCCTCGGTGAAAGAAAAGTTTGCCTTCCCGGTATTTGTTAAACCTTCGTGTTCGGGCTCGTCCGTAGGGGTATACAAAGCCCAATCGACCCGGGAACTTTTGGAAAGTATCCAAAAAGCACTGCGTTTCGACCGCCGGGTGCTGATTGAGGAAGCTATTGTTGGACGCGAAATCGAATGCGCTATCCTTGGAAATACCACATTACTAGCCTCGGTACCCGGAGAGATTATTCCGCAGGACAGCTTTTATTCCTACGAAGCAAAATACATAAACGGCGACGGGGCAAAACTGGAACTTCCTGCGAAACTCACTCCCGACCAGGCGGAACAGGTAAAAGCGTTTGCCAAAGCAAGCTACAAAGCCCTGTCGTGCTCCGGAATGGCCCGGGTAGATATGTTTCTGACTCCCGGTGGCGATTTGGTGCTAAACGAAATAAACACCCTGCCCGGCTTTACCAAAATCAGCATGTATCCTAAACTGATCGAATTATCCGGTGTACGCTATTCCGAGCTCATTGATCAGCTCACGGATTTGGCTATTCAATGGCATCAGGAACGCCAAGGCTATCTCCAAAATATTCTGAATGTGTAGGTAAACTTACACGATAAGCTCCGAAGGCTATCGTTGTAAAGTTTCCCCAGCATTTCGCGATACTACTGCCAGAATCAAGCCTAAGAACTCAATTCCTGAAATGCTTAACCTGTCCCTAATAAAAAAGCTCCTTTACTTTCGTATTGGAGCTTTTCTTCATTATGGAAAGAATCAATTAATAATCCAGGAAGGGCAATAGTGCAACAGTGAACTCACTGCCTTCGGGTTTCCGGTCGATGATTGGGTATTTCACAATGCTTTTACCGGTCTGAAACTCGTCAACCACACGGTTCATTCCAACGAAAGCATAGACGTGCACCGGAAAATCATTGCGCGCGGTAGCTTCCTTTTCGTAATCGGGCATTAAAATACGCCCATCGGTGGTAATGGCCGATATGCGCGTAATGTAATAATCGGGGCGTATGTGTTCATCGTAGGTATCGATACTCCGATTGTAGTTTTCGGAACCATTCCAGGAATAGAATATTTTAGTTCCTTTCGTGAACAGAATGTTCCGGAGATTGAGTTTGCAGGTGGTTATAGAATCTCCCAGACCAACCTGCATCTCATCGGGGATATTGGCATTGATAAAGTCTTTTACCTCTTTGTCGCTATGAAGCACTACGGTAGAAAAACCTTTAGCCTCCAGTCTGACTTGCAGTTCTTCCGGAGAAATTGTTGCACGTACCACCTTTTCTTTTTTTATAAGCGCACTACTTTTCATGCTCATTGAATTAATTGCTTCAAAATAACATCAGAAAAACCAGACTTGCACAAATATGGTTTTTACAGCACCTCGTTGGGGTATTATTTCCATTACAGGGGCGAAAAAAGCTTTAATGGGGTGAAATTTACAGATCGAAGCAACTCATCGGAACTGGATTTTCCCAAAATAGCCCCTTGAGAAAAAACCAAAACGGTCTATGTGAAACCAAAGGATAATCTTTCTTTCTGTTCATAAGATAGAAATAGCGCCACTCACCGCCTAAAACATTTCATTTACCGAATGAGCTTTTACGCAAATTTTACGTTCAGTTAATTTTATCTTACTATTTTAGACTGCTGTACCAATTGTGTAAAAAACAACCTTAAAATGGCAACCAAAAAGCTGTCGAACTTTTTCATACAACTAGCCAATATTTTTGCATTTACTGTGTTAACGGTAAAGTATATGTTTCGCCGGCCCTTTGAACACAATGAATTTGTGCGTCAACTGTTTTTGGTAGGTTATAAATCCTTCGGACTAATCAGCATTACCGCCTTTATTATGGGGTTGGTGCTTACCATTCAAACCCGGCCGGTTATGGAAGAGTTTGGTGCCGAGTCGTGGGTGCCTACCATGATTTTTATATCCATAGTTATCGAAATTGGCCCGGTAATAACCGCCCTGCTCTTTGCAGGCCGGGTAGGTTCGCGCATTGGTGCCGAATTGAGTTCGATGCGAATAACCGAGCAAATTGATGCCATGGAAGTATCCGGGGTTTATCCTATGAAATATCTGGTAACAACCCGTGTACTGGCCACCACCATTATGCTACCTGCCCTGGTTCTTTATGCCGATTTCCTGGCCCTGATCGGATCCTACATAGGGTATGCCATGCACAACACCATTGGCATTGTGCTTTTTATCCGCGAAGCATTCGACGAACTCGCCTTTAGCGACCTGATACCTGCTACCATTAAAACGTTCTTCTTTGGGTTCTTTATTGGTATACTGAGTTGTTTTACCGGATACAATACCAACCGGGGCGCCGAAGGGGTGGGGATTGCTACTAATTCAGCGGTAATCCTGTCCTCGCTGTCCATTTTCATCATCGACCTGATAGCTGTGCAAATCACTGAAATTCTTATCCAATGACTCCTGTAGTACCAACCGATAAACAAATTGTGATCCGCATCCGTGGATTATATAAGTCCTTTGGCAGTCAGGAAGTGCTCAGGGATATCAATCTTGATTTGAGTTCGGATGAGAACCTGGTGATTCTTGGCCGATCCGGCACGGGAAAATCCGTGCTCATTAAATGTATTGTGGGCCTAGAGGAATTTGTGGATGGCTATATCAACGTTATGGGAAATGACATCAGTCAGCTTGATGAATTTGAACTAAATGTGATCCGAAAAGATATAGGCTTTCTGTTTCAGGGAGGAGCCTTGTACGACTCCATGTCGGTAGAAGAAAATATTCTGTTTCCGCTGGACAGGATAGCCCGGGAACTCAGTCGGGCAGAAAAAAACGATCTGGTGGACGAGGTACTGGAAAGCGTTGGCCTGCTGGATGCCAAATACAAAATGCCGGTGGAACTGTCGGGAGGAATGAGAAAGCGGGCTGGGCTAGCGCGAACCCTTGTTCTGAAACCCCGGATCCTATTGTACGATGAACCAACCACCGGTCTGGATCCGTTCACTTCGGAGGGTATCAGCGAACTGATTGTTTCCATTAAGGAAAAGTATAAAACGGCGGGCATCGTTGTGACGCATGACATGAAGAGTGCGCGCATTACGGCAGACCGCATGATTATAATGGACCAGGGACAGATTATTGCCCGGGGTTCGTACGACGACTTAAAAGTAATTGATCATCCGATAATTAAGGGGTTTTTCAACTAACGCAAATGAGCATGACACAGGATAAAAAAATTTCAATTCGGGTAGGATTATTTATATTCATTTCTTTCCTCTTACTGGTTGGAGCCATACTTATTCTGGGACGCAAACGAAACATGTTCCAGCAGAGTATTAAAATAGCTACCGTTTTCAGTAATGTGCAAGGCCTCCGGGTGGGGAATAACGTACGCTTTACCGGTATTGAGGTTGGGGCAGTCTCCAACATCAAAATCCTAACCGACACTTCGGCTCTGGTGGTCCTCTCCATTGATAAAGGGGCGGTTCCGTTTATAAAAAAGGATTCGCGCACCATTATAGGTTCCGAGGGGCTTATGGGAAGTAAAATTGTAATGCTTCTGCCCGGCACCCCGGGCAGTCCTGCCGTTGAAGATGGCGACGAAATAACCTCGGAGCGATCCATAGAATTCGACGATATTATTAAAGAAATTCAGATCTCCGGCGAGAAAATTTCGGAAGTAGCGAATAATCTCATCGAGATCACCGGAAAAATCAACCGGGGAGATGGCATCTTTGGAAAACTGTTTACCGATTCGGAACTCACCCAGGAAATCGATCAAACCGGGAAAAACATCGAATCGCTCAGCAGGAACCTTAAGGAGGTCACTGAAAAGATCAATGCCGGCGAAGGACTGATAGGGCATATACTTATGGATACCACTTTTGCCCAGAAACTGGATGAAACCAGCATCAACGTGGCCATCATTTCTTCCAATATCGAAAAACTCTCGAGCCGGATCAAGAATGGCGAAGGCAGCTTGGGACAACTTTTTGCCGATACCACCTCAGCCAAAGGGTTTATACGCATGAGCCAGGATTTGGAAAAAGCCGTAAACAACCTTTCCGAGATCAGCCAGAAGATGAACGATCCGTCCAATGCGCTTAACCAGTTTATTGCCGACTCGGCCTTTGCCGACACCCTGAAAATAACATTCAGGAACCTGAATAAAGGACTGACAGAAATCACCGAAGCATCGGAAGCGGTTCAGCGCAGCGGCATTGTGCGTGCTTTTTCAAAGGACAAAAAGAAAAAACCTTAACACCTTGTCCCTAAGCCCGAAAAAATACTTTTCGGGAGTCCCCGGCCGGGTTTGATCCTCATTGGTGAATAGTTCCTGCCGGTTGCATTTACTTTATAATGTTCATTGTTTTCAATCGTCGGGTTATGCAATAAATGTATCTTTACTAACAAAATGCAAGTCGATGAATAAAACACTGAAATACGGTAAAACCACTTTTACGTTTACACTCCCCGATACCTGCAATGAACTGACAGTTAGCGATCCGGAGTTTAACGTTACCAAACAACAGTTCGAAACGGATTTGAAAGCCTGCCTGCCTGCTGCCGGAGGTAACACTTACTCCAATGTGGGCGTTGTGGTGGCCGATAAAACCCGTTTGTGTGGTTATCCGCTCTATCTGCCCTGGTTGTTGGAAGTTCTTGAATCCTTCGGTGCCACCCCCGATACCATCAGCATCTACATAGCTTACGGTACGCATCCGAAACAAAGCGATGAAGAAAGTATGCAGACCTATGGCGATAGTTTTCTGAAATACCGGTTTGTACATCACGATTGCTACGACGAAGCTGCCTTGGTTCAATTGGGCACCACCCAACGAGGTACCCCGGTTAAAATCCGGCGCGATGCCATCGAAAGCAGCCTGCTTATAACCTTTGGTGCCATATCGCATCATTATTTCGCCGGCTATGGCGGGGGTCGTAAACTCCTATTTCCAGGACTGGCCGACCGGCAATCCGTTTATAAAAACCACTCGCTCTTTCTCGATACACAGAACAAGAGCCTGGCAGCCGGTTGTCAGCCCGGTGTTCTGCAAGGCAATCCCCTGGCCGAAGACCTTCAGGAGATCGACAGCTATTTCCCACCTAAAGTTTCCATCCATGGAATCCTGAATAGCAAAGGAGAAGTGGCCCGGCTTTTAGTGGGCAACAACTATGGCGATTTTGTAGCCGCCTGCAAAGTACACGACAGCTACTACCGCTCCGGACTCGACAAGCAATACGACCTGGTAGTGGCCTCCAGCGGAGGGTATCCCAAAGACATCAATTTCATTCAGGGCCACAAATCCATTCACCATGCTGCTGCCTTTGTAAAAGATGGAGGCAAACTCATTATCCTGTGCCAGTGTATCGATGGTATTGCTTCCAAGTTTTTTCTGAAATACCTGGAAGAAGGCAGCTTTGAGGCGGCCTACGCCATACTGGAGAAAAACTACGAAGGCAATGGAGGCACTGCTTTAAGCATGATGACCAAAACCAACCGGATAACCATTTGCATGATGACCTCGCTGAATGAAGAGCTTTGCAAAACCCTGAATGTAACCCGGGTGGACGAAACCCAGGTACAACAACTTATAGATCAGGAAACCGGCGATATTGCCGTAATTGGTAATGCAAGCCTGTTGGTGAGATAAACAGGTTTCGGCTCGCATCAGGGAAAGTGAACTGTTGGAGTATATACTCCTCTAACAATATGGAAAATAAGAATTAACCGCCCGCTGGTACCGGACGGTTTTTTTAGTAATGGATAAGCCGGGTGGTGTTAACACTAAAATGTAACCTACATTTCTGTTCGAACAACATCAGTATAGGTCTGATCCTGGAGCATCCTTGACTTGCAGTCCATGGTTATGGATTGCCTCAACCGGTATACGCTTTCGATTTATAGGAAAAATAACCCAAAAATCCACCGATGGCATCCCATATCAGAATAAGCCCTTTTAGCTTATGGGTACGGGTAAAAAGAAGATAGGGCAGTGTGAGTAGCGCCCCGAGTAAAAACTTAATCCCTAATTTTGCCCAACGCAGTGAATAAACAAGTAGCCCATCGCTCAGTTTCAGACTGATTAAAGAGTAAATAGCAGCCTCACGCTTTACACGCTTCAATATCCAGGCAACGGTACAGCGCTCTGGAGGAACCAGATCATAAGCATTGGCATGAGCCGATTTAACCAGTTTTGCACCCCGCTTCACCAGGGTTCGTGTAAGATAAGTATCTTCGCCGCCGGTATGGGCAAAACCATGGTCAAAGGGTGCATCCATGCCCCGAAGCACGCTATGGTCTATGAGCAAGCAATTGGTCGGTGCGTAGCCCAGTTCCTGACCGTCTTCAACAAGTTCTTTGGTGAAATAGTCTTTTATCCAGGGAGCCACCGATTCCTGTTCGAATACTGGGGGTGCGTTACCGTAAACCATATCGGCATTAAACTCCTCTTTCACCCGAAGCATTTCAGCAATGCAAAAGGGATCCAGCATTTCATCATCGTCCACAAACAGATACATATCGGCCCCGGAAGCCAAACGAAATGTAGTGTTACGAGCATAGGTAATGCCCTGAACTGCCTCATGCTGCCAGCGAATTTCCAGCTGGTGATTAATCCGAAAATGCTCCGCAATAGCCTCCGTAGCCGGAGGTGTCTGATTATCGGCTATGGCAATGCATATGGTCACGTTGTGCGGTTCCAAACCCTTCTGTTCAACAACGCTCTCCAGAAGTTTGGTTAAGCCTTCAGGCCGGTTATAGGTTGATATACACAAGCAAAGTTGCCTCATACCCTCTAGGCTTTATTTTGTCCCAACATGCGTTTTAACCGGCGCTTGGTGGTACCGTAAAGGTGCCAGAAATATTTGACTCCGAGTCCATAGATACTTAATGGCGACTTGGCATGCAAGCGATAAAACTTAATATCTTTTCCCAAATGGTAATCGGAACGAATGGACGAAAGTGCCTTATAGGCTAACCGGAAACTATCGGGGTAATTAATGCCTGTGTTTTCGGTGTTGTTCCACAGTTTAAGCTGCGGCACCACCTTCACCTCAAAACCGGCCTTCTTGGCCCGATAGGTAAAGTCGCTATCGCCATGGTATTGCGGGAAATTTGTGGCATCCCAGTAGTTCAGGCGGGTAACCACATCGGCATGTACTAATGTTCCCATGCCGGGCAACCACTCACAGTGCTTAACCTCGTTATACTCCCGGGTATCTTCCTTATCGTAGCCATAGGAATATTTCACTCCGGTAATCGGGTTAAAATAACCTCCATAAGCCTGTACCCGCTCCGGTCGATCGGTAAAATACACTTTGGAACCAATTACTGATCCGGGAGGTTCGGTTTCAATAATGCGATCCAGTTCCACGAAATAATCATGGGCCGAAAGCACATCGTTATTCCATAGCAGAACATAATCGCATCCTAACGATTCTATAGCATATTTAGCACCTACATTGATACCTCCGCTCCACCACAAATTGCCATCGCCATACTGCAATTCCACCTTGGGGAAATGTGCTTTAATCTCGTCGGCGCTGCCATCGGTTGATCCGTCGTCGGTAACCACCACCACGTATTCGTTTTTAAGTCTCGGATCGTAGATTTGCGATTCCAGTGTTTGTAAACACTCCCGGGTGTATTGCCACCCATTGAAAATGGGTATCAGAACGGCTGTTTTATGCATAGTTGCTACTAATAATCTATTGAATAACATGGCGAATATACAATTCTGACCTTGTTATTTCGGAAGAATTCAACCAAAACTTCCAACATATTGATGAATAACGGCACTGCTTAAATGAAGGTCATTGAACGGGACCCGCTTGACGGTTCGTTACAAGGAATTTCATGGCACACCCTGCAATCTCAAGATAGTACACGCCCAATCCAAAGTTTGTATCGAGAAAGTAGCACGTATTGAAGCTTCCCATTTCGAAGGCGAACTTTTCTGACATCGGTGAAGCAACCGCGGAGTAAATTCCGTTTTCCTGCTCCTTTAGCCGGTCAGTTTTTGCCTGCTCCGGTAATTTTATGTAAGATTGCGAAGAATTACCCATCTATGAAAAAAGCCATTACACACAGCATTAAAGGCTTCAACAGTATCCCACTGTGGTTGCTGTTATTTGCAGTTTGCATGGCCAATTATGCCGGTTTTGTGCTGTATGGTGGCGAAGAACAATATTTTGCATTTGCCCGCCAGTTTATGAACCCCGATTGGATACCCAACTCGGTATCGCTGAGCCATCCGGCCGGTGGCAATTTGGTTTTTCAGGTGATTAACGGATACCTGCTGCGTTATATTTCCTTCGAAAATCTGGCTTTTTACGGGCGAGCCATCAACTTTATGCTGCTGTGCATCCCCCTGGCGAAACTTCTTCGCCATTTCCACCTGAACAATCTTGCGAGCGCCGTACTGTTTCAGGTGTTCTTTTTACCCCATCAGTCGTTTTATGCCGGCGAGTGGATTTTTCAGAATTACGAAGAAAAAACCCTGGCGTACATCTTTGTTTTTTACAGTCTGCTGGCTCTGTTCCGGGAGCGATACCTCGTAAGCAGCCTGTTTGCAGCCGTTGCCACCTATTTCCACTTCCTGGTAGGAGGCTGGATGTTTTTCCTTCTGATGGGATACCTGATCGCCCAAAAACAATCCTTACGCTTTTTGGCAAAAACGCTGGGGGTTTATCTGCTGATTACGCTGCCCTTCCTGATCTATCTGGGTAAACTGTATTTGGTCAGCAATCCGTCGGTAATCGATGGGGTAAACATTGGCCGTATTTACGCCTACAAACGTTTGCCTCATCATTTAGGGCTTACCAATACCTGGGCCGATTTCAGCAAGTACCATCTGGACGGGGTGTTGGTTTCTGTTCTTTTCTTCCTGTTGTGCCTGTTCTATTTCAAACGTTTTAAGCCAAAGTCGATACAAGCCCTCAATACCCTTAACCTGATTCTGTTTGGCGAACAGGTTATCTTTCTGATCCTTTCTGTATTCGATCGAAATGGCACGCTGCTTAAAACCTATCCTTTTCGCACCAACAGTTTATCCTCGTTGCTGATTATGATCGAACTGGCACTACTGATGAAATGGCATGGTTTTCCCTGGCTGTTGCGAAAGTTCAGCCGGCCGGATACACCGCTGTTTCTGAAGAGAAAGTACGTTTGGATGCAGGTAATAAGCCTTTCGTTTTTGGTGCTGTTTTTAGCGGTCTTTGTTTCGGAATGGCAACAAACATTTGCCGGTAAAAACAAGGACGCCCCGCAACCCGATACGCATCAACTGGAAATGATGCAATACATTGCAACACACACCCAAAATACCGACGTATTCCTGTACTATCAGAGTGAACAGCCCTGGAGTTTTCATCGCAGAACCAACCGGGAGCGTTTTGTGGTATACAAGTTTACGCCAACCAAAAATCGGGCAATATACGATTGGGATCAACGCCAACAGTGGAAATCCAAACTGGACAACTTGCAAAATCTCGACGAATTTAACCGGCATTACAAGGTGGATTATTTTGTAAGTAATCGTCCGCTACAACATCCGGCATTGGAAGAAGTGGTAGCCTTTGGCTCGATTACCCTCTATAAAAACAACAGGGATGTTACCCTTAAGTAAACATCCCTGCTTGTAGTATGTATCCGGAGTCCTCCGGAAATCAAAAACGTGAATTGCGATTAATCGCCATCGTTCACACAGTCGCGGAAGCTTTTATCGTACTGGTGCATAGCCCTCCAGCTCATACCCATGCTGGAGAAGCCTCCGTCGTGGAAAAGATTTTGCATGGTTACTTTCCGGGTTAAATCGGAAAACAGTGTGATGCAGTAGTTGGCACAATCTTCGGCAGTAGCATTACCCAAAGGCGACATGCGCTCCGAAAAGTCAATGAGGCTGTCGATCCCTTTCACGCCGCTTCCTGCGGTTGTTACCGTGGGGGATTGCGAAACGGTATTCACCCTGATTTTTTTGTCGCGTCCGTAAATATACCCAAAGCTGCGGGCAATGGACTCCAGCAGAGCTTTGGCATCGGCCATATCGTTGTATCCGTAAAGGGTACGTTGGGCAGCTACGTAGGAAAGAGCCACTACGGATCCCCATTCGTTAATCGCATCCAGTTTACGGCACACGTGCAACACTTTATGAAACGACATCGCCGAAATATCCAGCGTTTTATGATAAAAGTCGTAATTCAACCGGTCGTAGGTCAGCCCTTTACGAACGTTGGGCGACATACCAATGGAGTGCAATACGAAATCGATTTTGCCTCCCAGGATTTCCATGGATTTAATAACCAGGTTCTCCAGATCGTCCACACTGGTAGCATCGCTGGGTATAATCTGCGCATTGCATTTGGCAGCCAACTCGCTGAGGGTACCCATACGCAAGGCTATGGGGGTGTTGGTCAGTACAAATTCAGCACCTTCTTCGTGCGCCAGTTCAGCCACTTTCCAGGCAATCGACATGTCGTTTAGGGCACCAAATATGATACCTCTTTTTCCTTTTAATAAATTATAAGCCATTTTACGTTTAGTTTCAAAACAGGCAGCAAAGATAGCTATTTGCCACCGAATTAAATTTATTTAGAATTATTTTAAATAGATTAATTTTCCAGAAGCACCTTCGCATTCTTCATGGCAGCCTCGGTAATGGTATCGCCACTAAGCATCCGGGCTATTTCGGCTAATCGCTCCTGGTTATTGAGTTCCCGGATCCGGGTCTGGGTAGTTCCGTGGTCACTTTCTTTGTACACCTGCAGATGTTGATTGCCCTTACCTGCAATTTGGGGAAGATGCGTGATGTTGAGTACTTGCATACCGGATGCCATATCCCGGATCAGGTTCCCCACTTTATCGGCAATTTCACCGGATACGCCGGTATCAATTTCGTCAAGAACAATGGTAGGCAGTGCCGATGCTCCCGAAATTAAATACTTCACAGCCAGCATAAGTCGTGATAATTCGCCACCCGAGGCCACACGCGAGATATTCTGAGGGGCAATGCTTTTATTGGCTGAAAACAAAAACTGGATGCGATCCATACCAAAGGCTCCCACTTCGGTTTCCTGGCGTACCACCTGAAAGACCGCATGTTTCATACCCAGGTTTTGAAGTAACTCCTGAATTTTCCCTTCGAAAGCAGCAAAACAGGCCATCCTGTCTTCTGAAAGTTTTCGTGCCATGCGGTTTACGTCCTCTTCATGAGCCAGAAGTATCTTTTTTCGTTCTTCCAATTCGTAATCGCCCACGGCAAATTGCTGCAACCTTGCGTCCAGCTGATCACGCAGGTCGATGAGTTCTTCGATTGAAGCCACCTGATGCTTATGCAGCAGGGTATTTAAAAGATTTATGCGTGCATTGACCTCTTCCAACCGGGCCGGATCCACTTCAATCCGATCCGATTCACGTTGCACCTCGCTGCTGATATCCCGAAGCTCGATATACGCTTCCTGGGCTCTCTGCCACAACGCGTGAGCAGCAGGAAGATGCGCCCGCACCTTTTCCAGTTCGTGCAACAGGTGCTTTAAACCGATAAGGGAACCTTGCTCTTCGTGGTCGAGTGCGGCCGATGAGGCTTCGAGTGCGAGCTTAATATCCGCAGCATGGCTTAACGTATCGGCGTATTCCTCCAAAGTAGCCAATTCTCCGGCAATCAATCGGGCCGCTGCCAGTTCCTGAAACTGATGGGTCAGATAGTCCAGGTTCTTCTGGTCTTCGAGGTACGATTCGCGGGCATGCTGGTAGCTGCGTTTCAACTCGGAATAGGCTTCAAATTGCTTATTCAGCTCCCGGGTCTGTTGTTCCACCCCAGCATAGGAGTCAATAATCCAGCGCAGGTAATCGGTATCGTTAAGTGATAAGTTCTGATGCTGCGAATGGATATCAACCAAAGCCAGAGTGAGTTCCTGAAGCGTATTCAAATTAACAGGGGTATCGTTAATAAACGCCCTCGATTTTCCGGAATTGGAAATTTCCCTCCGGATACAGGTTTCATCGTGGTAATCGAGTTCATTACGGCGAAAAAAATCTTCGAGCCCATAGGCTTTAATGCGAAAATCCCCTTCCACAATACACTTGCGCGAAGGATCCTTTAAAACTGCGGTATCGGCCCGCTTGCCCAACAACAAACCCAATGCACCCAACAGAATGGACTTTCCCGCACCGGTTTCCCCGGTAATGATAGTCAGCCCTGGTTTAAGATCCAGTTCGAGGGTATCAATCAGGGCGTAATTATCAATACGGATCGTAGTGAGCATCCCGGAAAATTTTGGGTAAAATTAGGTAATTCTCTTCGGACACCACCGTGCCGTTAAGGGATTTCTATAAACATGTTATTAAGAGACGGGCTATTGCTGCAATTCGGTGTATTTGCTGCTATTGGCCGGATCAATACGGGTCAGGATCGAGTATATCTTAGTTTTTTCTTCCTGAGGCGCCTCAGAATAGATCTGTACCAGCTCCTGAGCCTTCGAATCCATCACTACCTTAAAAAAATGCATAAAAGGATCGGGTTTGGCTTTAAAAAACTTCTCCAATTCGTAAATCGATTCGCTAATGGCCAAACGTCCGGTTTCGACCGATTTTTCCATCAAATCCAACCCCTTTCGGTGGTAGTTGTAACTAAACTCACGTAGGGGCGAGTACCCTTCATCCAATATATTATTCACCAGCCAGTACCGGTTATTCCGACCACGGCTCTCAGTGGCTTTCCATCCTTTTTGAACTGCCGACTGGGCATTCAGAACCACTTTGTTGGCTTTCTCGAAATAGGGAGTTCCTCCCTTGGGGCTGAAGGAATCGTAATCCAATCCGATAATGATGTAGGCATAATAGGCCAGAATCGAAGTTAGGTTATTGATATGGGTTAACTCCGAGAACTCCAGCGGATCGTATTCCGTGTACTCAAACTCAATGTCTTCGTCCATATAATTAAGCATAACCGTATTGTAGGATGAACCGTACACCGGACGGCGCGACTGAATACTTAACTTCGCTTGATAGGTTCCTGCCGTCAATTCCTGAGTTATGGTAAACAGCAGGTTGCACTCGATGCGTTCGTGCACTTCAAAGGTATGGCTGGTCCAGGTTGTATTGTTCATGAAATCGCTTATTGCCTCGCGCAGGGTATTAAACATATCACGATTTGTACCTTGTATCTGCTCGGCATTGACCGATATAAAACAGTTCAACTCCTGGGCAAAAGTCAGGCGCGCCAGAATAACCAGAAGAAAGACAAGACTAATTTTTTTCATGATCGGAAAGTTTTTCTGAAATGGCCTCAAGGATATCCAGGGCTACATCATCCTTACTCTTTAACCCAAAACGGATCCATTTATTGTCCGTTCCGATGATACTAATCTTATTGGTATCGTAGCCAAACCCCGCACCGGCATCCTGCAAGGAATTAAGTACAATGAGGTCGAAATTTTTGCGCCTCATTTTTTCCTGTGCATGCTCCAACTCGTTTTCAGTTTCGAGGGCAAACCCGGCCAATAGCTGGTTGGCTTTTTTCAGCTTACCCAGTTCCATGGCAATATCTATGGTCTTTTCCAGTTCGAGGGTCAGGCTGTCGGCAGTGCTTTTAATTTTATGGTCAACCACTTCCCTGGGGCGATAATCGGCCACCGCTGCGGCAAGAATGGCTATATCCATAGCCGGGAACAAACGGTAACAGGCATCGTACATTTGGCGTGCCGATTGTACCGGAATAAATTCGCAAACGCCATCGGGCACTTGTAACTGCACCGGCCCACTTACCAGGTACACTTCGGCTCCCTGTTCAATCAGCCGCCTGACCAGGGCATAGCCCATCTTACCGCTTGAGTAATTGCCTACAAAACGGACTGCGTCAATTGATTCGTAAGTGGGACCTGCTGTAATCAGTACTTTTTTTCCTTCCAGTTTACCGGGGTGCTTTTTTTTTTGACTTTCTTCCGAAAACCATTGGGTCAAAACCTGAACTATCGTCTCCGGATCCTCCATACGTCCTTTCCCTTCGAGACCACTGGCGAGTTCTCCGATTGATGGTTCAATTACCGTAACACCATGCCGTTGAAGAGTGACCAGATTCTCCTGTGTGGTCTGATGCCGGTACATGTCCAGATCCATGGCAGGAGCCACAAAAACCGGACAGCGAGCCGAAAGATAAGTGGTTAGCAACAGATTGTCGGCCACTCCTGTTGCCATTTTGGCCATGGTATTAGCCGTAGCGGGAGCTATAAGTAAGGCATCGGCCCAAATCCCCAAATCCACATGGCTGTTCCAATCGCCATTTTCGGGATTGTAAAATTCGACCAGTATGGGATTTTTGGATAATGTAGCCAGGGTAAGCGGCGAAATAAAGGCTTTGGCCAGTTCTGTCATAACCACTTTTACCTGAGCTCCGCTTTTAATAAGTAACCTAATAAGTATAGCAGCTTTATAGGCTGCTATACTTCCGGTTACTCCAAGGATAATATTTTTACCTTTCAGGTCCAATTACTCCTGACTTTCAGGTTCACGTACGTAAACTTCACCGGTTTCGAACTCTTCCAGCGCAATTAGGGTTGACTTAGGCATACGCTCATAGAAACGTGATATTTCGATCTGCTCCCGATTCTCGAATACTTCCTCCAGATTATCGGAATAGTTGGCAAACTCTTCCAATTTGCGGTTTAATTCTTCTTTAATTTCAGCACTAATTTGGTTCGAACGTTTCGCGGCAATTACAACTGCTTTGTAAATGTTGCCTGCTCTATCTTCCAAATCGGCAGTGTTGCGGGTAACAGTAGTTGATGGTGCTTTTGATTTTTTATAATCCATGGTCATATCTAATTATTCTTGAATGGTTTCGTCACTTTGAACTTCATCGCCCAGGTATTTGGCTGAAAGGCGATAGTATTTCCTGGCATCTTTCATGTATCCGCTCTCGGGATATTCAGCGGCAAAGGAATAGTATTCGTCAATAGCATCCTGATAGCGATCCTTCTTTTTACTCTCTACGCTGTTGTCTGCCAGCATATAGCTCGATTTTACGAGCATAAACATAAGTTCTTCGCGGAATTTGCTCTCCGGATATTCCACCAGACTGTTATTTAATGCAATCATCGCAGCCTTGTAGTCTTCCAGATCGTAGTACAGGCGCGCCGATATAAACGACTTCTCTACCAGTTTATCCCGCATTTCGGCCAACATGTCCATAACCTCCTCACTTCGTTTACTGTAAGGATACTTGATCATATACAACTGAAAGGCTTGTATGGCCTGTACGGTATTCTCCTGATCGAGCTCTGGCCGGGGCGATGTAAGGTAGAAGCAATAGGCTCCCATGTAATCGGCTTCTTCGGCGAAAGGACTGGCTCCGTAGGTTTTTGCAAAAGTCCGGAAGTAATGCCCTGCCAGAATATAGTCAAGTTGTTTGTAATAACTCATGGCTTGCAGGTAATACACCGAATCGGCAAACTCGGTCCCCCGGTATAGGGTGGCTATCTGATCCAACAGAGCCGCTGACCGGACATAATCCTCTTCCGCGTAATATTTCTTGGCAGCTTCAAATTTTTTTCTTGAATCGTTGCTTTTTAACAGCTTTTCGTAACCACTACATCCGGCTATCAGCAAAGCCCCGAGCACAATACTTACAATCTTAATACTAAACTTCATGTACATGAAAAATATCTGCAAATTTATAATAAATAATCCGAATGAAAAATTCCGCCGTCAGCATAACACCGCATTTCCGGTATATTTAATACTCTTTAACGAAAAACCGGCTCCCGCTGGTATGCACTACAAGTAAAAGTTTGAACTGCCTGTGTTTACAACTCCCGATTTGCTTTGCTGCCAAAAACCATTACTTTTGTGCATTCATAAATTTAAACTTAGATACTGTGGATATTTTTGATAAAATTCAGAAGAATAGAGGTCCTCTCGGTCAATACCAGAAAGTAGCCCATGGCTATTTCATGTTCCCAAAACTGGAAGGCGAGATTGGCCCTCATATGAAATTCAGGGGTAAAGAGGTTCTGAACTGGAGCCTTAACAACTATATTGGCCTGGCCAACCACCCCGAAGTACGCAAAGCCGATGCTGATGGCGCCATTAAATTTGGTATGGCTGCCCCCATGGGTGCCCGGATGATGTCGGGTCAGACTGTATACCACGAAGAGTTGGAAAACAAACTGGCTGCTTTTGTAGGTAAGAAAAGTTCTTTCCTGCTGAATTACGGCTACCAGGGAATGGTTTCTATCATTCAAACCATGTGCGGACGTAACGATGTTATTGTGTACGACTCGGAATCGCACGCCTGTATTATGGACGGTATTTTCCTGCACAAGGCCACCGGCGGTAAAAGCTTCGTATTTCCCCACAACGACATTGAGCGTTGCGAAAAAATGCTCAAAATGGCCACCAAACGCGTACAGGAAAGTGGCGGTGGTATTCTGGTAATTACCGAGGGAGTATTTGGTATGGCCGGCGACCTGGGTAAACTGGACGAAATTGTGGCACTTAAGAGGAAATTCAATTTCCGTTTACTGGTAGACGATGCGCATGGATTTGGTACCATGGGCAAAACCGGTGCCGGCACCGGCGAGCATTTTGGTGTACAGGATCAGATCGACCTTTATTTCTCGACCTTTGCCAAAGCTATGGCAGGTATTGGTGCCTTTGTTGCCGGCGAGGAAGATGTTATTGACTACCTGATGTACAATATGCGGTCGCAAACTTTTGCCAAGTCGCTCCCTATGCCTATGGTGATGGGTGCCCTTAAAAGATTGGATCTTCTGATTAACGACTCCAGCCTGAGAGACAATTTGTGGGCGATCGTTAACCGCCTTCAAAAAGGATTAAAAGATAACGGTTTCGATCTGGGCAAATGTGCCTCTCCCGTTACCCCGGTATACCTGAAGGGTAATGTGGCCGAAGCTACCAACGTAATTATCGACCTAAGGGAAAATTACTCCATCTTCTGTTCGATGGTGATTTACCCGGTTATTCCGAAGGGTGAAATTCTGCTTCGGATCATTCCAACAGCGGTTCATACCACGAATGATGTAGACCGTACCATTGCCGCCTTTAAAGAAGTAAAAGCCAAACTGGTGGATGGAAAATATCAATCGGATACGATTGGATCCATGATGCAACAGCTGGCTTAAAAGCATAACGCATACCGCATAAACAGGAGGAAGCACCACGTGCTGTCCTCTTGTTTTGTTTTTATGGCTGTCCCAAATTCGTTCAAAAAAAACCGACGATTAGCGGCGGTTTTAGTATGTCATCACGGTTTCCTATATTTTCCTTTCGGCCAGATAGCGCTCTGCATCAATGGCGGCTTTGCATCCCGAGCCGGCAGCCGTAATGGCCTGACGGTATATCGGATCCATCACATCGCCACAGGCAAAAACACCGGGCACATTGGTTTTGCTGGTGGGAGCTTCGGTAACGATGTACCCTTGCTCATCGGTGTTTACATAGGGTTTAAACGGGGTTGAATTGGGGGTGTGGCCAATCGCCAGAAAAAATCCGTCAATGGCAATTTCCACGATGCTTTCGTCCTGTTCTCCCTTCCGTTTAATGAGAATCGCTTTTTCAACTACCCCGTCGCCTTGCAGTTCCAGGGTGTTGTGCTCAAAAAGCACCTCAATATTGGGAGTTTTCAACACCCGCTCCTGCATTACCTTGGATGCCCGCAGAAAGTTCTTGCGAACGATGAGGTAAACCTTGTTGCACAAGCCGGCGAGGTAGATCGACTCTTCGCAGGCGGTATCGCCCCCTCCTACCACTGCCACATCTTTACCCCGGTAAAAGAACCCGTCGCACGTGGCACAGGCCGACACACCCGATCCGGCATATTTGGTCTCCGATTCAATGCCCAGGTATTTCGCTGTGGCTCCGGTAGCAATGATTACCGATTCGGCCACCAGCTCTTTACCTCCATCCAGTAGCACCTTATGCTCAGAACCACTGAAATCGGCCTCGGTTACCAGCCCAAAGCGAATATCGGCACCAAACCGCTCCGCTTGTTTTCTCAAATCAGCCATCATTTCAGGTCCGGTAATGCCCTCGGGGTAACCGGGAAAGTTTTCCACATCGTTGGTAGTGGTTAATTGTCCACCGGGTTGTAATCCTTCGTAAAGCACCGGACTCAGATTAGCGCGTGCGGCGTAGATGGCCGCTGTGTATCCGGCAGGTCCGGAACCAATGATTAAACATTTAACCTTTTCCGAATCGACCGGTTGGGTTTTCGGGCTTTGAGAAACGCTTGTTTCCAGCGGTTTAAAGAAATCCATATCTGTTGATTTTATTGTGTTTCATTGCATACCAGCCGATTGCCGACAACAAATATACCATTGCCGGAAACCGGACAAAATGAACTCTGTTTGCGAATTGTCTGGGACAAATAAAGGAAATAATGGCTGAATTGGTTCAATTTGGAGCGAATTCCTGACAATATCTCCCAATAAGTTTTCAAATATTAAAAATTACTCTATTTGCATCGCTTTTCAAGGAAAGCAACTCATATCGGGGTGTGGCGCAGTTGGCTAGCGCACTTGCATGGGGTGCAAGGGGTCGGAAGTTCGAGTCTTCTCACCCCGACTGGGTAAAACGACCTGCTGTTTCGGCAGGTCGTTTTTTTATGGCAACCCAATTCATCGACCGATGCCTCCCCGACCTGTGTCCCGCTCCGTAGAAGGTATTGGTTAAAAGAGCAAGGCACAGACGCAACGCTATCCTCAGCTCCCAGTATTTTAAAATCCGAGCAGGTTCACACTTGATGATTCATTGCTCACAAATACAGGCAGTAATTCAACTACTACTTTGCATCGCGCAAGCTCTGGCTGGTGCTCTA
The DNA here is from genome assembly GCA_003252385.1 of Bacteroidota bacterium. Lineage (GTDB taxonomy): Bacteria > Bacteroidota > Bacteroidia > Bacteroidales > UBA10428 > UBA10428. The sequence goes on along the minus strand of QKEH01000042.1, from coordinate 5,905 downwards.
CATTCCCACTAACATATCCCTATTTATTATCCGGGCAGATAGATCCATCCAGGTACGGTGCAAGCTGCAAACCTGACAAATAACAGTGCACGCTCTGAAATTTTACTTGCGGCTGAGGGCATACGTGTAAACCACACTATTCGCAGGCTAAAAGTGCTGCTATGAGCTGAGGCAGAATCGGCACAAGGACAACCTTTGCGCGCCTTGGGATGCATAGCCACCTATGTCTTTAAACCAGTAACTGCATACAATAAAAATGCCCTGGTGTTTCTGGACCAGGGCTTGCATATTTTTGATAGTTATCTAATTCCGGTTAATAATCACCTTTTGGGTAAAACGGCCGCTATCGCTGTTGAGCAACAGGGTATAGTAGCCATTGGGTAGTGCCGAAACATTTAACCTGAATAAGCTGCCCACTGAAAAATCGCCATAATTATCGTCGTAAACCACACGCCCGCTGATATCCACCAATTGCACACTTCGCAGGTTGAAGGGTTCCTCGTTCATTTCGATGGTAAGTACCGATTCCGCCGGATTCGGATATACCTGCACCCCCATTACGTTGGACAACGATTCCAAATCGCTGGGTTGTTTAACGTTCATCACAAAGCTAAACGTGGTAGTGTCTTTTAGGTCGGTTGCTCCAAATTCAATAACATGATAACCTATGTCGCTCAAACCCGGAGTACCCATCAATCTGCCATTACGTTCAATAAAGGTAAGGAACGAAGGTATATAAACTCCATACAGAATTAGGGTGTCGTTTGCATCGTCATCTGCCGCCTCAATTGTATAATTGAAACTCACATTCGCATACAAATTCTCAATGGCTCTGGGCACTTCGGTGAAATACGGAGCGGTGTTAAACATGGCAATCCGTATTTTAAAATTATGGTTGACCGTTTCCTGTCCGTCCGAAATATTGAGTGCAATAGGGTACTCTCCTGTATCTTCCAGAATCGGGCTCCCACAAAGGAGTCCATCGCTCGCATTCAAACTCAGCCAGCCCGGCAAAGCCGATGCAGCCGTAAAGGTTATCGGATCGTTATCCACGTCTTCGGCTACAATTTGGTACCGGTATGCGTGGTGATCGTCACCCAGGGTATCGGGGATGGAACGTACCACCGGAGGATCATTAACCGGTGTTACGGTAACCGGAAGGGAATAGCTGCTTCCACAACCCAATGGGTCGCAAACACGTACCTGAACCGCCAACGATCCATTGTAATTGGCCTCCGGCGATAGGGTTGTTCCGGAATAGCTGTAATGTTCGCCATCCAGAACGCTGAGTGTTAACTGACTTCCACTGTTATCCGGATCGTACACCTCGAGCATATCCCTGGTAAGGTTGATTTCAGTATCTTCATCGAGAGTTACTGACGAACTGCCATCGATACGCGGCAGGTCATTCACCGCCATTACCTGAACTGAGGCAGCAAAAACATCGCTGGTTAGGCTGCCATCGTCTACGGTCACATTTACGGTAAAATTAGTTGCATAGTCTTGTGCTGGAGTTACCTTATTCCCTGAAACTGTATAATGCGTTCCTGCCAGTACATTCAGATGCCAGTCGGTCGAAGGATTATCGTCGGTAATCTGAAAATCGGAAAGCACCAGGTTGAAGGAATGATCTTCAGATATCAAGTAGTTCGTAAGTTGCGCGGCAATAACCGGTTTATCATTGGCCGGCAGTACAGTGAACTGCGAAGTTACCTCGGCCCATTTGGCCAACCGGGGAACGTAGCGTCCGTTGTCGTAGGCCCTGAAGGTAATGTTTTCGCTACCCAGCCAGGTGCCGTTAACCGGAGTAATGGTAGCTATACGGCTGCTATTTATACTTACGCTGAAATGTGCAGGATTCGATGTTACCACCCAGGTCATATTGGCAGCAGTAGCATAATCATCACTCACAAAATAGGAGTCCAGATTAATTTGTCTGGCTCCGCCGCCCAGCACAAGTTGTTGATTGGGGATGGCAGCAATTACCGGTGCCGTATGCAATCCGTCAATGGCATCGAACCAGGCATGAGCCATTTTCTCGTAACCCGTCTGGGTGGGATGATAGGCATCCCGCATGTCGGCATTATAGTCAATGCCCGCACCACACATCATATCCACCAGTACCAGTTTATCGCCATTTGCAATGCGCGCATTAACTCCGGGTACAATCCTGTTGTTATTAAAATGTTCGATCTGCCAATACGCACCACCGGGCTGGCAACCTATAGTATTCTTTTGATTAATTATCCGAGCCACCAATACCAATACGGGATTTCCTGTGGAGGTTTCGTAACTGTCAATTGCATTCAAAATCTGAGTTATCCCACTAAAACTATCATTTCCGTCAATCAACATATCGTTGGTACCTATATGCAACAGGATAATATCAGCCGGGTAACTATTCAAATAGGATCCCGATGTTACGTAACCTGTACGACTGCTCGTTCCGGTACTCAGTAAAGTGGCTAATTCAGTGGCTCGGATACTGGGCACTCCGCAATGCTGGTAATCGGTAAATCCCGATACATTATATCCCGATTGATTATGCCCCACAAAGTCAAAATTGTAGCCAGCTGCATTCAATAAATTAAACAACTCGTAACGATACCCTTCACAATCGCCTGCACTGGTAGAGGCCGTCTCCCACCCGTAGGTAATGGAATTGCCCATGGCCATAATACGCAAGGGTTGTTGCGCCTTAACCATAACGGCATGCTGAACGCTTAAAACAAAAAGTGCCATGCATACCAATATTCTGAAACGGGTCATATGTTGCGATTTACAGTCCGGGTACAAATTTATGGCTAAATCTGATTTTATACCGTATAGAAGACGTGCTGTTTTACCAAAAGTTTCAATTAAAGGGTGAATGGTGTTTTTTTTTCGGTGGAGGGCTTTACATCAGTTCTAGAAGATGCATTCAATGAGCTACAAGCAGTGTTATCATCGTCAATGAAAAGAACCCGAAAAAATGCCTTTTCCCTGAAACTCGATAAAAACAACAAAGCAACCTGCCTTTAGATCAAGGCAGATTGCTTCGTAGCACTTACAACAACCTAAGGTCGTTGCTATTTCTTACTTATTCGACCAGGAAACGTCCTGTGGTCGACCGGTCGTTTTCAATGATCCGATAAAGGTATACCCCGGCCTTATAGCCTTCGATGGAGAACTCTACCCGGTTCAAGCCGGCTGCTACCTGTACCTGTTGCAGTATCATGCCATTCAGGCTCAACAACTGAATACTGGCCTCGCTCCGAAGATCTGCACATTCAATAAACAATTGATTTTGTGCCGGTACGGGGTACACTTTTAGGTTATGCAGGGTCTGCTCTGCCAGAGCCGATGGGGCTATGCTCAGATTATAGGCCGTTACAATGGTGTCGCGCCCGTCGCTTACCCGCAACGCAATGGCCTGAGTTGTTCCCTGAGCCTGCCAGGGCACAATTCCTTCCAGTTTAAAACCCATATCACCGGCAGTAGGAGTTATCCAGTTTGGCAGTGCATCTACAATGAAGGTCAGGGCTACATCGTCTTCATCCACATCTTCGTATACCAAGGAATATTCGAGGGTGTCGTGCGTGGTAAAATTCACCTGCGGTGTGGTAACCAGTACGGGAGGCGTATTGGTATTGCCTACGGTAATCGCGAAACGGTGTTCAATAACCGAAGACACGCGGCCATCGTTTAAACCCAGGATTACCAATGTATCGCCAATCTGGTTCCAGCGGGGAGTGCCGCTCAGCCGAACGGTAGTTGCAGTCAAGGGTTCAAAACTCATCCAAAGTGGTATGGCAATTTCGGTAATTTCTACCGCGTCGCCATCGGGATCCGAAACTTCCACTACGTAATTGTACAACTCGTAATCGTCGGCAACGGTTACATCGGTCGACTCCACTACGGGAACCTGGTTGGCTGTAACATTAATGTGCAAGGTGTAATTGGTAGCCGCTACATCCACCAGCTGAATACTTACAGCCAGATCGCCATTGTAATCTGCATTGGGCGTTACGGAATTACCGCTGAAGGTGTAATTGGATCCACTCAGAATAACAATGTGATAATCGGTGGGGAATTCGCTGTCCACATCCGTTACATCCGAAGCATCGAAAACAACAGCAGGAGTTAGAACAAGAGCCTGAGCCGCACCGGTAATCAGTGGAATTGGATCCTGAAATTGACGCCGGATCGTCTACTTTGGTTACGGTAATGGTAACATCCTGGTAGGTGCTGCCATGGGTGGGTAATTCGTCGTCGGTAATGGTAAGGCGTACGGTGAAGTTTTCGGTAGCGTTTTCAGTAACGAAGTCAGCATCGTCGGGTGTGCCGCTTAATACGCCGGTAGTTGGGTTAAAGCTTAACCAGTCGTTGCCATTATTGGTAAAGGTTACGGTTAAGGCACCGGGCAAATCGTCCTCGTCCTGCCAAGTAAAAGTGTGGGTGTAGGGTACTTCTTCAGTTGCCGTGGTGGGTGCCGCAGCCGATGTGATTACCGGAGCATCGTTAACGTTATCCACCTCTACATAAAAGGTGCGTTGTACGGTGGCATGGCCATCGTTAAGCGATAATACAATGGTTTGCGAACCCAGCGCCACATCGGCCTGGCTGGGGCGGCCGTTTTTATTCCGCAGGGTGGTGCCGCTCAGCTCCATCCAGCTTGGGAGGCTCACTGCGCCTATGGTCACATTGTCGCCATCCATATCGTTTGCCACCAGGTTCACGGTGTAGGCCGCATCCTCATTTACATGTCGGGGCATGTTATTTATGATTTCGGGAGCCATATTGCCCGGATCACAATGGGCTTCGCCTGCCACGCCTCTGGTATACATCTGTGTAATCTCGGCAGCGGAAAGTGCCTTGTTATAAATTATTATCTCATCCATCCTACCATTAAACGGGTAATTGTCATCCCCAAGATAATTCAGATATCCTATCGTCTGGGCAGCATCCATCTCGAAGCTATATCCGGCATTAAAAAAAGCGCGTTTATTGGATACCAAATTTCCATTGTAATAAGTTTTCATATAGCCATCGCCCCCACCAACAGCATCGCGTACAAAGGTTAACATTACCCATTGGTTCAATGCTATAGGAGTGGTAGTAACCACATCTTTAATCTCCAATCCGTTGGTAGCTAGCTTCCATTTGGGATAAAGAGTTGTTAAATCGGCAGTTTGTCCATCCAATCCAATGATATTGTAACGCGAAGCATCGCTGCCATTTCGGCGGCAGAACAAGATTTGATCCACCACCGGAATAACCAGCTGTCCATCCCAATTTCCCTTCAGCATAAATCCATACGGAATAGGAGAAATCATCGTCAACGGTCCATTCAAACTGACCGGTATCGGGCACCGATAAATACTTCCTATTCATAGCATCTCCCGGAAAATCTCTTCCATTGCCCACTCTTCCCGTAACAGTACTTAATGCATCAATGGTGGTGGCGGTTTCGCCCATGGTATAATCGGTAAAGGTAGTTCCCGAAGTTTCTTCAAGTTTCCCTGGGGTCGCAGGACACCCCGTCGGAAACGTACACATTAAAGTGCATGTAAAAGTTTCCGCTAGTGGCGGTAGTAACATACACCTCCACCCGGCCTCCGGCACTGGCGGTGGGCGGGGTTCCGGTTATGGCTCCGGTGGTTGGATTAATACTCAGCCAGCTGAGGCTTCCAAAATCCTTGTAGTAGCCGGTAATTGTTGTGCCTCCCGTTGCAAGCGCATTGATCTGGCTGGTAAACGGCTCGCCGGAAATGGCCGTTGAATCGGAAACCCCGCTAAAGGTCACCGCGGCAAAAAGCTGTCCATAGCAAGCTAGCCCAAGCATGAACAGTAACGTTTTTAGTAGTACTTGTTTTTTCATTTGTTTATTATTTTGATGGTCAGTCGGAACATCCACATACCTCGG
>QKEH01000127.1 GCA_003252385.1 Bacteroidota bacterium | reverse complement strand
CAGGATTCTTAACATTTTGTTTAGTATTCCGAACCCATGTATTTCTATCCATTTCCAAATTGAAACTTCGCATCGAATTTGGGATTAGGTTTGTATAACTATTCGATCTTAAATGTGGCAGGATAATACATTCTGCCGACTCGATTCCATCTGTTCCCAAAGGGGTAAGCTGGCTACTTGTAGCGAAGGAATGGGATTCCATTCAGGAGCGCAAAGAAGGACAAGGGTGGCGGATGTTTTGAAGATTCTGCTTGCCAAAACGATTGAGGGCGAAAGTTAATTTAAAACCCTTGTATAATCAATAAAAGACACGCTGCTAGACATCATAAGTATAAACCAATTTTCTCGTCCCCTACCATCCACCTCAAAAGCATTCATACGGATGTGCTGCTTCTTATCCTAAGTACAATCAAGGCTCCATCGGAACTTGGACCAGGTTATATTGTCCTAATTAAGCAATAGAAGTACTAATGGTTGATTTATAAGATCTTCCTAATGCGTAGCAATAGTGATTTTTTAGAAGTAAAACTTTTGCAATCCTTCTGTTGTAAGACCTCCTAGCGTATCCAATAGTTATATTTGTACTGTTGCGTATTTGGGATTATAGCATTACAGCTGCATTGCGTACATACCAATATACTGCTAAGCTCTCCTGATTTCTGAGCAAATCAAGCAGAAGCCTGCCGGTGGCAAGTTTCTGACATTTGTTCAACATCGTTTCGGAATCTGTTGTACTATCGAAATCCTGCAAATTTTAACCCTTCATCGTGTAAGCATGCTATGAGGATGAGAATCAATTGCAAGGGTATCTTTATAGTCGAAATAGCCAGAAACCTCACTTAATCGTTATTCATAAAACCCTGTTTTTCGAGCACCTTTAACAGTGCTTTTGAAAAGACTACATTGTCCTTTTTGGTATATCGGTTATCCGTGAAGATTTGTGCCAGGGTTTCCTTGTTGTTTTCCTTTAGCAGCTGTTCGGTTTGCTCCAGTGCTTCTTTTTCGGCGTAGAACGAATCGATGCTCGCAGGGCTGTAATCGGTATAGGTATTGGAATGCACCACCGCTTCTACCGGAAGACGATCGGTCAGGCCGGGAATTTGCTCCGGATACCCGACCACTACGGTAGTAACCGGAACCACATACTTCGGTAATTTCAAAATCTCAATGATTTTCTCTGCCATGTAGGTTGTGGTTCCCAGGTAACAAATGCCCAGGCCATGCGATTCGGCCTCAATGCAAAGGTTTTGTGCAGCAAGTAAAGCATCAATAGCACCTGTGAAGAAGGACAGGAAATTATCGTAGCCCGGAACAGCATTACGTTGTTCGCACCAAAGATTAAACCGGTTAAAATCGGCACAGAAGGTAAACACAACCGGAGCCTGTTTTACCATATCCTGTTTAAAATGAGCCGCCCACAGAGCTTCTTTCACGCTTGGGTCGGTGCTAGCCACTATGCTGTACACCTGCATGTTTCCGGTGGTTGAGGCACGAGTGGCAGCGGCGAGCAGTTCATGGAGTATTTCGGGTTTTATACTTTCGTATCGAACGGTGGTCACGTATTTCTTTGAGCATGTCCTGATAAGTTAAATGGAATGCAAAGCTAGTTACTTTATCAGATTGAGCCAAGTGGCCAACTGATGAAGCGGCGTATAAATTGCTGGCAAACGTGGGGGGTTTAGTTTTTATCCATTGATCCGGTGAGCAAATTCATTCTTTTTTCTCCGGGGGAATTGCAACCCGGCAGAGCAGGCTGCGTATAGGGGGTACGTTCATTGTGGTAACAAAGGGGGGCGTTGGTTCTTTGCCCGTTTTCATGCCAAAAGTTGGGGAGTTTTTTTCCCAAGTGGTACAGATATTAGTTGGGATTTCGTAAATTGGATAGAATAAAACTTATTAACATGAAAAAGATGGGAAGATTATGGATTGTAGTACTTGTATTGACTTTAATATCAGCTGGTTGCAGTCATTATGTTTGTCCTGCCTATGCCAATGATGCTTCGGTCGAACAGGTTGCTGATCGGCAGGGTTGATACTCGGAGAATGAATTTGTTGCTATCTTTAGCTAAGTAAGTTTCACCATTACATACTATCATGAAAATTAAAACTCTTTTGATTGGCTGCATTTTCATTCTCGGAATGGTATTGGCATCATGCAGTGCTACCACAAAAACTTGTCCGGCGTATGCGAAAGCCGACACTGAACAATCGGCATCCACTTCCAGATCGTAAACGCATTCGGAAAGTATTTTGTCCGGATCAATCCGATATTGTTTTGGTTTGTTCTAATTTTGCTGTTATCGTATGAGAACGTTAACAGCTTTTTTTATTTTCAGCTGTCTGTTGGTGCAGGCAGTGGTTGCCCAGGGCGAGTTGGATGAGGAAGAGAAAATTTTCTACCGCTCCGAACGCAGCTATGGAATAGCGTTGAGTTCTGTAGGTATGGGCGGTGGTTTTCGCTATGCACGCCGGCTCGATGGCTTTCGGAAATCGCTCTACAGCGTTGAATATTCCCAATTAAAACATCAGAAAGAAGTAAAAATACCCTCGTCCAATACCCAACAAATTGGGGGCAATTTTGTGTATGGAAAGCTCAATGCTTTGGGAACCCTGCGATTGGGTGTGGGAATGCAGCATGAGCTGTTTCAAAAGCGCGACAGAGGGGGTATCTCCATTCGCTACTACTATCACGGAGGTGCTTCGATAGGCGTTCAGAAACCGGTGTATTACCTCATAGATACTGTAGGCGATGCTACAAACTATGTTCGTACCCGTTGGATTGAGGAAGAGGATAAACAGATTAAGCTACACCAGGTAGATCGGAAATTGCCTTTTTACGAAGGACTGGGCGAGTCCCGGGTCGTTCCCGGAGTGTATACCAAAGTAGGGTTCAGCTTTGAGTTTAGCAAAAACGATGCAGTTTTTAATGCCCTCGAAACCGGGTTAATACTGGATGTCTTCTACCGGAAAGTGCCCATTATGGCCAATGAACTCAACCACTGGTTGTATCCTGCATTTTACGTCAGTTACCGCTTTGGACGGGTGGTGGACACACAATTTAAAACCCGACTAAATAAAGTAGATCGGGTACTTATGGAGCAGTAAAGCACCAGCCTATTACTGCAGTTTTCGGGTTGGAAAGCACCACGCTGCAGTGTGTTTTCGCGGTGAACCTTTGTCTTTCGCTTCTCTTACAATTTGTACGGTAACCTATGGAAATTGGCTCTGTATTGTTATTTAATTCACAACACAAAGGACACTTTCTTAGGATAAGTTGTTGAGTTAGATAAAAATTCGTATTTTCGCATTCCTTTTCAAAGGATATTATTCATTTATTATTAAGCATAAATATTTTATTATGGGAAAAATTAAAATAGGTATTAACGGTTTCGGACGTATTGGACGTTTTGTATTTCGTGTAGCAGCAGCTAACAAAAACATCGAAGTGGTAGGTATCAACGATCTTATTGACGTTGAATACATGGCGTACATGCTGAAGTACGACTCTACTCATGGTCAGTTCAAAGGTTCTGTTGAAGTAAAGGACGGTAAACTGGTAGTAAACGGTGTTGCTATTCGTGTAACTGCGGTTAAAAACCCTGCCGATTTGAAATGGAATGAAGTAGGTGCTGAGTATGTAGTTGAATCTACAGGTTTGTTTCTGTCAAAAGAATCAGCTCAGGGCCACCTGGATGCTGGTGCTAAGAAGGTTATCATGTCAGCTCCTTCAAAAGACGACACCCCAATGTTTGTAATGGGTGTAAACCACACTTCCTATAACAAGAGCATGAATTTTGTTTCTAACGCTTCTTGTACCACCAACTGTTTGGCTCCTATTGCCAAAGTTCTTAACGATAACTTCGGTATAGAAGAAGGTCTGATGACAACCGTTCACGCAACCACTGCAACTCAAAAAACCGTGGATGGACCCTCGGCTAAAGACTGGCGTGGTGGCCGCGGTGCTGGACAAAACATTATTCCTTCATCGACCGGTGCTGCTAAAGCTGTAGGTAAAGTAATTCCTGCGCTGAACGGTAAACTTACCGGTATGGCTTTCCGTGTTCCTACCCCTGACGTATCGGTAGTGGATCTGACTGCCCGTTTGAAAACACCAACCACTTACGAAGCTATTTGCGCTGCTATGAAAAAAGCTTCTGAAGGCGAATTGAAAGGTATCCTAGGTTACACCGAAGATGCAGTAGTATCTAACGATTTCGTTGGCTCGTACATCGATCTTCGATGCAGGTGCCGGTATTCAACTGTCGCCCACTTTTGTTAAAGTGGTATCCTGGTACGACAACGAGATGGGTTACTCTACCAAAGTTGTTGAACTTATCGAGTACATGGATTCTGTAAAGTAAGGATGAATCGAATACCATACTATAGAAAGGGAGCCCACAAGCTCCCTTTATTTTTTACGATATTTACAACTACTCATGGGGTGGTCCCGAGATTTTTCGTTTCGGCTCAGTTATCGGATCTGCCAGGAGCGAAAGAACAATGTTAGAGTGCTGCCTCCGGAAAATAATACTGATCCCGGAAAATCAGTGTATCGATTTTCCCGGTTTTGTTGAATTTCTCGCCTGCACATAGCCTATATATTAAAAGGCAGAAATATGCTGTTTTGTTGAAAAAGTTTGAAGCTACAGCTCATGCTGTTTTCAAATGAATCCTTGCTTTTACCCTAGAACAGGGCATTTGCACTCCATATACCTAACCTCCATGCTGCCACTTTATATGTACGGAATTTTGGATCCATGGCATGGATAACCTCGAAAGATTATCTTTGACCTTCTATGGAGAGAGGCATAAAAAAATACTTGTTTAAAAACGGGCTGAAACTGGAATTCGAAATCCTGGATTTGGCCGAGCGCCTTGCCCATACGGGAAATGCGATGGTAGTTCCTCACAGGGCGCAGTTCTACCATATTCTGTGGATAGAAAGGGGCAGGGGAACGCATTTTGTCGATTTTAAACCCCTACCCATTGCCGATAATACCTTACTGTTTGTGCCGAGCAATTGTGTGAACCAGTATGATGCCCAAGGCGAGTACCAGGGAAAATCCATTGTATTTACCGATCGTTTCTTTTGTAAGAATCAACAGGATGCTCACTTTCTAAATTCTTCGATGCTGTTTAGCGATTTTTACCCTACTGCAAGTTTTCCGGTGGGTACTGGAAATACCGACCTGAAGACCGTATTCGAGGCTATGGAAATGGAATATGCTCGCGAAAAAGATACGGCACAATACGCTATTCTGCATAATTTACTCCATATCTTTCTGCTGCAGGCCGAACGTGAGATGCGAAAGCTGGGTTTCTCTGAACTGAAACCCGGTGCTGATTTGGAAAGCCTAAACCGGTTTAAAGAGCTGATGGATGAAAATTTTCGAAAGGTTAAAAATGTGAGCCGGTATGCCTCTTTATTGAGTATCTCCGAAAAGCAACTGCATAAGGCCACCACCAGTGTTTTGGGGAAAACGCCCAAGCAGCTTATTGATGAACGCATCCTTCTGGAGACCAAGCGTCTGTTGGTCCATACTCATTTATCGGTCAAAGAAATAGCCTATGAGCTGGGCTATGAGGAGCCAACGAATTTCATAAAATATTTCCGGAAACATACTGGAATAACCCCGTCTGAATTTCGGGATCAGAATTAATTTTATCGACAAAAGTCGGTTGTTTTCACCGTTATGGGCAGCATTGAATTGGTGTATGCTCTGGTTTTAACCCCTGGGTATCTGCACAATGTAATACCCTTGGTTTAGTATTGCCTCAGTCTACTCATCCTCCTGGTTGTATTTTTCGCGCAGGTAGCTGTAAATTTTGGTTTGAGAACGTACCGCTGGGCCGTCGTTTACAATGGGTACGTTTTCCATCTTTTTGTTAATCAGGCGCGCGCTTACATTGTCGCTTAACTGGATGTTTAAAATATCGAGCACTTCCTGTTTAAGGGTTTCGTCGTAAATGGGGAAAACGCACTCCACCCGTCGGTACAGATTACGTTTCATCCAGTCGGCCGAACCCATGTACAGCTTGCTTTGCCCATTGTTATGGAAAAAGAATACGCGGGCATGTTCGAGAAAACGATCCACAATGCGTATGCAACGGATGTTTTTACTGTATTCTTGTTCCGGAACCAGACGGCATACACCACGCACTAGCAGATCCACCTGAACACCAGCCTCACTGGCTTCGTACAGTTTATCAATCATTACCGGGTCTTCCAGTCCGTTGAGTTTAATAATCATGTACCCTTTGTTACCCTGTTTGGCATGAGCTATTTCGGCAGCGATCAATGCCAGGTAGGTGTCTGCCATGTTGAAGTTAGGTACCAGAATGTGTGCAAAGGGGTGGTTGATTTTGCGGCTGTTGAAGTAGCAGAACAACTCGCTCAGATCGCTGGTAATGCGAGCATCGCTGGTAAAGAAACCATGATCGCCATACAAACGGGCGGTTTTTTCGTTAAAGTTACCGGTTCCCAGAAAAGCCAGGTTCTTCTTTGCCGGGCGTTTGATGAGGGCTACTTTCGAGTGTACCTTTAAGCCCGGTATGCTGTACATGATGTTGATACCTGCTTTGCGCATTTCCTTGGCGTAGGCCAGATTGCTTTCTTCATCAAAGCGGGCCTTGAGTTCCACGAATACATTCACCTTCCTGCCCTTAAGGGCGGCATCAATAAGGGCATCCACCACTGCCGAATTACTGGCTACCCGGTACTGCGTGGTACATATTTCGGTAACTTCCGGATCTTTACCGGCTTCAGCCAGAAAATCGAGAAAGTAGTTGAACGACTGGTAGGGAAAATGCAGCAGGAAATCGCGCTGCTCGATCTTTTCGAAAAGGCTGCCCTCGTCCAGTGCCGGATAGGTGAGAGGTTTGTGACGTGGGTCCTCCAAGTGTGGCGAGTAGGGGTTCGGAAAACTAAACAGGTCGCGAAAATTATGAGTGCGTCCTCCACTTACCAGCTTGTCGGGGTGAATATCAAAAGCTTCGGTGAAAAAGCGGAGCATGGCTGCCGGCATGTCAATATCGTATTGGAAACGGTTGGTTTCGCCCAGGGCACGAGCCTTGGAGATATCTTCCACGGTTTCAATCAATGCATTGGTTTCAAAGTCTTCAAAATCCAGGTCAGCATCGCGAGTAACCTTAATGCTGTGTGCTGTATCAACAAGGTAGCCCGGGAATATGGCATAGAGTTTCCGGATGATTAAATCTTCCAATAGCATGATGTAATGCCGGCCATTGTTTTCCGGAAGCTCGATAAAGCGCGATATGTTGTGGTCGGTGGGAAGTTTAACGATAGCGTATTGTGGCCGCGAAGTTTTCGACTTCCCCATAAAAGTCCGTCCTTTTACATACATGCGCAGGGCAATATACACGTGGCCGGTTTTTAAAAAGGGGCGAATCCGGTTTTTTACCAGCAGAACGGGTTGTATTGCGGTTAGAATTTGTTGTTCGAAACGTTGTTGCAGGAATTCTTCCTGTTTCTCACTGAGAATTTCGTTGCGCGAAACCAGAATGATGTTGTTTTTTTTTAGTTCCGGAATAATGTCGTTATAGAAGAGCTGGTTAAATTCAGCCTGGTGCCGGCTGACCACGGCATTGATTTGTTGCAGGATCTGTCGGGGTTGTACCTCAATGTTTTTGGGGTTGTTGGAGGGCAGAGTGCGTAGTAATTCCTGGTAATAGCTTACCCTCACCCGGTAAAACTCTTCGAGGTTGTTGGAGTAAATGGCCAGAAACTTTATGCGTTCATACAGGGGTATTTCCTTTTCGAAAGCCTGTTGTAAAACACGATAATTGAAGGACAACCAACTGAGATCGCGGTTGAAGTAGCTGTAATTGGCCATGAAAGGAAGGTTTGTGTAATTGTGCTGCAAAGATCATTATTTTTGATCGATAATAATAGAAAATTAACACTTTAGCTCGGGAGCTGTGACTCTTCCGTA
>QKEH01000057.1 GCA_003252385.1 Bacteroidota bacterium | reverse complement strand
ATCGAGGGTTTGTTTGTCCTTGTAGGTATCCATACTGGCCCAGAAACCCCTGTGATTCCATGAGGTAAGTTTTTCTTCCTTAATCAGGCGTTGAAAAGGTTCGTTCACCAACTCATCGCCCATTTCCATATAGTCGAAGATTTCCTTCCTGAGTATAAAGTATCCGGTGTTGATATACAAACCTGAGCTACCGATATGACTGATGCTCTTTACCAGTCCGCTCTCCTCGCGCTTCACTACGTGAAAGCTGTGGGTTGGCTGATGGGCAACAAACGAGGCCACCTTATCGGACTGCGGCTTAAACCAGTCGATCATAGCCCCCATGTTCAGGTCGGACAAACCATCGCTGTAATTAGCCAAAAAAATTTCTTCGCCCTGAAGATATTCCTTCACCTTCATCAACCGCATGCCGATGTTAGAGTTAAGGCCTGTATCGACGAATGTAATTTTCCAATCATCGATATCGGTATTCAAAGTCGTTAGAGATGGTTTCATCGTAGTTTACAAAATAATTCTTGATGGTATCGGCCTTATGACCTAAACATAGGATGAAATCTTTATGGCCATAGTGAGCATAGTATTTCATGATGTTCCAGATGATAGGACGGTAACCAATAGGAACCATTGGTTTGGGCACTTGATCGGAATATTCGCGAAGTCGCATTCCCAGGCCTCCACAGAAAAGAACTACTTTCATTTTAAGTTGGTTTTTTAGTTAATATTTTTGCTTTGAGCAGTGAGATATGAGTAATAAGAACCTGTCTCAATACTCACATCTCATATCTCATATCTTATTTACAAGGCATAAACCTCAGGATAGCATCCCATGTCGTTGAGCGACTGAGTTATTTCCTTCTGATATACCCCGTTCATGATAATTACAGCATCGGGCTGATAGTCCTTCAGAAAATCAGGGGATTGATACTGTTTTCCAATTCCCGGAATATAGTTGCCCTTCATATTGGGGTTGATATCAACTACATATTCAATGACGCCGATGTCGGCAAAATTGGTCAGGAAACCCACCGATTTGGAACCTCCGCCCCATACCACCACTTTTTTGTTGGCTTGTTTAAGGGCAGTGAGTTTTTTTCGCCAGTCGCCCAGTTGCTCCTCAATTTTGGTCTTGAAGTTGGCAATACGGGCACGCTGCACCTCAATAGACTCCTCTATTTCGAAGGTTTTAGTCGATGGTTTGGCACAGGGCTTGGCTTCAATCAGCAGGTATTGGTCGCTGTATACCAGGCGCAGGTCGAGAATTTCGTAACCAGCCGCACGAAACATGCGAGCCAAAGAACCGGCACTGAAATACGAGCAATGTTCGTAGTAGATATCCCAAAAAGCCTGGATATCGAGGATACGCGAAATCTGAGGAATTTCGAAGAACACCACGGTATCCATACTGTTATCGAGCGAGTTCCGTATTAACTTTAAAAACTCGTAAGTGCCGTGGATGTGCTCCAGCGTATGCCGGCACGAGATCATCGCAGCTTTCAACCCACCATGTTTCTCCGAATAAAATTCTTTGTAGAAAGTAAGGTTAGGATTATTCTGGCGGCCTACTTCATAGGCAGGGTCGATACCAATACCTTTACCCCCGTTCAGGTTGGTTAGCAGATTGATAAAATCGCCTTTACCGCAACCTATTTCCATGGTGGTTTTACCTTCCAGGTTGTACTTGGCAATCAACTCTTTGGAGATACCGGTAAGGTATTCCATAAAAGTTTTCGAAAAGCCCTGCTGATCCTCGTAGCCACCGGTAAAATAATCAATAGTGGTATCGAACTTGCGATTGAAAATGAAACCGCAATCGCTGCAAAATGCCAGCTCAATATCTTTACGCGGAACATTGAGCGCTTCTTCCTTGGATTTTACGGTAACCAGGCTAAAGATAGGAGCGTTCTTAATTTCAAAGAACCCTTCGATGTGTTGGCCCCCACAGTTGGGGCATTTGGTATGTAGCATGTTGTTTCTCTATTTTAATAAATCAGCATGAAAGTCGGGCCAGTTCTGATCCTTATCGGAGATCACTACTGGTTGAATAGGCAGTTGAATGCCTATCTGAGGATCGTTGTAGCGAACCCCCCAGTCCATTCCCGGGGCATAAAACTCGGTTGAAAAATACGTAATCTCAGCATTGTCGGTAAGGGTTATAAATCCCTGTGCAAAACCTTCGGGCGAATACAGCGCCTTGTGATTATCCTGGGTCAGCTCCACTCCGACCCATTGCAGATAGGTTGGCGAATCGGGGCGTATGTCCACTATCATATCAAAAATGGCTCCCCGGGTGCAGCGAATCATTTTGCTTTCCTGATAGGGTGCTTTCTGAAAGTGCAACCCACGCAGCGTTCCCTTATCCTTGCTGAGCGACGTATTAATTTGAGCAATGTTGGTATTGAGGCCCTGCTCTTCCATTTCCTTTTTGCACCACGAACGGCCAAAAAAGCCGCGCTCATCACCGATTTTCTTAATCTCGATGATGAAAGCGCCTTTGAGTTTTGTTTCTGTAAACAGCATCAGTTCAAACGTTTATAAAGTCCATTCGAGGTTATTGTTCAGATGCCCTAATTTTTTCAGGCGATCGATCACTTTGAGGCGGATCAGTTGCGAAGAACGGTAATTGGGATCGTTGAAACCCATAGCCACGAGGTTGTCGCGAATGTCGGTAACTGTAGACAATAGATCCTCAACGGGCTGATGGTTAGGAGCCAATTTTTTGAAAAGATCGAAGTTAGCACGATACGAACGTTTGTCGGGGGGAGCATCGGGGTTCACCGAAATTTTTACACCCGGAATTACCTGCCCAGTTGCTTCGGCCAGAGCCAGAATACGGTTGTTCCAATCGTTACTTCCTGTATTCACAATCAGGAAGTTACCTCCGTTTTCCTTCTTACGGGTAATACCCCAGTCGAGCGCACGAGCCATGTCTTTGGTGTTGATCATGGGACGCCAGGGGGTACCGTCGCTCAGAATAGAAATTTCTTTGTTGATAAGCGCACCGGCCACAAAGTCGTTCAGCACCAGATCGAGACGCAGACGGTTGGTCCAACCACAAGCGGTGGCAAAGCGGTTACAGGTAATAATAAAGTTGTCTGAAGCCAGGGGCTCAAGTTCTGCTTCGGCAAGAATCTTAGAACGTGCATAAGCGGTAAGCGGATTCACCTGGTCGCCTTCCTTGCGGTCGCCATCGGCGGCAAAGCCGTATACGCTGCATGAGGAAGCAAACACAAAGGATTTTACTCCGTTTTTCTTGGCCAGTTTTGCCAAACTCACGGCAGCCCGATAATTTATATCGAGGGTTACTTCTTCAAATTCAAAACTCATAGGGTCGTTGGATATAGCTGCCAGATCGATAATGGCATCCACGCCTTCGAGTAGTTTTTCCGGGAATTTCCGAATGTCGCCATACACCTGAGCATCCACTTTCACTTCGGGAATAAAATTGGCATTGGTAAGACAGTGGGCAAAATAACCTATATCAAATCCGATTAATTCCGCATCGGGGTGCGTTTTGCGAAGTTGGTTCACAACAGAAGGACCAATGTAGCCCAGATTTCCAACAATAAGAATCTTCATAATGGTTGTTTATTAATTGTTTTGATTAGTATTTCCATTCTTAAAAAACTTCAAGGAGGCTTTGTAGGTTAATTGTCGCCAAATGTATTCCAGCGGACCAAAGCGAAAGTTATCCATCCATATTTTACTGCCCCAAACCAGCGAGGCATAGGATGCAACCGTAATTACGGCCAACCATGCAAGGCTCAACTTGCCATACAATGAAAAGAACACTCCGTTAAACAGTACAAACCCAACAACGCTTTGCATGATGTAATTTGTAAGAGACATACGCCCGGCAAAGGCCAATGGTTCCAAGAGTTTTATTAAAATGCTTTTTTCGTAGAGGAATGAAATTATATACAGGTACAGAAAAGCCTGCGCCACATTAGCCACAACATTCAACTTGGCAAAAACCATAAACCATTTGAAACTGTCGTCGGCAAGGTACTGATAATGGTTCATGACAACCCGAAGTACCGGAACCATCACCATTGACACAATAGCGACAGGTGTTAATTGGTTCAGGGTATTGTGAATTTTGCTATAGAATTTGAACCGGCCGGCTATATAGCCTCCCAAGATCATAAAGATCAATGTTGGTACATATTCCACATTGCGGTAATACACGGTATACTCATACAACCGAAACCTGAGGTTATCCATAAAAGAACCTTCGGTGTTAATGGCAACAATATCAGCATAGCATAGATCCTTTAGCTCATGCAACGGACGCATACCCATTGTTTCAAAAAGAAGGCTTACTTTATTCAGGATGTGCCCGTAGTAGGGAAACAAGAGTATAACACAGGCCAAAATCATAATGTACTTGACCGGTACTTTCCGCAGAGCCAGTACCAAAAACCCGGAGAGTGCATAAAGAATCAACACATCGCCTCCCCAAAGAACCACCAGCTGAAAAACGCCAAACAGCATCAGAAAGAAATAGCGTTTTACGAAGAAAAAGTTGGAGAATGCTCCCTTTTCCTCCATTTTATTGATTTGCATGCCAAACCCCACTCCAAAAAGGAAGGAGAAAATGGGGAAGAACTTTCCGTTAAAGAAGTAAGTTAACAATCCATCGATAAATCCGTTGTACCCACCCTCGGTCATAAAGGCAAACTCCCCGGGATGCAATACCGACGAAGTCATAAACCGAATGTTAACGAAGAAAATTCCAAAAAGGGCAAATCCACGGAAAATATCGAGCAGCGCAATACGTTTCGCGGGGATATTGGGTCGCAGTTGATCCGAAGCAGTAGTCGTCATACAATCCTTAGTTAGTAAGTACCCCATTTTTCACTTCAGGAACGGGTGCCTGGGTATAGTAGCTGTCAACCGGAAGCGTATGTAGTAAATTCAACGTTTTATTAAGTGCAATATGCAATCCGTCTTCGGTCCAGTGCGTATCGGTTCCGTAAAACAGCAGTTTCTCCTTGCGCTGCGCCATAAACTCGTCGTACACTTCAATTACCGGGATGTTTCGTTTTTTCAGTTCGGCATACATCTTTGGAATAAAGTTACCGTATTTCTTGCCATCATCGCCAACTACGTAATGGTAAATGGTATACTTGGAAGGAATAATCATAAAAACCAGTTCCAGATTATAGCGTTCGCGCAACTCTTTGGATAACAGCTCGATATTATCGCAGTAGTTTACAATTTTCTCATGGGGAGCCTCCCAGTAGAAACCTCCCTGTTCATGACCCAGTTGAAGTGCCCCGAATAACCAGGGAATTTCTCCATCTACTTTATAGGCGGGTGTTTGATTGGTAATTTGTCCGAACAGGTTAAATTTCAAGGTTGAAATGGCACTGTATGCCTGGGTGGAAAAATAACTCCGAGCCAGCAACTGACTGTATTTTAACTCTTGGTCTTCCATAAAGATCACATCCCGCACATTGGCTGCCAGTTTTCGAATTCCTGCCCGATTATCCTGGTAAAAAACAGTGTCCTGAGCTTGCTCAAAACGGAAATGCAGGAAGCGTTCGGCGGTTTCAAAAATAAGATAACGTTTTGGCCCGGGCTGATAATTACTGTCTGCCAGATACTTTAGCGGGCGGTCCATGCGTGCATAATACACTCTTTTATTCAGGGAATCGCCCAGTTGTTCCGGAAAGGTGGTCATACGGGAAAAGTCAAAAAAGCTATCCCCAAAGGTTAAAATATCGGCATCCTGCAACTTGGGATGCCGGTTGCTAAAACGATATTTGGTATGGCACTCCGGCAAATTTTTCTCCTGAAATGTTTTAATAAAATTAAAGTAGTACAATTCGCCCCACTGAGTATTCTCCCAATATTCCGGGATGTATTTCTCAAGTAAAATTCCGTTAAATAACGGTAGTATCCGCACTGCCAGGAATAAGTAAAGACATACCACTCCCGCAATATTAATAATCCAACGTAAAGCCTTTTCACTCATAACTCAATGTCCTTATAGTTAAAACTGGAAGTATAAAAAGTCCTGGGCTTCCCACATACCCAATACGAAAATGGTCAGGATCAACAGGATCAGAATAAGCCATTTGTAGGGACGTGTGAGCAGCGTCAGTTTTTCATACAGTTGCATACGTTCTTCGAGTATTTCGATAAAGAACAGTAATCCGATAGCACTTAATGCGATATAGAGATCGGATGGTATCCGGAAAAGGTTAATGGTTCCTGCAGCGTTCCAGGTAAACATATTCTGAAGCACGGTAATGGCATCGGCGGTGTTATTGGCTCGGAAAAATACCCATCCGAAAAGCACCAGAATAAAAGTGAGAGCAACCTGAAGCAGGTGGTGAAGCAGGGGATGTTTGGTGAGTCCCAGGCCTGAGTTAACCCATTTACGCTGATCTTTGGTAATGTTAGCAAACACCAGGTAAATACCGTGTAAAGCCCCCCAAATTATAAAGGTCCACTCAGCTCCGTGCCACAAACCGCTGATCAGAAAGGTAAGAAACAGATTGAAATGCCAACGCCATTTCGCTACCCGGCTGCCTCCCAGCGGAATGTACACATAGTCGCGAAACCAGGTGGATAACGAAATGTGCCAGCGTCTCCAGAAATCTTGAATATTGGCCGCCAGATACGGACGACGGAAGTTGGTCATCAGGTCGTAACCCATAATACGGGCCGAACCTATGGCAATATCGGAATATCCGGAAAAATCGCAGTAAATCTGGAATGCAAAAAACACTGTCGCCAGAATTACAGGCAGGCCATGGTAATGATCAATGTCATTGTACACCAGGTTGACGTATTCCGCCAGGCGATCGGCAATAACCACCTTCTTGAAAAAACCCCAGCACATTAAAAGAATCCCACTTTTAATCCGCTCGTAGTTAAAGGTAAAAGTCTTATGAAACTGTGGTAACAGGTTGGAAGACCGTTCAATAGGCCCGGCAACCAGCTGAGGAAAGAAGGAAACGTAGAGTGCAAACTTTCCAAAGTTGTACTCGGGTTTGCACTGTCCCTTATATACATCAATGGTGTAACTCAGCGTTTGAAATGTATAGAACGAAATACCCACCGGCAACAGGTAATCGTATATCGGCACCTGATAAAAGATGTTGAACCGGTCGAAGAAGTAATTGGCTGTTTCGCCAAAGAAGCCCCAGTATTTAAAGAAGAAGAGCAAGCCCAGATTGGTGGTCAGACTGAACATCAGAAAACTTATCCGGCTCGATTTCTTCTTAGCCCGGGATATCATGATAGCAGCTAAATAATCGATAACCGTGGAAAAAGCAATTAGTATGATGTACTTGTAACTCCAGCACATGTAAAAGTAGTAGCTGGCCACCAATAAAAGTATCCAGCGGTACTTGGGGTTGATAATAAAATACAGTGCTACAACAAGGGGGAAAAAGAATATAAATTCCAGTGAATTAAAAAGCATATTTCCAAGTAAAATTTAGTCAGTTTTCAAGCCTTTATACTGGCTTGCTAAACAAAGGTTGTCCATTTTTCCATATAAATAAAACCCCTTTTATGAACAATCGGGATTCGGTGATAAATGACTTAAAAGCGAGCTTAAAATACCCCGGCAAACAGACTGAAAAGCAG
Source organism: Bacteroidota bacterium (assembly GCA_003252385.1). Classification (GTDB taxonomy): domain Bacteria; phylum Bacteroidota; class Bacteroidia; order Bacteroidales; family UBA10428; genus UBA10428. Next base: position 6,742 of record QKEH01000057.1, on the reverse strand, counting down.
ATATAGCGCGGATCTCAACAAAGTATACCGAAAACACAACGCACAAACGGGTTTGAAAAACGGCAGGCTATTGGCTAAGTTTCTGATACAATTCATATTGCTCCAACCCGATTTCCAATTTTCGGTATTGGCTGGCTTCGAACTGGCTACAGGCAGGTTGTTTGACTAAAAACCACAGATGGTTCTGTGGCTTATCGTAATCCAAACCTATATGGCCGTGCCGGGCCAGGTAACCTTGGAAAGAATAATCGGCTCCGGTATTGGGGCATATTCCCAATACCTGATCGGCACCTACAGCTCCAATAACTTTATAACAATCGCTAATAAGCACCTGGTCGCGCCCAATTCGTCCAATTTGTAAAAAGGCTGTAACCAAAGCACCCGCAAGCATTAGGTAAGCAATCATCTTAAGCATCCGAAAGTAGCGCTCCAAAAACGGTTTCAGCAGGTTCTCCACTCCGGGCAACACGAGCAGCCCCAGCGACAAGCCCAGAAAGGGATATACCGTGCTGATGTAAAAGCCCCGCTGTTTCAGGCTGATCATGATGGGTAATATGCCCGAAAGCACCACCATAAAAAACAGGATGGCCGGCCTAAGCGTAGCCCCTCCGAATACCGGAAGCTGCTTTCGTTGCAGTATTAAAATGAGGACAGTAAGCAGCAGCGGCACTACGCTGTGTTGTACAAACATCCACACAATCTGAAAGCGGTTGCTCACGGTTACCACATGCTCCAGGCTGCCCACCACCTGATGGGTGAAATAGACCTGCATCTCGTGTGCTGCCTCAGGAACGGCATAGTACAAAATCACCAGGGGAAGTACCGTTGCAGCGATTAAAATGATGGTCTGCAGGCACATTTTTACAAAACTGCCCTGACACCATACCAGCCATATAAAAAACGGCAGCGCCCAAATGTACAGCGATACAAACCCCTTGGACATCATTGCCAGCGTAAGCGACAACCCGCTCAAAACGTAGCCGTATATGCCGTTCTGCTTTCTTGCGCGAATGATCAGCCAGACAGCCAGTACCACAAAAACACCCATGGTATTTTCCAGCATATTGTTGGCATACGACCAGGACACTATCGAAACCAGGCTCCACAACAAAACCGGTAACCAGCCATAAAGCAATGAACCGGTAATCTCTTTCCAGATTAGCACCACGAGCCAGGCGGTGAGGGCAAAACAGGTTAGGGAATAAATACGTTCAACCAGTATGGAATCGCCCAACACGCTGAAGAAAAGCGATTGCAAACCAATGGCCAACGGCGGATGTTCGTAAAACTGCTGAAACAGGCCACCGGAAAGATGCGGGCTCCAAAAGGTACCCAAACCATGAGCTAGGTTTTTGGCAATGGCTGCATACAACAGGCCATCCATAAACATCCCATCCGATAGTAAAGAAGGAAGCATTACCAATAAAAACAAACAAACAACCAACAAATAAAAAATGCGTGCCTGACGGGCGGTCATAATCACTAATTTAAAAGTTAAGAGGCTATATGCTTTACATATGCTTGTACAGGATTCGCAAACTAACAAGGGTAGATTGGCGTTTATAAAATTTTACCGTATCGGATGGGGAGCACAAAGATCTGCGATTTGTCCATCAGCAAACTTAAAGCGAATTGGGAAACTAAATCTAGTTCAGTATTTTACCCCCACGGTTTTCAATTTCAGCCTTCAACAGCGAATCGCTGACTTTAGAGGGATCAACAGTAAATAAGGCAACCGAATCGTCCTTGGATAGCACCAGTTTATCGATGCCTTCCAGCTGAAAAATCAAGCGCCAGATAGCATCCGAAATGACACTATCCTGCAAACCATCCACCTTGTAAGCATAAGATACCAGACCCTCGGCTTGTTCAACCGTAACGGTTGCCTCATCGGCCTTACTTTTCTTTTTAAACCCGGAACATGCTGTGCTTAGCACGATAATAGCCAGTATACCGATAATTTGTTTCATACCATCAGGTTTTTCAGTTCATTACAGTTTTAAAAACGGTTAAATATAAAGAATAGTATCAGAAATTGCATGGGAATACTAAAAAACCACGACCGGAATGCCAGAACCACCATGATACACATAGGTGATAGGTACCCAACTGATCTTACCTGCATGCTTCCATGAACCATTCGGGACTTATTCGTACTCAAAGCGGTGGTAGTACTCGGTTTGTCCTTTAAAATCGTACTTTACCTCATCGACGAGCAAGCCCTGGGTATTGTAATGGTAGTCCATCACTTTGGTCCGGCGCCCCAACTGATCTGCCCGAATCTTTCCTGCCAATTTCCCCGATGGTGAATACAGATACAGAAGATAGTACAGCAGTTCGCCTTCCTGATTGTAATATTCCTCCTTATCGATTGATCCGGAATTGGAATAACGAGTAAGGCAGCGGTAACGAAAGCGTGCTGCCCCATCGTACCGGATGATTTCTTCCACCCTTCCCGCAATCAGGTCGTTGTAGCGAAATTCAGTGGTGTATCGGATACTGTCGGGCGAAAAAAAATGCTGCTCGATTACGGTCTGGTTTTCAGGATGAACCGTAAAAACCACTTTTGAGGTAATTTCATTATTTCCCCGGTAATGCACCACTTCTGAGAGTACACCGGGAACCACATAGCGGTATAGCACTCTACCTATCTGGTGCCCCAGGGGAGAGTATTCATTGATCTCGGCCGGCAGGTGATTGGGATAGTAGGTATAGAGCGCAATGGACTTTTTAGTACCATCCCGATCCAAAAAAATGGTTTCAGAAACCTGTCCCAAAGTATCGAAAATATGGATGCGATCCTTATATTTTCCGGTAGTTACCATCCCTCCTTCTTTCAGGTAGTACCAATCGGTTCGATATTTCATCCGGGTATACACCATGGCCATTCGGGCAGAATAAACGGCAGAAGTATCGGCCGGTACTTTGGAGTATTCGAATCCGGAAGGTTGTGCTAACAGGACAACATGGATAAATACCCATACCGTGGTAAGCCAGTTTCTCATACGTATTTTCAAATAGCCGAAACTAAAGGTAGGGAATTTTTCACTGGCGCCATTAAAACGTTTCAGAAAGCAGTATGACACCTGGATCAACACCTGTTTATCGTTGATGGCAAGCGGTAACATGAATCACTTATAAAAACTTTCATTTTGACCGATTAGTCCTTAAATTTAAAGAACCCGGAAAGGAATTACCTCACCCATCCGGCAGGATCAGCAGTTATTCTCAAGTTATACCCGTTCAAGTTGCCCGTTTCCACAGTGAAAAACCATCCAACTCCTTATAGTATTCAGGACCATGCCTCCAACCTAAATCCTAACACCATGACACGCTTTTTGAAGAGACTTTTTCAGTGGATGCCGAAGAAAACAACCGAATCCACCATTTTATCCGAGTACCGGTTGATCATGGATAACCTCCCTGATGCAGTTTACCTTTTGGATGGCCAGGGTACTATACGGGATGCCAACCGAAAAGCGCTGGAATTAACCGGATATTCCTTGAGCGAACTCCAAGGAAAGAACTTCCGTGAAATAGATAATTCCTGCACCGATCGCTTCCCCGTGGAGGGATCCCTTCAAAAACACCTTCATCAGGAAGCCCTAAAACGGTATGGGCGACATCAACAGAAAGACGGGATGTACTTTCCGTCGGAGGTGTATCTTTCCTATAATCTAAATCCAAGAAACGAATTGGTAATGGCTTCGGTCCGGGATATTACAATCCGAATCCAACAGGAAGAAATTTTACGTGCCCGGCTACGTCTTATCGAGTATGCTGCAGACCATTCAGTGAATCAGCTGCTCCGCAAATTTCTGGATGAAGCCGAATTGCTCACGGGAAGCAAGGTGGGATTCTATCATTTTCTGAATTCCGACCAGGAAACACTTTCGCTCCAGGCTTGGTCGACCAACACCCTGCAGCACATGTGCCAAGCCGAAGGCGAGGGGCTCCACTACCCGGTATCCAAAGCCGGAGTATGGGTAGACTGCATTCATGAAAAGAAACCGGTGGTGCATAACGACTACCAGGCGCTTCCGAACCGCAAAGGTCTCCCTGCCGGACATGCACCGGTCATTCGCGAGCTGGTGGTTCCGGTGGTGCGCGGCGAAAAAATAGTGGCCATTCTTGGCGTTGGAAATAAAGAAACCCTATACACCCAGCAGGATGTAAGCGTAGTGGAAGAGCTTGCTGAACTGGCCTGGGAAATCATTGACCGGAACAAAGCGGAGGAAAAGGCACTGAAACTTTCCAAAGTGGTGGAACAAAGCCCGGAATGCATCATTATTACCAACCAAAAAGGAAGTATTGAATACGTTAACCCGAAATTTGTAGCGGTAACCGGATATTCGGTTCGGGAGGCACTGGGATCAACTGCCCGCATTCTGGCACCCTCAAACGACCCCTCCAATGCCACGCGGCACACCGAAATATGGAACACTATTACGACCGGAAACATCTGGCAGGGCGAATACCTCAACCGAAAGAAAGACGATACCACCTATTGGGATCAGGTAAGCATCATCCCGTTAAAAGATACCCTCAGGGAGATCATCAACTACGTAATCATCCATCAGGACATTACGGAAAAGAAACAAATGCTGTTTGATTTGCAACAAGCTAAGGATAAAGCCGAAGAAAGCGACCGGTTAAAAACCGCCTTCCTAAACAATATGTCGCATGAAATAAGAACTCCGCTTAACGGCATCATTGGGTTCTCTAATTTACTAGCAAAGAACATATTAACCTCGAAGGAAAAAATTGATTACGGCGAAATTATTACACGAAGCGGCAATCAACTTTTACATTTGGTGAATGATATTCTGGATCTTGCCAAAATTGAAGCCGGACAGGTAACCATTTACGAGGAAGCCACGGATTTGTGTACCATCTGTCAGGAAGTGCTGGATATGCACCAGTTAAGCGCACAAAAGAAAAATATAGAGTTACGGATATGCAACCCGTCCGATTGCCCGATGGATCCGGTACTGACGGACAAAGCCAAGCTCATACAAATACTCAGCAACCTGCTCCATAATGCCATTAAGTTTACCCAACAGGGGTCGGTACAACTGGCGTGTTCCCTAAGCAATGGTTGTATTCAATTTTCGGTGAGCGACACCGGCATCGGTATCGAAGAACCCTGGCATTCCCGTATCTTTGACCGGTTCCGGCAGGCCGATAACCAAGCGAACACCCAGTATGGCGGCACAGGACTGGGTTTGTCGATATGTAAAGGGTTGGTTGAGCAAATGGGAGGCAGCATCGGGGTGCATTCCGAAGCAGGAAAAGGTTCTACTTTTTATTTTCATCTACCCTACAAACCTGCTCAACAACAACCACCCAAACAGGCTTTACCCCAAGTTCCTATCGACTATTCCAAGTACACAGTGTTGATAGCCGAAGATGAAGATACCAACTACGAATATGTGAACAAGGTACTGGGCATGCGAAAACTGAACCTGATCCATGCCCGAAATGGTCAGGAAGCGATTGACCTGTTTTCGAAAAACAAAACCATTGCCATGGTGCTTATGGATATAAAGATGCCCATAATGAATGGCTACGATGCCACGCGGGCGATTAAAAAGATCAATCGGCAGGTTCCGATTATTGCCTTTACAGCCCATGCATTTATGGAAGACAAAGCCAAGGCGCTGCTGGCCGGATGCGACGATTATCTGGCTAAACCCGTAGATGAAGAACCCCTTTTGGAAACGATCAACCGGCATTTAATACGACTCAATCAATTAACTCCTGCGGTGTAACGTTTCGGTAACTTAACGGAAAATACCAATAACAAACATCCTGTAACCAGGCCTTAGCATTCCAATGGCCTGGGGTGATCAGGAATGTTCATTTTAAACCAAAGGATTGAGTCCAGTGCTGACGGTGCATCACAGATCTCGTCCCTAAAAGAATCGGTTTTACTTGTAGCCGCCAGGGTTCGACTTGGCTTCGGCAACCACTACATAACCTTGCTGAATCACCTTTCCACTGGCATCGGTAGCCGTAATGTACCGTGGTGGAAATGTAGAAATAGGTGCCAGAGCGGTTACTTTGCCCGTACTATCCACACTGAACTTATCCGGCTCACTGGAACTCCATGTGATGGTTTTATTGGTTGCATTGGACGGATAAACCGTTGCCTTAAAGGTTCCCTGCTCGCCAACTACCAAATTCATCCCCATGGGTTCCAGAGTAATCTTTGTAACGGGTTCCTGGGCATACAATTGGGCTATCCCAAACACAAATGCCGAACCTAAAATCATTCCCAAACGCATTACGTTTCGCTTCCGAAAATCAACTGATTGTACCATACTTTCGAGATATTAGTGAATACTCCAATGACATGATCTGTCTCGTTCTGCAGGTAAATATTTGAACTTATTGGAGACCAGGTGATAGTCTGCCAGGAAGGCAATATTGAGGGCGCTGGTTTTACGGTTCCCCGCGATGTCGGGTTTCACGAATTTTAGAAAAAAGAAAGTGCGGTTTTAAACGAACTTCATCCATTCAACAGCAATTCTGAGCTTTCTATTCGCAACGATGATTGGTGCAATTACTATGCCAAAACAACGATACCCTGCCATCCTGTCAAGTAGGCAAAGGGAGTTTCACCCTAAGCCTCTCACAGAACCGTACGTGATACTCTCGCATCATACGGCTCCTGTTATACAAAGTTTATGCTCCTTGAAAACCATGTTGCCAGTGAACAAACAAGTTAGGTTGTTTTCTT
>QKEH01000106.1 GCA_003252385.1 Bacteroidota bacterium | reverse complement strand
ACTGAATTGATGAACGAAGAGAACAACCCTATAAATCTCCCTTTACAGCCCGCACCTAAACAGGAATGCAACTGTAAGGGATCACGCACCCGCGGTACCAAAAAGCTCACTGCCTTTGACTGGTTAAAGGACATTTCGGACGTATCGGAATACCGGGAATTTATTGAAGTACAGTTTAAAAACACCCGGAAAGGGTTTTACCATAACGCCAATGGATTGCGCCTGAACAAGGGCGATGTGGTGGCCGTTGAAGCTTCGCCGGGTCATGATATGGGCCGCGTGGTACTAACCGGCCAGCTGGCGTTGACCAAAATGCTCAACGAAGGCATCAACCCCAAACAAACCGAACTGAAAAAGGTGTACCGGAAAGCCAAACCCGCCGACATTATTAAGTGGGATGAAGCTATCGAACTGGAAGATGCCACCATGTTGCGTTCGCGGAAAATTGCCGAAAAACTGAACCTCGACATGAAGATTGGCGATGTGGAGTATCAGGGTGATAAAACCAAAGCTATTTTTTACTACATCGCCGACGACCGGGTGGATTTCCGGGAGCTCATTAAACTGCTGGCCGAAGAATTCAAAGTCCGCGTGGAAATGCGCCAGATTGGAGCCCGGCAGGAAGCTGGCCGTATTGGTGGAATAGGCGCCTGTGGCCGCGAGTTGTGCTGTGCCTCTTTTGTTACCAATTTTGTTTCGGTTACCACCAATGCCGCCCGTTACCAGGAGGTGTCCCTGAATCCCCAAAAACTGGCCGGACAATGTAGCAAGCTTAAATGTTGCCTGAACTACGAACTGGATGTTTATCTGGACGCGCAGGAAGACTTCCCCGATATTGGCATACCGCTGGAAACCAAACAAGGAAAGGCCACCCATCAAAAAACCGATGTATTCAAGCGGCTGATGTGGTACAGCATACCCAGCGAAAAAGGGCCCCTGATTACCTGTTTATCGGTAGATGAAGTGAAGAACGTTCAGGAACAGAACCGAAAAGGAAAAGTTCCCGAGAAACTCCAGGGGGTAGAAGAAGCTTCCATGGCCTCGGTCATCGATTACCAAAACTCGGTGGGTTCCGAAAGTCTTACCCGCTTCGAAGACAAACCCGAGAAAGGTTCCAGGGATAACCGCCCCCGAAATCAGCAACGCAAAAAGAAAAAGAAATTCCGCCCGAAAGGCAACCGAAAACCTGATACCAATGCTCAGAAAACGAATTAAATACGCGATTGTTGGGCTGTTGGGTTTAGGCTTGGCGGCTTGTTCCAACCCGGTAGTGTTCGAAGAGGTAGCCACCCTGCCTTCCTCCGGCTGGGCAGCCGGCGATACGCTTGGGTTTACCATTCCCATTGCCGATACAGCACAGGTATGCAATGTGCTGCTCCATGTTCGCAATACCAAGAACTACAGCTACAGTAACCTGTGGGTATTTGTAACCACACACGCGCCAAACGGCCACACGCAACGCGACACCCTGGAACTGATATTGGCCGATGCCTCCGGCCGCTGGTTGGGCAAGGGAACTCGCAGCATCAACACCCAGCTCATAACCTACATGAATCGTGTTAAATTCCCCGTAAGTGGCATTTATACCCTGACTGTTGAGCAAGCCATGCGCGACACCCTACTAAAAAACATTACCGACTTTGGCTTCCGGATAGAACCAGTCAACTAATTTCAGCAACGTGTCAGCTAAAGGTAAACTAGAGAAATTTGCAGAGATGGAGACCTTTGCCAATGTGGTGCAGGCTCCCTTCGACCAGGTATTCAACACCCCGTATCGTCTCAAAGGAAAGTGGAACCCGGAGTTCTTTGAACAGGCTCAGCCCCTCACCCTCGAACTGGGTTGCGGGAAAGGGGAATACACCGTAGGACTGGGAAGGCTCTATCCCCATAGGAATTTTATGGGTGTCGACATCAAAGGCAACCGGATATGGAGGGGAGCCAAAACCGCCCTGGAAGCCGGCATGAAGAATGTGGCCTTTCTGCGCACCCGGATCGACTTTATCGGTTCCTTCTTTGGTGCGGACGAAATTCACGAAATCTGGATTACCTTCCCCGATCCCCAACTCAAAAAACCCTTGAAACGGCTCACTTCAAGCCGCTTTCTGAACCGTTACCGCACCTTCCTTCAACCGGGCGGTACGGTGAATCTTAAAACCGACAGTGCCGAACTCTATGCCTATACCAAAAAACTGGCAGAGTATAACCAACTGCCCATTGAGACGGCTACTGATAATCTCTACCATTCGGGCTACAACAACGAAATCCTGTCCATAAAAACGTTTTACGAAAAAATGTGGCTCCAGGAGGGCAAAGCCATCTGTTACATCCGGTTTAGCCTAAACCCCGGTCAGGAACTGCAAGAGCCGCCGGATGAAAGCCTCTGATGACTTCTTCGGAAAAGTTTACGCCATTACCCGCCAAATCCCACCCGGCAGGGTAACCAGTTACGGTGCCATAGCCCGCTGCATAGGAAGTCCCGGCGCCTCGCGCATGGTAGGATGGGCTCTCAACCATTGTTACACCCTTTCGGAATTTATACCCGCCCATCGCGTGGTGAATCGCAACGGGCATCTTACCGGGAAGCATCACTTCCGCCACCCCGACCTCATGCAGCAACTCCTGGAAAACGAGGGTGTACAAGTTCAAAACGACCAGGTGGTTCATTTCAAGGCCTTGTTCTGGGATCCTGCTTACCCCACAGCTTAGTAATTTACCGGAAAAGTGGTTTTCGCAACCATCACCGGATATCCGGTAATTAACAGCCGACAACTGGTGTTTCACTTCATTTTGGTAGTGGAGCTCATTGGCACGGTCAGTTGTTTTTCACGCAGATCGGGAAATGTTCCACATAGCAATACGTCTCTGGTTAAAAGGCTGAAAAGTGGCCTGGTGAGAGTTGTTTATTTGACTTTAATCTAAATAAAAATACCTATATTTGCGGCACGCTATTTTCAGAATTCGCAACACACGAACGAACAAAGTGGCACACTCCAAAACCCTTCCCGCCCCCATCCGGCAGCATACAGTATATTTGAAATACGAGTAGAAATGAGTATGAGTACAGAACAGGTTTTAAAATCGTTAAGCACCATTGTGCACCCATCGTCCGGTAAAGACATTGTATCTATGGGTTTAGTGCAGCAACTCCAGGTAGAAGGAAAACAAATTGCTTTCACTCTTCAGTTTCCCAACCTCAACGACCCGGTGAAGGCCTCCGTGAAAAAAGCCTGCGAAATCACCTTAAAAGAAGCCTGGGGTGCCGACCTGATACTTCAGATTCAAATAAATACCCCCATGAAGCCGGTTCTGCCAAAAAAAACTACGCCCATACTCCCCGGCGTTAAAAATATTATTGCCGTTTCTTCAGGGAAAGGCGGTGTGGGAAAATCGACCGTAGCCACCAACATGGCCATTGCGTTTGCCATTACTGGTGCCAAAGTGGGATTGATTGATGCCGATATATTTGGACCGTCGGTGCCCAAAATGCTGGGTATCGAAAACGAAAAACCGGGAATGACCCGCATAAATGACAGGGACATGTTGCTGCCGGTCGAAAAACATGGTATTAAAAGTTTATCCATTGGGCTTTTTGTAAGCCCCGAAGATGCCACCATCTGGCGTGGCCCTATGGCCTCCAACGCATTAAAACAGTTGTTGTCGGACACACACTGGGGCGAACTGGATTACCTGTTTGTGGATCTGCCCCCCGGAACCAGCGACATTCATTTAACCCTGGTGCAAACCGTGGCAGTAACCGGAGCCATTATTGTAAGCACCCCGCAGGCAGTAGCCCTTGCCGATGTGGTGAAAGGCATTACCATGTTCCGGAACGAGTCGGTGAATGTACCCGTATTGGGTTTGGTGGAGAACATGTCCTGGTTTACCCCCGAAGAATTGCCCGACAACCGGTACTACATCTTCGGAAAAGAAGGATGTGCCCATCTGGCAGCCAAAACCGGTATCCCATTGTTGGGACAGATACCGCTGGTACAAAGCGTTTGCGAGGCCGGTGATGAAGGAATCCCCGTAGTACTGCGCAAGCAGGTGGTGAGCGAAGCTTTTAAGCAGGTAGCCGAACGCCTGCGCACCGAAATTATCCGCCGAAATGCCAACCAACAACCCACGCAAAAAGTTGAAATTACACATGGTCGTAAAATTTAATTCTTCATCCCATGATGAAACATTCCAATGCATCGATTCAATCCAAAATTGAGAAAGCTATAGATTCTGTTCGCCCCTACCTGGTTGCCGATGGGGGCGATGTGGAACTGGTGGAAGTCAGCGAGGATTTGCGGGTTACCGTGCGGTTGGTAGGTGCCTGCCACGGATGCCCTTTCAGTATGCAAACCCTCCGGGTAGGTATTGAACAATCCATCCGAAACGAAGTCCCCGACCTGAAAGAACTCATATCAGTTTAAGGCTCCCCGGTAGATTTCCGGGTAGCGATACCTTTCACACCCATCCTCTTCCAAATAGTTCCTGTGGAGGATTCTTTTTCTCCCCGAAGTGGTGTTTTTTCACTTTCATCAGTATATTCGCAGGAATATGTTTTGGCAGGAATACTATTCCCGTGTTAATTCTGTTATATAACAAATAAACGACCCAACCTCCGTGAACCGGTTTCTTAAATACACCTTCATATTTTCTTCACTGGTTGTGAGCGTTTCCTGCTCCACCAAAAAAAATACCGGGCTTACCCGCGCCTACCACAACGTTACATCGCGCTACAACATTCTCTTTAACGGAACCGAGAGTTACAAAGCCGGCATGCTCAATCTTTCCGAAAGTTATCCCTACGATTTTACCCAGTTACTCCCTGTTTTTCTGTATACCAACCAGGAAGCGCTTAACAGCATTGCTTCCCAAATGGATCGGGCTGAAAAAAAGGCCACCAAGTTGATTGCCATGCATTCCCTGACGGTAAAGCCTAAAATTTCTCCCGACAAACAACTAAGCGAGAAACAAAAGGCCTTCATGAACAAGAAGGAATACAACAAATACGTCGATGAAGCCTACCTCCTGATGGGAAAAGCCTATTTCCACAAAATGGAATACGACCAGGCCAAGCAAACCTTCAACTACATAGTTTCCCGCTTTCCACAAAACAATTCGGTATTCGAAGCCCGGCTGTGGCTGGCTAAACTGGGCATTGAACAAGACCACCTGCGCGAAGCAGACGACATTCTGAACTCCCTGGAGCGCAATATTGACTACCCCAAACACCTGGAAGGAGAGCTCTATGCCACCCGGGCCGACTATTTTATCCGACAAAGTAAATACGACCCGGCTATACCCCATTTGATCAAGGCCATTGAGCATACCCGGGAAAAATCCACCCGCATGCGTTTCACGTATATACTGGCCCAGCTGTATGCCCGCACCGGACAAAACAGTCTGGCTTCGGAAACCTACGACAGGGTGATTAAAATGAACCCTCCCTACCAAATGACCTTTAATGCCAAAATTAACCGTGCCCTTACCTACCAAGAAGGATCCGGATCGGCAAAAGATATCGAAAAACAACTGGCACGAATGCTGAAAGATGATAAAAACATCGAATTTCAGGATCAGATATACTATGCACGCGGCAACCTGTATTATACCGAAGGCGATACAAAGCAAGCCATTAAAAATTATGAATTGTCCATTAAAACCAGCGTAGAAAATACCAAACAAAAGGCGCTGACTAACCTTACGCTTGCCGATATTTATTACCAACGCCCCGACTATGTCAGCGCCCAGGCCTATTACGACAGTGCAGTTGGCCTGATTACCCCCGATTACCCCAACTACAAAGAAATTTACACTAAATCAACCAGTTTGAACAAGCTGGTTAAAAGTATCAACACCATAGCTTTTGAAGATAGCGTTATGCGGCTTTCAAATATGCCGGAAGACCAATTGTTAAGTTACATCGATGACCTGATTCAGGAAGAAATCCGACAGGAAGAGTTAAATGCCCTGCAACAGGAGCAGGCATTGCGGGACCGCACGGAGCGAATGGCCAACGAAGCTCAGTTAGCAGGGTCGCAGGATGCCGGCAAATGGTATTTTTACAACCAGTCGGTAAAAAGTATAGGCAAGAAAGAATTCGTTCAGGTATGGGGCACAAGAAAGCTGGAAGACAACTGGCGACGTAAGAATAAAGCAACCACCAGCTTTGGCGAGGAATCTTTAACGGCCGATGATGCGGATGAAGGCGAGGAAACAGACCAGTCGAAATACGTTACCGATAAAAAGAAGCCGGAGTTCTACCTGCAGTACATTCCCTTAACCGACTCAGCCAAAGAGGTATCGCTGAAACGAGTCGAGAAAAGCCTGTTCAATATGGCAGAAGTGTATGGTACCGAATTGAAAGACTTCGATAAAGCCATCAGTTCCTATGAGGAACTCTTGCGGCGATTCCCCAATACCGACCACAAGCTGCATGCTTACTACAGGTTGTACACCATGGCTAAAGAAACCAAGGATATTGAGCGAACCAGCAAGTACCAGCAAAAAATTATTCTTGAGTTTCCCACAAGCCACTTTGCCAAGTTAATGACCAATCCGAATTATATTGAGGAACTTAAAAAGCAGGAAGAATTGGTATACCATCAATACGACCAGGTGAAACAGTATTATACCAGCGATCGGCACAGCCAGGCTGCAATCCTTGCCCAAAAAGCCATGGAACAGTATCCCGATCACGAACTGTATCCATACTTCGATTTTATACACACGGTATCATCGAACTTACCGGGCGATACCCTGCAGTTTATTAAATCGTTGCAAAGCTACATCAAACGATACCCCGAAACGGATCTGTCTGCCAATGCCGGAATCATGATAGATTATCTGCAGGGCAGCTCGCCACAGGTGGTTGTTCAGCAAACCCGCGAAATAGCCAAAGAGCTGTATTCCCTAAATCGGGACGAACCCTACTATTTCTTTTACATTACACCGGGGCAATTTAATTTCAACCAACTCCAGTTTAACATTAAAGGCTTTAATCTCGACCAATTTGATGCCCTGCGCCTAGAGGTTAAAAAAGTGGAACTTGGAACCACCACTCTGGTTCTGGTACAGACCTTCCCGGATGCCATCGAAGCGAAAAGGTATGCCGATCAGATCAATTTGCCCAGTTCGCAGGTTTTTCGCGATGTGGTTCCCCAAGGCCTGACTTCGGCAATAATATCGGAAAGCAATTTCAGAACGCTGAAAACCAGTGGCGAAATACAACCCTACCTGATGTTTTATGGACAAAACTATTAGGAGGTAACCGTATGAAAAAAATACAGATACTCTGGACCGATGATGAAATTGATCTGCTGAAACCTCATATCCTTTTTTTGGAAGGCAAAGGATACGCAGTTCAAACCTCCAATAACGGGAGCAGTGCCATCGAAATGGTGTCTGCCCAAGATTTCGACCTGATTTTTTTGGATGAGAACATGCCCGGCCTCAGCGGTCTGGAAACGTTAAAGCGGATCCACGAGTTGCGCCCGAATATTCCGGTAATTATGATTACCAAGAGTGAGGAAGAGGACATTATGGATGCGGCCATCGGATCCAAAATAGCCGATTATCTCATTAAACCGGTGAACCCCAATCAAATTCTACTCTCCATCAAAAAACACGTCCACACCAAGAGCCTGGTCAACTTAAAAACCAATTCCGATTACCAATCTGAATTTCGAGAGTTGAGCACCAAACTCATGGAAGCCCGCAACTTTGAGGAGTGGGTTGCCATATACAAACGACTGGTGCACTGGGAACTTCAGCTGGGCGACTCGGAAAACAGCAGTATGGCCGATGTTATAACCCTGCAAAAACAGGAAGCCGATGCGGAGTTTGCCAAATTTATTAAGAAATCGTACCTGAACTGGTTACAACCCAACAACGAGTCGAAACCCCTGCTGTCGCCCAATGTGATGCGGTCAGTGGTTTTTCCACAGTTGCAGAAGAAGCAAAAACTGGTATTCATTGTAATTGATAACATGCGGATGGATCAGTGGCGCGTACTGGAACCCCTGATTAACGAATACTACATTACCCGGGAGGAGCTGCACTATAGCAGCATTCTGCCCACGGCAACGCAATACGCGCGCAACGCACTCTTTGCCGGGCTAATGCCGGGAGCCATTGAAAAATTGTATCCCGACTACTGGCGCAACGATCACGAAGAAGGCAACAAGAACGATTTCGAAAATGAACTGCTCGAACACCAAATGCAACGACTGGGCGTACATTCCCGGCTTCATTTCGAGAAAATTTTTAATCATCGAATGGGGGCAAAGGTTATTGAACAATTGCCCAACCTCCTTCAAAAAGATCTGGTGGTACTGGTGTACAACTTTGTGGACATGCTCTCGCATGCCAATACCGATGTGGAGATGGTACGCGAATTGGCCAGCAACGATGCTGCCTTCCGGTCGCTGACCCTGTCGTGGTTCAAACATTCCAATATGCTGGAGTTGTTTCGGCAACTGGCAGCTCACCGCGTGTCCATTGTGCTTACCACCGACCATGGCACCATACGGGTTAACCACCCCGTAAAAGTAACAGCCGACCGGAACACCTCGCGCAACCTGCGTTATAAAACCGGTAAGAGCATGAGCTACAACCCAAAAGAAGTATTCGAGATTGACAGGCCGGAACTCGCACAACTGCCTAAAAGCAATGTAAGCTCGAAATACATTTTTACACTGAACCGCGATTTTATTGCCTATCCCAACAATTACAACCATTACGTAAAATATTACAACCATACCTATCAGCATGGAGGTATTTCGATGGAAGAAATGATCCTTCCGCTGGTAACCCTTGAACCCCGGGATGTATAACGTTTAATTATGAAACCGTTTCAACTTATCTTTCGCGAAGAGGAATTAACACAAGCCGCCGCCCGGTTTATGCAACAGATTGCCCCGTACAAGCACCTGGCTTTTTACGGCAGCATGGGAGCCGGGAAAACCACGTTTATAAAAGCCCTCTGTCAATCCATTGGCACCTCCGACCTGGTAAGCAGCCCCACCTTCGCTATTGTGAACGAATACACATCAGCCGGCCAGGAAACTATCTATCATTTTGATTTCTATCGGATTAAAGAAGCCGAAGAACTACTGGACATTGGTTTCTACGAATATTGCAGTCCGCAACATTTTTGCTTTATCGAATGGCCCGAAAAAGCAGAACACCTCCTTCCCGACAGCTTCGTAAAAGTAACCTTAAAGGTACTTTCCGATGGCACCCGCGAGCTTTCTTGTCCGGTGTAATCAAGTTTTCCCCAATCATGCTTTTCAGAAAACGATAATAGTTGTAATTTACATCGTCTTTCAACTATCATTTTCTCTCTGAAATTACGATTGCCTTATGGTAGACCAAAAAAATGATACTTCCTGTTCCCCCTTGCTATATACCGGCCTTATGCCACAGGAAGAAATGCTTGAAATAGGTAAACGACAAAAAAAACTGGTTTTGGGAGTCCCTAAGGAAGACCATGCCAGCGAGCGAAGAATAGCGTTAACCCCCGAAGCCGTGGAAGTGCTGGTGGACAATGGCCATGATGTACTCCTGGAGAGCAATGCCGGCGCCGGTGCCAATTACAGCGATACGGATTATGCCGAACATGGGGCTTTTATTGTAGAATCGCGCAAACAGGTCTTCAGTGCAGAGATACTGCTTAAAATTGCACCAATGAGCAGCGATGATATGAACCTGTTGCGAGCCAATCAGGTGATCATTTCCAACCTACATGCCAATCAGCAAAATCAGGATTACATCAAAACGCTGATGAACCGTAAAGTTACAGCTATTGCGTACGAATACCTCAAGAACGAATTCGGATGCTATCCGGTGCTGCAAGCCATGAGTGCCCTTTCGGGGAATGCAGCAATCATGATCGCTGCAGAACTTCTTAGCAATAGCAACGGAGGGAAAGGTATTATTCTTGGCGGAATATCGGGGATAACCCCTACCGAGGTGGTAATCATAGGAGCCGGAACCGGAGCCGAATTTGCTGCCCGCGCAGCCATTGGCATGGGTGCCTTTGTGAAAATTTTTGACACCTCCGTACAGAAGCTCGAACAATTACAGCGCAACCTGGGTATGCGCCTTCACACCTCCATCTTCCATCCGCAGGTAGTTCATCGCACCCTTAAATCGGCCGATGTGCTCATTGGCACCCTTTCAATGAACGAATCGGGGCCGAGGTATTTTATCACCGAGGACATGGTTCAGAATATGAAGAAAGGTTCCGTGATTATCGATTTGGGAGTGGATCAGGGAGGCTGTATTGAAACTTCCGAATGCCGTTCACTTTCGGAGCCGATGTATACCAAACATGATGTAATTCATTACTGCGTTCCCAACCTTCCTTCGCGAGTGGCGCGTACGGCCTCTATTGCCATGAGTAATATTCTTTCGCCTATCATTTTGGAGTTGGGGAATTCCGGAGGAGTAAAATCGCTTCTCAAAGAGAAGAACGGAGTGCGCAACAGTGTTTACATCTACAATGGTATTCTGACTAACGAATACATTGGTTCCCGATTCGGAATCCCCTCAAAAGATATCAATCTGCTCATGGCAGCTTTCTAAGCCAAAAAAAAGAGAGGCACATCTGCAAGTGCAAATGTGCCTCTACTAACCCTAACTACTTGACTTAATTAACCCAAAAGCGTTTTATATCTTGTGTATCATCTTCAAAATGCACCCGCATCAAATAAACTCCCGGATGCAATTGTAACGTAAGTTCAACCTCATTTATTGTTTCCACCGTTTCCTCAAATAATACCACCCCTACAATACTTAAAACTTCCACTTTGTTGATGGGCTTTTCCGAGGTCACCGAAACTTCTCCCTGGGTTACCGGATTAGGGAACAGGCTAAAATGCTCTTGCGCCTGTGGTGCGGCAAACACCACGCCCGACAGGCAAATGAATCCGATGAGCAACCCGAGTTTTTTCATGCAAACTAAAGTACAAGAATTATGCCAAATATGCAACTTTACCCAGGCTACCTTAGCCCAGGAATTTTTTTACTGCCGTTAGCAATTCTCTTTTTCGAAGGGGTTTAACCAAAAAGTCGTTGCAGCCAAAATCCATACACTGATCGCGGTGATAGGTTTGGTCGTAGGCTGTTTGCACAATAACCGGGGTATCTTTATCACTATCCCGAATGATTTTCATGGCATTAATGCCTCCCATACGCGGCATTTTCAAATCCAACAGGATCAAATCAAATTTTTGTTCGCCCTTGTCAATGATTTCCAGAAGTTCTACCCCATCGGTAACATGAAACAATTCGACCTTAGTTTCTTTCAGAATAGCTTCAATAAGCAGGTAGTTGGAATCTTCATCTTCGGCCACCAATATCCGTTTTCCGGCCCACTTATACGTCTCCGGAGCATTAAACGATTGATGCTTGTTCTCTTTGGACACCTTCATGTAAGGTAGCGTGAACAAGAAGGTTGCCCCTCCGGCAGGATTTCGCTCGACCCAAATTTTACCGCCCAGCAATTCAACAGCCACTTTTGCAAAAGCCGGTTCCAAACCCGAAACATTTTTATCCTTAATCTTTGCAGGAGCAGCACCCGAATAAAAATGATCGAAAATATGCTCTTCCTCACCCGCTTCCATCCCATGCCCGGTATCTTCCACAAAAAAAACTATGGAGTCTTCCGTCTTACTCATAATGCCGGTCTTAATGTAACCGCTGCTGGTAGAATTCAAAGCATTGTCAATGAGTTTGGTTAGAATCTGCCGCAATTTTTTCTCATCAGTGAACATCACCTCATCATCGGGGGGCAATTCGGTCAGAATGTTTAAAAGGGTATTTTCCCGCGATACCTTCTCGCGTACCCTGGTAACCAGCGTACGGATCAGTTCGCTGGCATTGCATTCCGAATATTCGGGTTGCAGTTCGCCTGCCTGCATTTTTCCGAAATCAATGATGTCGTGGATCAGAGCCAGCATATTTCGGCCACTTTCATTAATAATGCGCAGGTAGTATTCACGGCTGATTACGTCATCGATTTTTTCGGTAAGCAGGTTAATAAAGCCCAAAATAGCATTCATGGGAGTGCGTATCTGATGGCTCAAATTCTGTAGAAAGGCAGTTTTTAAGCGATCGCTGGCTTCCGCCATATCCTTAGCGGCCACCAAATCCTGAGTTCTTTCGTCAACCAGCTCTTCCAATCGGGTACGATGCTTTTCGAGTTCTTCTTTTTGCTTACTAATCTGGTCGCGTTGGGCGGTGGCTACATCGCGTTGATGGGTTATTTTACTGGTTTGATCCTCAATTTCCAAATTGCGTTGTTCCAGCTCCCGGGTACGATCCTGTAGTTGCCCGAGCAGTTGTTCTGACTTCTGCTTCCATAGTGCAATTTGCCTGGCTACCCACCAACAGGCACCGGTAAGCACCATAAAGAGCACAAGTACCACAAGCCAGGTTTGGCGATACCACGGGGCAATAACCCGTATAGCGAGTTCCTGCGGTGGTTGCACCCATATGCCATCGGCGTTGCTGGCCATAACTTTAAACCGGTACCGTCCGGGGGTAAGCCCGGATAAGTTTACAAAATTGCATCTGCCGTTATCAATCCAGTTCAGATCCCTTCCGTCGAGCATGTATTTATAATTTACTCTGCCAGCAGCCGAAAAGCTTGGAACGGCAAAAGTAATATGTACCAATTTATCTCCTGGCTGAATAGGTACTTCATGCTTAATGGCATGCGTATCAAACCATCGTTCCACTTCGCCCGATCGTTTGGTCAGGGAAACCTCTGTTATCTCCAACCCTGCCGCCAGAGTATCGGGTCGGATTTCGTCGGGTTTAAAGTATACTATCCCCTGGTTGCTGCCAAAGCAGATTAGGTTGTCCGATTTACGTATTGCTGCATTATCATAGAAATTACCCTCCGGCAGAATGTCTTTAATGTTGTAGTTCGCAAACTGTTTCTGTCGCGGGCTAAAGCTACTTATCCCATAATTGGTGCTTAACCAAATATTGCCCGAGGCATCCTGTTGAATGGATTTTACAATAGAGCCTTTGAGCCCGTTTTCGATGGAGTAGGCGGTAAATCCATGGGCACCATCCCACAAATTTAACCCCCCGCCATGGGTTCCAATCCAAATACGTTTCGAGGCATCTTCAAAAATACTGAGTACCCAACGGCCAGCCAAACTGGTTAAATCGCCCTGTACCGGGTGATAGTAAGCGAGTTCCTTTCGGATGGTGTGATAGACATACAGCCCTCGATGAGTACCGAACAAAATTCGACCCTGAGAATCTTCGACAATAACTCCACACCCGCCAAAAATAGAAGTTGTGCCTCCATTGGTATCTATTCGGGAGCTGAAAATGCCGTTTTTACGATCCATCTTCTCAACCCCTAATTCTGTTCCTATCCAAACGGCATCATCGGTGGCATGTATCCCCCAAACCTGAAGGCCTTTTGGTTGGGTATCGGATCCATCGGGGGAGTAATAAACGAAGCGATCCTGCTTGCGAAGATAGCAACTCATCCCCCCTTCGTAATATCCGATCCACATATTGCCATCCGGGTCTTCGCTAAAACACAAGGGTTTGTTAAAATGCAGCCCGTTGCCGATGGAATGATCCGGCACGGAACGTATATGTTGATTTTCAGGGTCATAAATCAGAAGCCCCGATCCGTTGGTCCCAATCCAAAGCTGGCGATACGAATCCTCATGAAGTGAAGTAATATTGTTTTCGGCTGGAAGAGCGGCCGTTCCCAGAAAAGCATCGGTACGATAAAACTTTCTCCGGCCTTGGTTGACAAATGCCAAGGGGGCATCGTAATAGCCTATCCAATAATTACCGGCGTGGTCTTCGTAAGCGAAGTATATCCGAGGCTAGTTGGCCTTTCCGGTATACCTCAAAGTTTTCCGATTCCGCATGGTATCGAAGCAACCCTCCACCATCGGTGCACACCCAGAGGGTATTCCTGCTATCCACGGTTAAATCCCAAACGGTATTACTGGGTATATACTCCGCGGCCTTTTGAGCTGACGAGAAATACCTATAATCCTGTGCTATGGGGTCATACCAGGTGAGACCTCCTGTTGTACCACCAAACCATAAATTCCCGCTGGAATCCTGGGTAATGCATCGTATATCCACGGCATTCAAATGCTTTCCATCAGCCGCTCCCCGGGGCAAAATGTGCAGGGAATAATCTTTTGTATTAAAGTATTGTACTCCCAACGTGGTGGTGCCGATCCAAAAAGTACTGTCGGA
>QKEH01000021.1 GCA_003252385.1 Bacteroidota bacterium | reverse complement strand
GGTGCCATTCGTAGAAAATACCACTTTACGAACCTCCGGCTGACGGCCCATGTGGCCATAAGCAGCGGTTTCGCGGAAGATGGGGTTTTTTAGTCCAAGGCGTTTTACGATGGCGCTGGGGCGTAAATCGAATATCGACTCAATCTTGCGGGCAATGCTACCATCGTCCATGCTGGTTTTGCTGGTTCCGTAAGTGTTTACGAAAACTCCTACAGGCTGTGCTACACCAATGGCATAGGCTATTTGAACCAGTACTTCGTCGGCAATGCCGGCAGCCACCATGATAGGCAGCCGAGCGGTCTACTTTCGAACTGTCTTTTCCCGAGAATGCTCCTCCTCCGTGGGCTCCTTTTCCGCCGTAGGTATCCACAATAATTTTACGTCCGGTAAGGCCGGTGTCGCCGTGGGGGCCGCCAATTACAAATTTGCCGGTTGGGTTTACATGCAGAATGATGTCATTACCAAAAAGCGACTGTACTCGTTCCGGAAGCAGGGTTTTAACCCGGGGAATGAGTATATTCTGTACATCTTCCCGGATTTTTTGTTGCATATTCTCATCGGTATCAAATTCATCGTGCTGGGTTGATACTACGATAGTGTGGATTTTTTTCGGGCTGTTGTCATCGTGGTATTCAATGGTAACCTGCGATTTGGAGTCGGGGCGTAGGTAGGTCATTACTTTCTTCTCGCGACGGATATCAGCCAGTACACGCAACAACAGGTGCGAAAGCTCCAGCGATATAGGCATGTAATGGTCGGTTTCGCGACTGGCATAACCGAACATAATTCCCTGGTCGCCGGCTCCCTGATCTTCTTCGTTCTGGCGTTCCACACCGCGGTTAATATCGGCCGATTGTTCGTGAATGGCCGAAATAACGCCACAGGAATCACCTTCGAACTTGTAGTCGGATTCGGTATATCCGATTTCTTTTATTACATCGCGGGCAACTTTTTGTACATCTACATAGGCATGGGTTTTCACTTCGCCGCTAAGTACCACCAATCCGGTGGTTACCAGGGTTTCGCAGGCAACTTTCGATTCGGGATCCTGTTTTAAAAATTCATCGAGTAATGCATCGCTAATTTGATCGGAAACTTTATCAGGGTGTCCTTCTGAAACGGATTCTGATGTGAATAAATAACTCATTTTATCTGTTTATAAGTGTTAGTAAATCAATTTTATATAGGTTCTGTTATTGAATCATCCATGATGGGTTGTAAGCTTCCTGAAAGTTTCTTCCAAGGTTTCTTCCTTTTTTTGCAGGGTCAAAAGTCCGAGCTTGTGATCGACACACAATTTAAAAATTATTTCGCGCAGATCGTCCGGATAATTACTCTCCAACAGGAATTTGTTAGGCTGTACCTGTTGAAGTTTAGTAATACCCGGCAACTGTTGCAAGAGGGTCTGGTCGATTGCACTGCTAAACTCCAGCAGAATGGTTTGTAAGGTATTGTATTCCTGCGATAGGGTTTGGGATGAGCCGTCGGCTACCAGTTTCCCCTGATGTAAAACCAGTACACGGTCGCAGATAGCTTCCACTTCCTGCAGTATGTGGGTGGAAAGTAACACAGTTTTCTCCCGTGACAGCCCCGATATCAGGTTCCGGATTTCAACCAGTTGATTGGGATCTAACCCGGTGGTAGGTTCATCCAAAATTAATACCTGGGGATCGTGAATAATGGCTTGTGCCAAACCTACTCGCTGTCGGTATCCTTTTGATAGTTGACCAATTTTTTTCTTGTGTTCTTTGCCCAGTCCTGTGAGTTCAATAGTGTCGGCTATTCGTTTCGACCGGTTTTTGGAAGAGTTGTAAAAACCATCGATATGTTGGAGGTATTCAACCACATACATGTCGGTAGGAAGTGGATTGTGTTCGGGCAGATAGCCAAGAATTTTCTTAACCTCCAGAGGTTGTTCCTGTACGTCGGTTCCTGCCACCTTTACCTGCCCCGAACTGGGAGGAAGAATGCCGCAAATGCACTTCATGGTGGTAGTTTTACCCGATCCGTTCGGACCTAAAAAACCCACGATTTCTCCTTTCACCAGTGAAAATGAAATTGCATCAACAGCAGTTTGTTCGCCAAAGGTTTTGGTAAGCGTTGCAATTTGTAGCGACATGCCAAGTGTATCAGTATGTAAGCAGTTTTGTAATTCAACCCACGAAAGTACTAAAATAACCAGGGTATAGTACTAACGTTATCGGGCTTTTGATTAACAACCCTTCTATGAAGATAAAAAATATTGCTGTAAAAATAGTGATATTTGCACTTCTTCATTTTAAGAACAACATGTTTGTACCGGATCTCAGTTATGGTGAATGGATACAGTTTGCACTATGTGGACTGTTACTGGGTATGTCTAAGACCGGATTATCGGGAGCCGGCTTGATGGTCGTACCCATAATGGCCCAAATTTTTGGTGGCAGGACATCGGTGGGCATTGTACTCCCTATGTTGCTGGTGGCCGATGTTTTTGCGGTGAGTTACTACCATAGGCATGCCAATTGGGCGCATATACTACGCTTGGCTCCAGCTGCGCTGGTTGGTATTGTTATCGGAGTGTTTTTCGGTAAATTTATCAACGATGCTCAGTTTAAAACCTCCATGGCTTGGTTGGTGGTTCTTGGTATTTCGCTAATGGTATGGCAGGATTTACGCAAAGGAAAACTTAACGTTTCCAACCATTGGCTGGTAGCAGCTGTTTTGGGTGTTTTGGGGGGATTTACTTCCATGGTAGGAAATGCTGCAGGACCGGTATTTACTCTGTATTTGCTCGCCATGCGTTTGCCGAAAAACAGTTATATAGGAACCGGAGCCTGGTTCTACCTGTTATTGAATCTGATGAAAGTGCCCTTTCATATCTTTTCCTGGAGAACCATTTCTGCTGAATCGTTGTCGATCGACCTGTTTGCTGTTCCGGTAATTCTTCTTGGAGCTGCCTTGGGCATTCGTCTGGTTAAATATTTTCCAGAGCGGGCCTATCGCATTTTTATTATTGCCTCTACGCTGGCAGCTTCCCTATTTCTTTTTTTATAGTTGCGGAACCCGAGGCAGTTATACCTCTCTTTTCTCTGGCTGAAGCGAATTTCGCCGATGAAGGAATAGTTCCTATTTCTTCAGACAAAAGATAAATTTAAAGAACGGTAAAAGGTAATTGTATCAGGGGAGTTGTTGATTTACAGGCATCCTGTAATGGAAATTTTTCGCTAAAGCAGGCTTTGGGCTATCGATAAATCCATAGATGTGGTGATTTTAATATTCTCCGGATTGCCTTCCACCAGTTGAATGGGATGCCCCGATTGTTCGACCACGCTGGCATCATCGGTATAGGTTTCGCGATAAGGGGCATTGTAGGCGTTTAGCAGTAGGTTCGATCGAAAAACCTGGGGGGTTTGCACCAGCCGGAACAGTGTGCGGTCTTCGGCCTGTGAGCCGCCGGGAGTCAGGCGCCGGATGGATTCGTTCAGCTCAACTACCGGTATGGCGGCACCGTATTGCGAGGCTTCTTCAAAGCATTTGGAAATGGTGGCAATGGATACCAAAGGCCGGACGCCATCGTGAACGGCAACCAAGGCGTTCTGCGGAATATTTTGCAGGCCGTTTTTAACCGATTGGAAGCGGGTGGTGCCACCCGCAAAGGTTTGTACCCGGATGGAAAAGCGATGGGTTTCACACAGATCGCGCCAGGTATCTAACTGGCTGGAAGGCAAAACCAGTCGAATTTCCATTTGGGGGTCGTAAGCATGAAACTTTTCGATGGTATGCATGAGTATGGGCTGACGGGCAAGTAACAAAAACTGCTTGGGAATGCTCGATTTCATCCGTTCCCCGGAACCTCCGGCAACAATCAGGGCTATTTTTTTCATACCTGCAAATATAAGCAACGTATGCCGGGCGAAAAGGTATGTTTGGCAAAATGGGATGGAACACATTGCATTTCGTATCGGAATGAGGTAGTTTTATTCCTAAAAGTGTATGCTTATGTTTGAAAATACTTTTTCCTTCCTGAAAGCCTTACGGGAAAATAACAACCGCGAGTGGTATGCTGCCCATAAGGATCTTTATCAGAGAGCCAAAACCGAATTCGAACACCTGACTGAGATACTGATTTATGAATGCTCGCGTTTGGATGCTTCGGTAGCCGGACTGGCCCCTAACGATTGTATATTCAGGATATTCCGGGATGTTCGGTTTTCGAAGAATAAGGAACCCTACAAAACTAACTTTGGGGCATTTATTGCACCGGGAGGGCGTAAAGCGATGAGGGCGGGTTACTATTTACACGTTGAACCCGGAGCTTGCTTTGTTGCCGGTGGAATTTACCTACCGCCTGCCGAAGTGCTGGTGCTGCGAGCCATCCGGAAAGATATCTATGAACATTTTGAGGAATTCTCCGAACTGCTTGCCGAAAGCGAACTGCAGAGAATTTACGGATCTATAGAGGGAGAGCACTTAAAACTTGCTCCAAAAGGTTTTCCCAAAGATTTTAAGGGCATTGAGCTATTGAAGTTTAAGAGCTATGGCTTGCTTAGTTCAGTAACCGATGCCGCACTGCAACACCCCGACAGCCTGCAACATATTGTGAACTCCTTTCGGGTGGCAGTACCTTTCGTAAGGTTTTTAAATGAAGCCATCGAATAACTAGGCAACACCATTGGCCTGGTCAAAGGCATACACCGAATACCGGTTAGTATTCCTTGATATCGTTAAATTTAAACCCGATCATTAGCTCGTAACTCCCGGAGTTGTATGTTCGCAGCTTGTTGATGCCCAAGTCGTACGAAAAGCCGATTTCGTATTTCCGCTGGAACGACAAACCAACCAGAATGGTAGCTGCATCCTGCGAGCGAAACGAGAGGCCTCCCCAAACTTTGGTGTTGTCCCATTGTCGTTT
>QKEH01000143.1 GCA_003252385.1 Bacteroidota bacterium | reverse complement strand
TGTTTACCCAGCTCCTCCTGATGTTGGTATCAGTACCATTAGTACTCCCACAGACACCTGCCAGTACGGTTACTTCGACCAAATGGAGCTTTGGGTGAAAAACTACGGTTACAACCGGATGCGGGCAGGCGATACCATTATTCTGGGGTACAATTTCGAAAGTGACCCCGCGATACTGAGTACCTTTAACCTCGTCAGCGATTTGGCTCCGGGCGACAGTGTTCGCTTTACCGTTCCCACCACGTTTGATGTGGATGCGGCAGGTACCTACCACCTGAATGCCTATACGCTGATCGAAGACGACCCCTGGTTTTACGGTACCAATAACGATACCCTGAGCTACACTTTCCAAACCTGGCTTAACCCCGTAACCGGCCTGCTGGACACCATATCGAGCCGTCAGCCCGATACGCTGTTCATTCAGCCAATTATCGATCCGCAATACAGCTACCTCTGGGGCGATGCCTCAACCGCCACTTCCTACGATGTGAGCGCTCCGGGCACCTACTACCTTACCGTTACAGAAGGGGTACACGGCTGTAAAACTTACGATTCCGTTTACATTGAGCTGCTGTTTAACGATGTGGGCATCGACAGTATTATCTGGCCGCAGTCGGCGTGTGAGCTGGGTAGTGCCGAGCAGGTACAGGTGCAGCTGCGCAACTTTGGTACCGACAGCCTGATCATTGATGATAAAATTGTTCTTTATTACCAGGTAGACGGAGGCCCGCTGGTCAAAGACTCTTTAACCCTCGATGTGCCCTTATATTCGGGAGCGCGCCGTTGGTTCACCTTTACCCATGCTACTGAAAACTTCAGCACTCCGGATACTTACTCTATTAAGACTTATACCGATTACGGAGGCGATACGGTGACCAGTAACGATACCCTTTCCCGATCCATCACGGTATTTGGTTACTACGATCTCAACCTGGGTCGCGATACCATTGTGCCAGCGCTGAGTTATACGATCAACCCGGAAAGTCCGCAATTGGTCAGCTACTTGTGGAGCGATGGTGTTACAACGGGTGCCCGCACCATCGACCGTTCGGGAAGCTATACCCTGCAAGTGGTAGATGTGAACGGATGTCCGGCTTCCGATGATATGGCTATTTGGTTCCGCATACGCGATATTTCTACGGTAGGGCTGTTGAGTCCGCAGTCGAGCTGCAACCGAAGTGGAACCGAGCCGGTGCGCCTGCGCATACAAAATACAGGAAGTGACACCCTTCAGTTGAGCGACAATATTCAGCTAAGCTATCGGATAGGATCTACTCCGCGGGTTACCGAAACCATTCATGTAGCCGGACTGAAACCGGGACAGACCTACGATCATAGTTTTGCAGGCAATGTGAATCTTACGGCGTTTGGTAATTACGTTTTCAACCTGACTGCCCTTGCCGCCGGGGATTTGCGCACCTACAACGACACGCTCGATACGCTGGTGTATACCAACACCAATCCGGTGGTGAATTTGCCTATCGATGAGGATCAGACCTATTACCAGACCGAGATGTTGTTTGATGCTGGTACAGGGGCTAACTATGGCTACTCCTGGCAGGATGGTTCTACCGGGCGCTTCTTCACTGCTACCAATCGGGGTACCATTTCAGTTACTGTTACCGACACGGTTACCGGCTGTCATGGCAGCGATTCCAAATTCCTGAACCTCGATATTCTGGATTACATGGTAACTGCTGTTGCGCTGGATGCTACCAGCTGTGCCGGTGCGTACGAAGATGTAGATGTAACGATTCTCAATAACGGGAACCTGTTGCGGCAGGGTGCGAATATTACGTTAAACTACTACGTGAACAGCGTACTGCTGTTTACTGAGCATTTTGAAACCACGGGGATATGGCAGGCCGGCGATTCGCGGATACATACCACCCTGAACACCCTGGTTCTTGAGGGTGAGAGTGTGGCCAATCTGGGAGTGGATCTAACCGTTTCTGGCGATTTGCGTCCGGAAAACGACCTCTTCGAACGGAGTATCAGTCTGTTGCCCAGCCCCGAAGTCGACTTGGGCCCCGCAGCACAGGAAGTGGTGTTCCCGCATACCCTTACCGTTCCGGGCGGTTACAACTCTTACCAGTGGAGCGATGGTTCGACGGGCACCAGCTTTACAGCTACCCGAATCGGCACCTACGCGGTTACTGTAACAGGATCGAACGGTTGCCGCACCACTCGCACGGTATACCTCACCGACGACCTGGCATTGAATCAGTTGGCAGGAGACCGGATACAGGTAAGCATGTACCCGAACCCGGCTCAGGATGTAATTCATATAGAAGCTGAACTGGAAGACCCCGGAACCTATATCCTGGAAGTAATCAGCAGTACCAATGGCGTGGTGCTTTCGAAGGAATTCAACGATTTGCATTACAGCGATGAATTGGAAGTAAGCGGCTTGCCGTCCGGATTGTATTTTATTCGCATCCGCAATGCCCAAATGTATCACATTACCAAAATGGTAATTCAATAACGTGCACCTACCTGGCGCTAGGGAGCGGTGTAAAAAAAACAGAAAGGGGTGCAGCGACCAGTTGCACCCCTTTCTGTTTCTAATTGGTAAATGCAAAATGAATGTTGATAATTCAACTTGGAACCCTGGTTGGACTTTTCTAATTTTAAAAAGAACCAAAGTTTCTACCCGATAGAGCTTCTGTTAGTGAGCCTTTTGGGAGTTACCGGGGTATTACTCTAATTTCAAATACAATCTTTTTGAATTATGGCACAATTTCAGCAATTTCAATCGGGTGTTCAGGTGAACGGCGAAACCGTACTGACCACCGTGAATTCTTTTCCTGAGTTTATGCGGGTGAAGGCGCTTAGTATTTTAAAAGACAATGGCATTGAAGATCCTCAACCCGGTGCCTGGTACTGTCAGCAAGCCTGGCTGGATTCTTTCCGGGTGATTGCCGAAAAATTTGGCACGAATACCCTGTTCGAAATTGGGAAAGGTATTCCGGCCAATGCCAAATTTCCTCCCGAAGTGGATCGTATCGATAAAGCTCTGGGAGCTATAGATGTGGCCTACAATATGAACCATCGGAATGGCGAAATAGGATATTACAAGCTGGTAAGCTACGATCAGCTTAAAAAGGAACTGATTATGGAATGTAAAAATCCGTATCCCTGCGATTTCGACCGGGGTATAATCACCGCTATGGCGCGTAAATTTGAACCTTCCGTGAGAGTGGAAGTACAACCCGGAAAACCCAATCGGAAGCAGGGCGATGATAGCAGCTGGTACGTGGTTACCTACGAATAAACCGGGTATTCGCGAATAAAAACCCTTATCCACAGGGCTGACACATAGAGCACGTCGTACTATATGTACCGGGTGCTCGCAAGATGTATCGGCGGGGGAGCAGCAGCTTGCTTTCCCGCTGATTTTTTTGAATGGGTATGTGTTTAGTATGTTTCCTGCTATTCATGGACTCCAACCGGAATGCCAAATTTT
This sequence comes from Bacteroidota bacterium, assembly GCA_003252385.1. Classification (GTDB taxonomy): domain Bacteria; phylum Bacteroidota; class Bacteroidia; order Bacteroidales; family UBA10428; genus UBA10428. Next base: position 10,845 of record QKEH01000143.1, on the reverse strand, counting down.
GTTCTGTTTCGATATATAGGGGTATCTTTCCTTTTTTCGAAGTAAATCACAATGGTATTGCAGTCCGCATCGATTGAGTTCCGGACTTGTAAAAAACAGATTCCATGCGTTTAACCCTTGTAACGTCTCCTATGAAGTTTTTTTCGACCCTGTTGGCGATAGCCTGGTTAACAGGTTGCAAATCCCCTGTGGAAATGCCCAACATCATTTTAATACTGACCGACGATCAGGGATATGCCGATATTTCGGCCAATGGTAGTCCGGACGTTTCAACCCCCTCCATGGATGATTTGAAATCGCAGGGAATTTCACTGAACGATTTTCAGGTGAGCCCAACTTGTTCTCCTACCCGGTCAGCTATTATGACAGGAAGGCATCCTTTTAAGAATGGGATTACCCATACCCTATTAGAGCGGGAACGTATGGCACTGCACATTGCCACCTTGCCCGAAGTGCTAAAAAGAGCCAATTACACCACGGGTATTTTTGGGAAATGGCATTTAGGCGACGAGCCCGAATACCAACCCGACCGGAGGGGGTTTGACGAGGTGTTCATTCACGGTTCAGGTGGAATTGGTCAGGCGTTTCCGGGATCCGGGGCGGATGTTCCTGAAAACCGGTATTTCGACCCGGTTTTTAAGCACAATGGAACTTTTGTGAAAACAAAAGGGTTTTGTACCGATGTAATCTTTTCCCAGGCTCTTGGCTGGATCAGGAAGCAATCGCGGAACCATACGCCCTTTTTTGCCTACATTGCTACCAACGCAGCTCACGACCCCTTCTTTGCCCCGGATAAATACAAGGAAAAGTTCAACCGACAGGGCTATCCGGAAGATGCCCGGGGCTACTATGCGATGATTGAAAATATTGACGATAATCTGGGGGTATTGCTGGATAAGTTGGATGCCTGGGATTTGGCTCAATCCACGATAGTTATCTTTATGACAGATAATGGAAAATCGCATGCCATTCATAAGGCGGAGCACGAAGCGACCTATAATGCCGGTATGCGAGGTTTTAAGGGCAGTCCGTATGAAGGAGGCACCCGGGTGCCCTTCTTTATCCGTTGGCCCGGGAAGTTTAAAGCTGGGCAACAGATCGAAGTGTTGCTGAATCATTACGATATTCTGCCTACACTTGCCGATATTGTTGGGATGGACATTTCGGATCTGCCAGACCTGGACGGACAAAGCTTCTTGCCCTATTTGCAGGGAAAGGAAGTGGAACAGCCTGACAGATATCGGTTTGTGCACGGAGGCCGATGGCCACTTAACCCCAATAACACCAACGGGCAGATCATTGATCCGAAATGGCTGGGGACGGAAGAAAGCTCCAATCCTCAGGCATGGAAATATATAAATTGTGCCGTTCGCAACGAACAGTATCGTCTGGTTAATAATAGCGAGTTGTACGATCTTTATAATGATCCGGGAGAAACCAGAGATGTGGCTTCGGAACACCCCGGCCAGGTTGTCGAGATGCAGCTGGCGTACGATCGGTGGTGGGATTCGGTTCTTCCTTACCTGGTGAATGAAAATATTCCACTGGCCGGCGAAAAACCTTTTTGGGTGCAGTATTCTGCTCAAAAGGAAGCCCAGGGAATTGAGGAGTGGTCTCCTCCCGGTCTCGATTAAAATGTACTCCGGCACAACGGATAGTTGTCTCTCGGGGGTTTGCTATACCGCAGTTGAGGGTTGCAGCACTTTATGTTCCCGGGATCATTGATGATAAGAGGGTGGCTCGGTACGGTAAAATGGCGGATAACTTTTTGTAGCTTTTATTGACCGGGCGATTCAAAGCGCCTATTTTTGTTACCCTATCATGACATGCTATGGTGAAGAAGCTATTGGAAAAAATTAACTGGAAGAAGCTGAAAAACAAGTATATACTTGCAACCACCCTTTTTGTGCTTTGGGTGGCCTTTTTCGATCAGAACAACCTGCTGGAACGTTTCCAAAACCTGAGAGTGCTAAATCGTTTGGAAGACGATAAAACCTATTTCGAGAAAAAGATTGTGGAAGATGCCAGGCGGCTCAAAGAGTTAAAAACCAACGACGAGAACCTCGAAAAGTTTGCCCGCGAGCAGTACCTGATGAAGCGCCCCAACGAGGACGTTTTTATTGTAAAGGAGTAGCCGAACCGGGATCTTTGCTGGTTTCTGTACCCTGTCTTTCGAGTTCGGTTCTTAAGTAAATGGCCGTATAACTTTCGGTATTTCCACTAATTTCTTCCGGCGTACCCTTGCAGAGAATGGTTCCTCCTTTCTGTCCGCCTTCCTTGCCCATATCCACAATGTAGTCGGCTACCCGAATAACATCGAGATTGTGTTCAATAATGAGCACCGTATTGCCCCGGTCGACGAGTTTTTGCAACACCTCCAGCAGCACCCGTATGTCTTCGAAGTGCAATCCTGTGGTGGGTTCGTCCAGTATGTAAAGGGTTTTTCCGGTATCGCGTTTGGCCAGTTCGGCGGCCAACTTGATGCGTTGGCTTTCACCACCCGACAAGGTGGTGGATGGTTGCCCCAGTTTTACATAGCCCAGACCCACTTTGCGCAGAGCCGCAACTTTTTTATGGATGGCTGGCAGGTTTTTAAAAAATTCGCAAGCCTGGTTGATGGTCATATCGAGCACATCGTTAATGGTGCGGCCTTTGTATTTCACCTCCAGGGTTTCGCGGTTGTAGCGTTTGCCGTTGCAGTCGCGACATTCGACATACACATCGGGCAAAAAGTTCATTTCGATGGTTTGCAGCCCTGCTCCCTGACAGGTTTCGCAACGTCCACCCTTTACGTTGAAGGAGAAACGCCCCGGCGAATAGTTCCGTATTTTGGCTTCGGTGGTTTGGGCAAACAGGTTGCGAATGTCGGAGAAAACGCCGGTGTAGGTGGCCGGATTCGAACGCGGGGTGCGACCAATGGGCGACTGATCCACATCAATCACTTTGTCGATATGCTCCAGCCCTTCGATGCTGGTGTACGGTAGCGGCTCCTTGAGGGAACGGTAAAAATGCCGGCTCAATGCTGGAAACAGGGTTTCGTTGATGAGCGAAGATTTTCCGCTTCCCGAAACGCCGGTAATGCAAATCAGCCGGCCAAGCTCCAGATCCAGATCCACATTTTTCAGATTGTGCCCGGTGGCTCCTCGGATGATCAGGTGGTGGCCATTTCCTTTTCGACGTTCCTTAGGGGTTTCAATGGCTAGTTTGCCCTGCAGGTATTGTGCAGTCAGTCCTTCGGCCTGCATTACTTCGGCGGGGGTGCCGGCAGCCACAATTTCGCCGCCGTGGCGTCCGGCCCGCGGCCCCATATCCACCAGGTAATCGGCCGATTCCATCATTTCCTTGTCGTGTTCCACCACAATAATGGAGTTTCCCGTGTCGCGCAGCGAACGCAGGGCATTGATCAACCTTACGTTGTCGCGCTGGTGCAGCCCAATGCTGGGTTCGTCGAGAATGTAGAGCACGTTCACCAGCTGGGAGCCAATTTGGGTGGCCAGGCGAATGCGTTGGCTTTCGCCGCCGGAAAGCGTGCGCGAGGGCAGGTTTAGCGACAGGTAACCCAAGCCCACATCGAGCAGGAACTGTACCCGGGTGCGCAGCTCTTTCAGAATTTCAACTGCAATCTTTTTTTGCCGGGCACTCAGGTGTTTTTCAATATCGCTCAGCCAGCCAGCCAAATTGGCAATGTCCATGGCGGCCAGCTCGGCAATGTTTTTATGGTGAATTTTAAACCAGAGCGATTCTTTTTTCAGGCGTTGCCCGTGGCATACCGGACAGGTTATTTTCTTTACAAACTGGCTCGCCCAGCTCTCTTCGGTTTTAGAGGCCGATTTCGCATTGGCAGCCTGTGCCGAATTCAGGTAGGTAACCACGCCTTCGAAGCTCAGGAAGTAATTCGAAGAGGCTCCTAACGGTGTGTTTTCCAGCTGAAAGGATTCTTCCGATCCGTAGAGGATGATTTTTAGTGCATCCTCGGCTAACCGGTTGATGGGGGTGTCGAGGGTAAAATCGTACTTGCGGCCAATGGCTTCGATCTGCCAAAAAATTAAGCTGTTTCGGTATTTGCCCAGGGGCTCAATACCTCCTTTCCGTATGGATTTTTTCTGGTCGGGAATAATCAGGTTGATGTCCACCTGATCGATAGTGCCCAGTCCGTTACACTCGGGGCAGGCACCCTGGGGCGAGTTAAAGGAAAAGGAGTGTGGAGCCGGCTCGTCGTAAGAGATGCCGGTTCCCGGACACATGAGCTGGCGGCTGAAGAAGCGAGGGGAGTCTTTACTGTCCTTTTCCAGAATCTGGATGGTGCCTTTTCCGTGCTGCATAGCCGTGGCTACAGATTGCTGCAGGCGTTTTCGGTCGTCGGGTTTAACCAACAGCTTATCGATAACAATTTCCACGCTGTGGTTCTTGTACCGGTCGAGCCGCAAGCCATGACGGATTTCGGTGATTACCCCGTCGATGCGGACGTGCAGGAAGCCCTTGTGTAAAATTTGCTCGAAGAGCTCCTTGTAGTGGCCCTTGCGGTTACGTACCACCGGTGCCAGTATGTAGGTTTTTTTGTTCTCAAATTTTTCAAGCACCAAATCTATGATCTGCTCGTCGGTATAGCGCACCATCTTCTCGCCGGTTTCGTAGGAAAAGGCTTCGCCGGCACGCGCGTATAACAGCCGCAGAAAATCGTAGATTTCGGTGGTGGTACCCACGGTTGAGCGCGGGTTTTTATTGGTGGTCTTTTGTTCAATGCTGATTACCGGCGACAAACCCGTGATCTTATCCACATCGGGGCGCTCCATATTTCCCAGAAACTGGCGCGCGTATGCCGAAAGGGTTTCTATATAGCGACGTTGTCCTTCGGCATAAATGGTATCGAAAGCCAACGACGATTTGCCGCTCCCGCTCAGGCCGGTGATTACCGTAAGCTGGTTTCTGGGAATGGTAAGATCAATGTTCTTCAAATTGTGCACACGGGCACCGTACACCTTTATCTCCTCATTCGATTCCTGTTCGTATGCGTACGTTTCCATGGTGGTTGTTGAGATATATTTCTAATTTATTGCCCCGGCCTTAATTATCGGCTTGGTTAGTTAGCAGTCGGGTTTCCGGGATAAGAATCCGATAGGCTTTTCCGTGGGAGTTGGGCAGCGAATTGTCGCGCAGCCAAGGGTTGAAGAGTTTTAACAGCTTATAGCTGGTTTGGTTCTTCCGGGCGTATTCGGAAAGGTTCTCAATGGTTGTGGTTACGGTGTTCGCATGGCTGTTCATAGGGCGGTAGTAATCCGCCTCGGAAAGAATGAAACCATATTGTTCCGGGCTTTCCACTATTTGTTTGATCGCTAAAATTCGATATACGTAACGGGCGGTTTCTTCGTTCAGGAGCAGATCGTAATAATTGGTTTCGGACTGGCGGTCAATCTGGCGGGTAATTCCCCGTCGTCCTGCATTGTAAGAGGCTGCTACCAGGGTCCAGTTTTGAAAGGTGTCGTAGGAATCCTGCAAGTACCGGCAGGCGGCTTCGGTAGCCTTCTCCAGTTGATAGCGTTCATCCACCCACTCGTTTACTTCGAGCCCGTAGTCTTTGGCGGTGCCTTCGAGTATTTGCCAAAATCCCCGTGCACCAGCAGGCGACACCACATGCGATAAACCGCTTTCGGCAACGGCCAGGTACTTGAAATCGTCGGGTATGTGGTGGGCTGCCAGTATGGGCTCAATCACTGGAAAGTAGCGCCCTGTTTTTTTGAGCCATATCAGCGTTTGCGAGTGCAGAAAGCTATTTATAATCAGCTCACGCTCCAGGCTTTCGTACACATCAAAAAACTGTAATGGTACAGCTTCTCCACAAAAACGGAGGCTGTCGGGCAGTTTGGGAACCAACACCGGGGCTTGCCGGGTGGAATCTGTTTCCAGATGGGTTCCTCCGGTAATAATCAGGATACTTACCACCAGAACACCAATTGCTCCAAAATACAACACGTTTTTCATACCAGATCCTCCTTTTATCCTTGTCATGCCTGTTTATTGGGTTGGTTCCGAGAGGAGCCTTGGAACCTTGCGCAAAATTAATACAATTCAGGGAGAAACGGCAGGAAAGCAGAAGGGACATATATCACGAAATGGCTGTTTTTTTATACTGAAAGCTGCTCAGGTATGCGCCGGCAGACAAACAAGAATTGCACAGAACCCCTTACCTGTATGAAGTCGGTTGCGGATATGGATGTTCATATGAAATATCCGTCAGGATAAGGACAATCCCCTTTAGCTCTGGCTTTGGATTTTACGGCTTTCTTCGGGGTAATTTATTGCCTGTAGTGCGGTACGCTAAGCCTTTTGGGCATTCAGTTCCACTATGTTTTTGATCACCTCTACGGCTTTTTTCATGGAATCGATGGGGATAAACTCGTAGCGGCTGTGGAAATTGTGCCCGCCGGTAAAAATGTTCGGGCAGGGCAGCCCCATGTAGGAAAGGCGGGCACCATCGGTCCCCCCGCGTATGGGTTGAACCTTTGGGGTAACACCGGCTTTGTTCATGGCTTTCATGGCCAATTCCACAATATGAAAAACCGGTTCTATTTTTTCTTTCATGTTGTAGTACTGATCCGTTAAAATTAGGCGCACTGTACCACTGCCGTATTTCAGGTTCAAATGGTCTACTACTTTAATCAGTAACTCTTTTTTCTTGGTGAACTCTTTTTTGTCGTGGTCACGAATAATGTATTTTACTGTGGTATAATCTACGGTGCCCTGCATCTCGGTCATGTGGTAAAAGCCTTCGTAGCCTTCGGTGTACTCGGGTTTTTCGTTTAAAGGCAGCATGCGCTCCAGCTCCAGGGCAATACTCATGGAGTTTTTCATGCGGTGTTTGGCCGATCCCGGATGTACGTTACGCCCCTGAATGTGAATACGCGCACTGGCTGCATTGAAGTTTTCAAATTCCAGTTCGCCAATGGGGCCTCCATCAATGGTATAGGCAAAATCGGCACCAAATTTCTGCACGTCAAATTTGTCGGCTCCCCGGCCAATTTCCTCATCGGGGGTAAAGGCAATACGAATGGGGCCGTGTTTAATCTCCGGATTTTGGATCAGCTCCTCCATGGCCGTGATGATCTCGGCAATGCCGGCCTTGTTATCAGCTCCCAGCAGGGTGGTGCCATCGGTGGTAATGAGAGCCTTGCCCAAATAATGATTGAGCGCCGGGAAATCAGTGGCTGAGAGAAGAATGCGTTCTTTCTTATTCAGCGACAGGGGTTTTCCGAAGTACGAATCAAAAATCTGGGGGTTTACATTTTTTCCGGTGAAGTCGGGACTGGTATCCATGTGAGCAATGAATCCGATTACCGGCACCTCGTGGTCGGTATTGCCCGGCAAGGTAGCCATCACGTAACCGTTATCGTCGAGGGCGGCATCATGCAGACCCAGTGCCAGCAATTCTTCAATGAGGATATGCGAAAATTCGTGTTGGGAAGCCGTACTGGGAAAGGTTCCTGAATTTTCGTCCGACTGGGTGTCAATTTGCACATACTTAAGAAAACGTTCGACGAGCTTTTCCATATAATTCTAATTTTGGTGCTTGAATAGGAAAGGTTAAATTACAACTTTTTCCGAATGTAATGTTGTATTCATGAAGCTTCTATTAAGTCCGTCGCGCGATATCTATTTCAACCTGGCACTGGAAGAATACCTGTTAAAGCGGGATACCGAAACGTATTTCATGCTATGGCAATCGGAAGACAGCGTAGTGGTGGGCAAGCATCAAAACGCCATGGCTGAGATTAATTACCGGTTTTTACAACGCGAGGGTGTGCCGGTAGCCCGGCGGCTCTCCGGGGGAGGCACGGTGTTTCATGGCGATGGAAATGTGAATTTTACCTATCTCATTAATGGCGAAAAGGGCAAACTGATTGATTTTCGTCGTTTTGTGTCACCGGTGGTAGATTATCTGGCTACCCTGGGAATACCCGCCGAAATTGGGACGCGCAACGATATTTTGGTGGAAGGGTTGAAAGTATCGGGCAATGCCGAGCATGTGTACCGGAGTCGGGTGTTGCATCACGGCACTCTGCTGTTTGGTGCCAACCTGGAGCGGCTCAATATGGCCATTCAGGTGGTACCGGGAAGGTTTACCGACCGGGCAGTGCAATCCAATCGGTCGAAGGTTACCAATATTTCCAATTACCTGAACCAACCCATGTCGGTCGATGATTTTGTGGAAGGCCTGCTGAGTTTTATGGAGCACACCCATCAGACAGCCGTGCGGATGGAGTTTCCCCAGGTAATTATCCGGGATGTACAAAAACTGCGCGATGAAAAATACAGCACCCCGGAATGGATTTTTGCCTATTCGCCCCCTTTTACCGTAAATGCACATGTGCCCTTTGAAGGCCGGGATGTAGCGCTGCTTCTTGCAGTTAAAAACGGAGTAGTGGAAAACGTGCAAATTACCGGTGTGGCTGCCGAAGCGGAAGAGAAAATACGGAAGGGTATGGCCGGTAAACCCTTTGTTTTGGAGCAACTCCGGCAAAGCCTGACGGAAAGTGCCGACTTGCATCCTGAATGGATCGACCGTCTGATGAATGCGCTGTTTTGAACGGGTCGTTTTAAAATGGGAACCGGTCGGTTAATTCAGAAACCATCCGGAATAACAACGCCGGGACGATACCATCTCCCGGCGTTGTTATAGTTTTTAGAGCAATTCGATGCTGTCAGAGAACCACATCGCCATCGATGGCTCCTTCCTGGTTTACTTCCTCGCCTTCGGGCAGCGGTTCAAAACCATATACCACCCCTTCAATAATGTAACCGGGATATTCGCCATAGCCCCCGGTGGCTTGTTTTTTGGTTACCAACACCACATTGCCTTTCATGGCAGCGGCTTTTTTCTGAAGCCGGATGGTGGCATTCTTTTTAGCCGCCTTCGGGCTGCGGTCGCTGGCCGATGAGCTGGCCGAAATAAAGCCCCGCTTATAGTAGTCCACCACATCCTTCTTATCCTCGGTAAGCCATATGGCTTCCCAGGCGTAATCGTCCACCACCATAAACACCGGTTTGTTGAATTCTTCCACCCGGCCGGTTTTGTAAATGATTTTCTGAATTTCTTTTCGTTCCATGGTGTAGTTCTCCTTGTCGCCGGGAACCTGGAAGCTAACATATTGCGAGGTTACTTTAAGTACATCTACCGGCATAATTTTACCTTCAATTTTAACAATGGTATCCAGAGCTGCCTGGGAGAAACCCAGGGTCGATACGGTAATTAAACAACTAACGAACAGTGCTTTCAGTTTGTTTTTAAGCATCTTAAATAGTTTTTGTGGTAAAAAATTGAGAACAACTTGTTTTGCCAAATTAGTAACTCCGGCTTTGGAATTCGTGAGCGTATACGGAAAGTTTTCAACTTGGTTCATTTCACGGGAGAAAAACAACCCGTCTACTTTTATTGGAGCGCACCAGCAGGTATGCCCGATTTTTGTATTTTTAGCCTTCATTTAATGGCTGAAACACCATCGAACCTTCCGGAAAAATATACCATCCTGCTTCCAGGGTGCTTCGCAAAATGGGGCTTCTTGCCGATCAGGATGGCATTTGGCTGCGTTACGGCTACGAGCGGACTGCCTGGGAGGGGCATTTGCATTATACGAAAAATTACATTTGCCGGGCGTTGGATACCGCAACGGGCAGCAGCGTGGCTGTACTGGGCAGTGGCTGGTTGCTCGATGTGCCCATGGATTTTCTGCTGGAACGCTTTAATGAGGTACATTGTTACGATTTGCGCCATCCCGGCCGGGTGCGGGAGCAATACGCCTCCCAACCCCGGGTGAAATGGGTAGAGATGGATCTGACAGGAGGGCTTATTCAGAAAACTTATCAGCTTTGCTCGCATTGGCAGAAGGCCGATTCCGTGAAACTGTTGCGTGCCCTGCAGCCCGAAGCCTTTTGTTTACCCTTGCCGGCCGACCGGGTCGTGTCGGTAAATCTGTTGAACCAGCTGGATATTCTGATTTTGGATTATATCCGAAAATTCTACACCCTCACCGGCTGCGAGCTGAATACCCTGCGCGGGAGAATACAACAGGCTCATTTCGAATTGCTGGACAATTATGTCTCCTGCTTTGTTACCGATTATGAAGAGCAGCACCTGGATGAGAGGGGGCGGGAGATTGGGTCGTTGCCCCTGATTCATTGCCCCCTTCCGGAAGGCAGAAACCTGCAGCACTGGGTTTGGCATTTCGATACTCATAAAACCTATCATCCGAACTGTAAAACATTTTTAAAGGTAATGGCTCTGGAATTAAATACATGATGACTCCTCCAAACACTTTTTATACCCTGCGGCTCCGGGAGCTGACCCAACAGGCACATAAGCTGCGCAACCTGGCACGATGGACGGGAGCAGCGCGACTGCTGGTTTTTTTGGTTCTTTTTCCTTCCGTATTTGTACTGATTCCGGCCGGGCTTGTATCAGGACTGTCTGTAACAACCGTATTGCTGGTGCTTTTTCTTTTTCTGGTAACCCGAAGCCAGAAGCTCAAAAGGCAACAGGAAAGGCTCCGTCATCTGCAATGGATTAACCAGCAGGAACTACGCAGTCTGGAATACGATTACACCGCGTTTGATCCAGGCGAGGAATACATGAATACCAACCATGCCTACAGTTACGATATGGATCTGTTTGGCAAGGGATCGGTATTTCAGTTTGTGGCTCGCACGGTTACCTGCGAGGGTAAGCAGCTGCTGGCCCGGCTTTTTCATACCGAAACACTCGATACCGAACAAATCCGGCAGCGACAGCTGGCGGTGCAGGAACTGGCGACTAGGCCGGAATTGGGACAGGAGTTCCGGGCAGCCGGAATGACC